>CAMJJT010000001.1 GCA_946406195.1 uncultured Bacteroidales bacterium
GGGTGGTCTGGGTATTCTTGCCGGCGACTATATCAAAGAGGCATCGGATTGCAACATCGATATGACCGCCATCGGTTTCCTGTACCGTTACGGTTATTTCACCCAGACTCTGAGTCCGGAAGGTCAGCAGATTGCCAACTACGAGGCGCAGAACTTCAGCAACCTGCCGATTACGCAGATGAAGGAGAAAGATGGCAGCAACATGATTATTGAGGTACCTTATCCTGGTCGTACGGTAAAGGCTTATCTGTGGAAAGTAGCCGTTGGTCGTATGGATTTGTATCTGCTGGATACTGATAATGAGCTGAATAGCGAGTGGGATCGTTCGATCACGCACCAGCTCTACGGCGGTGACAACGAGAACCGTCTGAAACAGGAGATCATGCTGGGTATCGGCGGTATGATGGCGCTGAAGAAACTCGGTATCAAGAAAGATGTATATCACTGCAACGAGGGTCACGCCGCCTTGATGGGTCTGCAGAGACTCGTGGACCTGGTAGCCGAAGGATTGAGTTTCAACGAGGCGAAAGAAGTGGTACGCGCAAGCGGTTTATACACCTGCCATACTCCGGTGCCGGCAGGACACGACTACTTCGAGGAGGGTATTTTCTACAAATACATGAGCGAGTATGCCGGCAAATTAGGCATCGAATGGCATGACCTGATCGGCATGGGCCGCGTCAATCCGGACGACAACACGGAGAAATTCTCGATGAGCGTTTTCGCGCTGAACACGTGCCAGGAGGCCAACGGCGTGAGCTGGCTGCACGGCGAGGTGAGCAAGAAAATGTTCAGCCCCGTATGGCCGGGTTATTTCCCGGAGGAGCTGCATGTGGACTATGTGACCAACGGCGTTCATATGCCGACCTGGGCTGCTCACGAGTGGAAAGATATCTACGCCAAATATCTGCCGAAAGAGTGGATGGGTGACCAATCGAACATGGAGATGTGGAAACCGTACGCAGATATCCCCGACGAGGTAATATGGAACACCCGCATGAGCTTGAAGCGCAAGATGATGGACTATATCAAGGAGAAATTCCGTGAGGACTGGATGAAGACTCAGGGTGATCCGGCTCGTATCGTCCGCGCGCTGAACGAGATGAACCCGAACAACCTGATCATCGGTTTCGGTCGCCGTTTCGCTACGTACAAACGTGCGCACCTGCTCTTCACCGATCTGGAGCGTCTGGATAAGTTGGTAAACAACCCCAATTATCCGGTTCAGTTTCTCTTCACCGGAAAGGCTCACCCTGCAGATGGCGGTGGTCAGGGTCTGATCAAACGTATCATCGAGATCAGCCGTATGCCCCAGTTCCTCGGTAAGATCATCTTCCTGGAGAACTACGATATGCGCCTCGCTAAACGTCTGGTATCGGGTGTGGATATCTGGTTGAACACCCCTACCCGTCCGTTGGAGGCTTCGGGTACATCGGGCGAGAAAGCCCAGATGAACGGCGTGCTCAACTTCTCCGTCAAAGACGGATGGTGGTACGAAGGTTACGTAGAGGGCGCAGGCTGGGCACTGACCGAGAAACGCACCTACGAGAACCAGGCTCACCAGGATCAGCTGGATGCTGCTACTATCTACACGATGCTGGAGAACGAGATCATCCCGCTCTACTACGCTAAGAACAGCAAGGGTTACAGCCCCGAGTGGATTCAGTATATCAAGAACTCCGTTACCAAGATCACACCGCGTTTCACCATGAAGCGCATGATCGATGACTACTTCAATAAGTTCTATTACAAATTGGCTAAACGTCACTCGCTGCTGATGGCAGACAAGTACAAAGTAGCCAAAGAGATTGCTGCATGGAAAGAGAACATGGTAGCTCATTGGGACGAGATCGAGGTAGTCAACATCGTTGAACCGGACACCACCAACCTCAACGTAGGCGACAAGTTCAAAGTAGCGGTTGAGTTGGACACCCACGGTCTGAACGACAAGGGTCTGGGCGTAGAGTTGGTAGCTATCCGTACATCGACACACAACAATGACAAGTTGTACGAAGTAGAGCCGCTGCAGCTGAAGAAAGCAGAAGGCAGTCATCTTTATTTCGAGAATGTATATCAGTTAGACTATGCCGGCGGTATGAAGTTCGGTCTGCGTATGTATCCGCAGAATGAGTTACTGCCTCACCGCATGGACTTCTGCTACGTTCGCTGGATTTAATATGCTATTAACTATTCTCAAATCCAAGATTCATCGCGTTCGGGTAACCGAAGCTAATCTCGATTACGTTGGTTCAATCACCATTGACGAGGCGCTCATGGAGGCAGCAAACATCTACTGCGGCGAGCGTGTCCAAGTGGTAGATAACACCAACGGGGCGAGGTTGGAGACCTACGTGATACCGGGCAAGCGCGGTTCGGGATGCATTTGCATGAACGGCGCCGCAGCGCATCTGGTACACGTAGGCGACACGATCATCATCATGTCGTACGCGATGATGGAGCCGGAGGAAGCGAAAGGGTTCAAACCTGCTATCGTTTTTCCGGAAAACAACCAATTATGAAATTCTTCGAATTACATAGCGAGGCAAAAGGCGTGGGGGCTCGTGCCGGTGTCATACACACCGATCATGGCGATATCCTCACGCCTATTTTCATGCCTGTAGGTACGGTAGGTACCGTGAAGGGCGTTCAGCGGAAGGAGCTGGAGGAGGATATCAAGGCGCAGATTATTCTGGGCAACACGTATCATCTGTATCTTCGTCCGGGGACAGAAATCCTGCATAAAGCGGGCGGCTTGCATCAATTCGAAGGATGGGAGAGACCGATTCTTACTGATTCGGGCGGATTTCAGGTGTTCAGTCTAACGGATATCCGCAAGATGACGGAAGAGGGCGTACGGTTCAGCAGTCATATCGACGGCAGGAAACTGCTTTTTACGCCGGAGAGCGTGATGGATATCGAGCGCGAGATAGGCGCGGACATCATGATGGCGTTCGATGAATGCTGTCCGGGTACGGCGGATAAGAAATACGCCAAGGACTCGATGGATAGGACGCACCGATGGTTAGACAGATGTATCGCGCGCTTCGATGGAACGGAAGACCTGTATGGGTATAAGCAGCACCTCTTCCCTATCGTACAGGGCTGTACGTACCCGGAGCTGCGTCAGGAAGCCTGCAAGCGTCTGAGGGATCTTGACCGCGACGGTTATGCCATCGGCGGATTGGCAGTAGGCGAGCCGACGGAGGTAATGTACGACATGATCGAAGTATGCAACGATATCCTGCCGCAAGACAAACCGCGCTACCTGATGGGAGTCGGGACACCATGGAATATCCTTGAGGCGATTGAACGCGGCGTAGATATGTTCGACTGCGTGATGCCGACCC
This sequence comes from uncultured Bacteroidales bacterium, assembly GCA_946406195.1. Taxonomy (GTDB): domain Bacteria; phylum Bacteroidota; class Bacteroidia; order Bacteroidales; family Paludibacteraceae; genus Colicola. The sequence continues at coordinate 3,348 of CAMJJT010000001.1, forward strand.
GTAACGGAAGAAACGGTATGATCTTCACATGGCAGGGCGTGATGAACCTGCGGAACAAGAAATGGGAGGATGATTTCACGGAGTTGGATCCGTACGGCACGAGTTACGTTGATCATGCCTATACACGCGCGTACGCAAGACATTTAATACACGCGCAGGAGATGTTAGGGCTGGAGATTCTTTCGATTCATAATCTGGCGTTCTATCTGGATCTGGTAACACAAGCGCGGCAACATATCCTTGAAGGAGATTTCAGCGCGTGGAAAGCGTCCGTGATGCCAAACATTATGAATCGTTTATAATCTAACGAGATGACGAGATCACGAGATGACGAGATCACGCAACAACAATTTGAATGAAACGCCTCGATTGGTATATTATTAAGAAATTTTTGGGCACGTTCTTCTTTTCGATCGTGCTCATTCTTTCTATAGCAATCGTGTTCGACCTGACGGAGAAGATGGACGATTTCTTCGAGCATCAGGTTCCGTTGAGGGAGATCATCATGGACTATTACCTGCCTTTCATTCCGTATTACATGAATATGTTCAGTTCGCTGTTTATCTTCATCTCCGTGATCTATTTCACAAGCAAGATGGCAGGCAACTCGGAGATCATCGCTATTCAGGCGGCAGGAATGAGTTATCACCGGCTGATGGTACCCTACGCTATCTCAGCGACCTTGCTGTTTGTGCTGAGTATTTTCCTTGGCGGTTGGGTTATCCCCCGAAGTAGCGAGCGGATGATCAATTTCACGGACAAGTACGTAGAGCATTTCTCGTCGGAGAACGCGCGTCATATCCAGATGGAGGTAGAACCCGGGACTGTGCTCTATATCGAGTCCTTTCAGCGCCGTTCGGCTATCGGTTACCGCTGTTCGATAGACCGCTTTGACGGAAACAGCGTTGTATCGCGTACCACAGCGGACCGCATCTATTACGATTCGCTATCCTATTGGCATTTGGATAACTACACCGAGCGGACGTTCACGGGTCTGCATGAGACCTTGGAGCGCGGCGAGAGGAAAGATATCACACTGCCGGTTATACCGGACGAGCTTTTCATCACCGCCCAGCAGGCACAACAGATGACGACACCGGAGCTGCGCCATTATATGGAAAGGCAGCGGCAACGGGGCAGCGGTAACGTAAAGGCGTTTGAGGTGGAGTATCATAAACGATGGGCTTCGCCGATAGGAGCTTTTATCATGACCTTGTTAGGCGTGACGATGTCCAGCCGCAGAGTACGCGGCGGTATGGGTAAGAACTTAGGTATCGGTATTGTGCTGACCGCCGCATATATCCTGTTCTCCACCGTTTCAACAACATTTTCGGTAAACAATGTAATGTCCTCTTTTTCTGCTGCTTGGTTACCGAATTTAGTATTTCTGGCTATCTCTATTCCGTTATACATCAAGGCCAGTAAGTGACAATTTGTCAAATCGATTGGTCATTTTGTAGAAATTTATCGCTTTTTTGCGGATTTATTTGGACAATTCGTAAAAAGGCAGTAATTTTGCACCCGATTTCGAAAGTGTTCGGAATCGAAGGTATTAGTTTAAGTTTATTTAAGGAAAGGACTAACTTATGAAAAAGATTGGTATGAAAGTTAGTTTGGTCGTAATGACCATTATCAGCCTGATGGCTGGAGTTAACATCGCGGACGCCGCACACAACAATGATAATTTCACTGTTCGCTTCCGCGAGAACACGCTGGTAGTGACATCAACCCAAATGGAAGAAGCCCGAATCTATTCGATGCAGGGCAAACTGCTGCAGAAGGAAAGAGGTAATTTCGTTGAGTTTGAATTAGACCGCGGAACTTACCGCCTGTACGCAAAAGTCAATGGCGAAACCGTAAGCCGCAGGGTTGAGTTACGGTAAAAGATAACGAAAAATGGCTCCCAAATGAGGGAGCCATTTTTCGTTAAAGGGTTAAATGGTTAAGATGGTTTCTTTTTCAAAGAAACGTTAAACAGTTACTTAACCAATGTACCGAGGACGTTGTATGCCTTGCCGTCACGAATGATGAGGAGTTGGCCGTTATGGAGCACTTTCTTGCCGTTCTGGCTACCGGCAACGACTTCCTCGATGCCCTGATAGAAATAACTCGGATCTTCATCAACAAGGTCAATGTGGTTAGACGGATTGCCCGATGCGTAGTTGGTGAAGTCACCCGAACTGCACATCAACTCCATAAACCGACCGATATACGTCTTGCCATTCTTATCTACAAGGCGGAACGAACCCGTGTAGTATGCTTGCGTTACGCTGTAACTATCCGTAACCTCTACCTCATCATATCCGTCGAACTGGAGACGAATCTCCGAATCTACGCCTATAATCGAATCATTACCTGTCAAATAGATGGCATCGTTATCACCATCCAGATTTGCACGCGTTAAGTTATATACGCCGGAGAGGGCGAATGTATTATTGGTGTACACTAAGAACCAAGCGAAGTTAAAGCCAGCATTATCCAGGCCGAACTGCAAGATCCAAGCATTCTTGCCTTCCTGATACCACTGGGTATTCGGCTCGATATAGTACGCATTGAGACCGATCACATTGAGTTCGATAGCATCTTCCGGGATCTCAGCAGATTTAGAGACAAAGTCATTACCTGCTACGGGGCTCGAAGCCTCGTAATAATTGCCGTTAGCGCCTTGGTTGAACGCCTGAACGGTCCATGACCAAGTACCGTCTTTCGGCATCGTGGTGAGTTTGGAAGTACCATTGACGGTCAGGTTCGAATAGAACTCGCCGTCGCAATAGAGCGCTATCACATAGCGGTCTGCTTGTACGGTTGCCTCCCATGTGAAGGTCACGTTATCGCCGCCGGACACCTCTGCGTGCGGGTTAGCGGGTTCGTAGTTATTAACGCCTACAGTGAAGTTAGTCACTACCTCCTGACCAAGCGGGTTGTTATAGCGGTCCACTACCTGCACGATAGCGGTATAGCTCTTGCCCTCAACAACATCGACGGTCAGCGGGCTTACCGGACGGTCTTTGGTCTCGAAGTTATCATACGCTACCGTCTCGCCGCTCCATACGCGTACATAAAGACGCTCACCGGAAGCTAACTCAGGAGTTACCCAACTCAACGTTGCACTCTTCTTGTCCTCGGCAACAACGGCGGTGAGGTTCTCTACTTTCTTCTCTACCAGCGTGAACGGGATATTCGCCAACTCTTCGCCGATTTCATACGTGCTCGTATTCAACGCGTTCACCTCTACGTGGTAGGTACCGGGCTTGAGACCGAGTAGTGAACCTACGTTAATCACGCTTGCTTCCCACGCAGAACCTTTCTGCATGACCTCGGCATTAAGAATCCATTTGGTAGATTAAGAAACTCCAACACTACAGGATCATGTATGAACATTTCCGGAGCGACTGCCTGCAGCTTGGCATCCGCCTCTTGCTTTACGGATATTTTGTCCGCGCTTAATTGCAAACGCTCATAATACAGGGTGGAAATCTGCCTGTCCAGTTGGCGTGTACTCCACACTTGCTCTGCTGCTTCGTTCATATACCACTTGCGTGCGTCCTCATTCTCAACGCCTAAAAGCCTGCGATAATGCGACCAGCTCAATTCGGGACGCAGTGTGTCCCCAATTGGGAATAAACGGTAAAATTGGCACATTTTTCGCAATTCGCGTTCGTCAAATCCTTTGCCGAATTCTTCCGTCAAGCGTTCTGCAAGATTACGAAGAACAGCTTTGCCGTATTCCGCCCGCTTATTCTTCAACTCGTCCTCGGTAATCATTTTGCCAATTTGCCAATAGGCAGTTACCATCGCAAAATTGACCGCTTTGTAAGCCGTCTGCCGGGCAGATTGCAGGATTTGTTTTACTGAATTATACAATGTCTCAGTATTCAGCGACTCCTCTATATGTATAACTTCTTTGGGCACTTGGTTACTATTAACACTTTATGGTTGGTCAATGAACTTGTTTGTTTTTTGTTAACCAATAGGCTTTCCCTTACTTTCCACCCTCCGCCGTGTGCGGAAGGGTTAATAATATTGTTGATTTTTATTTTAGTTCTTTTGATTTGTCTGATTGTTCTTGCTGTTCAAGTTCTTTTCTCTTTCGTTCAGCTTCGTAACGTGCTTCCGCCGCAGCGAAACCAACTGCATTCATCGGTTCGCGTTTCTTCTGCGTTAAATCTTCCACCTTTGCAGACAACTCAACTAAAGACTGACCTATTGCTTCCATTTGAGCCCCGACAAGCTCATTCGTATCATTTTGGTCTCGCAAAATATCCTCCACATAATTCCGCAATTTTTCCACTTCCAATTCCAATCGGTCTTGGCGAATGGTCGTCTCATTAATAGCAGAGAGGGTTTGTCTCATCCAAGTAAACGCCCGCATTATTTGAATATTTACTTGTACGGCCGTCTCTGATGTAAGAACACTACTCAACATTGCGACTCCGTTTTCAGTAAATGCATAAGGAAGATATTTACTATGCTCGCCGCGACCAGTTTCTATGGTGCCATTTTGGCACCTTAAAGAATTATACTCTTCTCTCGTCAATTCTATCATAAAATCAGATGGGAAACGCGCAATATTGCGTTTAACTTGTCGCTTGAGATTTTTGGTCTCCACTCCATACAATTGTGCGAGGTCACGATCTAAGATCACACGTTCCCCGCGGATGATATGAATCATCTGCTGTACCTGCATAGGCTCTATCGCAACAATCGCCGATGTTTTTGCTATGTCTGCTTTTTTAGGCATCCTTTCTTATTCTAATTAGCCCTTATAGCGTATATACGCGTGTAAAGAAACAATTCAAGGCGCAAAGATACAAAAAAACGGCAAATAGACAAATATCAAGCCTAAAAATGCGTAAATTTAGTCATTTTTGCAAAATTCATTTTACAAAATGCACATAAGGTTGCTCAAATCAAAAAAAAGCAGTACCTTTGTGCCCGCTTTAAAATTATATAGAAAGAAAAATGCGGCTGAACGGCTACTGATGTAGCCTAATGGTTAACGGCTTTCGCCCTCCCGTGAACGAGCTCCCGGAGTGCCAAATCCGCTAACCATTCCACACGACTTCGATAAGTCGTCCGGCAGCCTTCCGAAAATAATCAAAAATACCAAAAATGCCATGCGGCGTGAGGGAGAGATTAGTCAAAAATTATCAAAAATACCGAAAATAGGGATAACGAATGAACGAGTGAATGAGAGAACGTAAGTTCAGAGATTTGCCCCGCATGGATTTTTGGTATTTTCGTAAGCAAAGCGCATTTTTGATTTTAAGACAATAACAGATAATCAGATATGAATACAGAACATGCGATAAAGTTGGTGAAGGATACGTTTCAACAGGAGCTGTCCTCGGCACTAAGGTTGAGACGTGTGACGGCGCCGTTATTTGTGGAGTCCGGTCATGGTTTGAACGATGACTTGACGGGTGTAGAGAAGCCGGTAACGTTCTATGTGCCGGCATTAAGGAGACAGTGCGAGATCGTCCATTCGCTTGCCAAATGGAAACGCATGAAACTATGGCGTATGGAGACGCAGCCGGGTTACGGTATCTACACGGACATGAACGCCATCCGTACTTTTGAGACGCCGGATGACATTCACAGTCTATACGTCGATCAATGGGATTGGGAGAAAGTACTGAGGGCAGATGAGCGCAGAAGTGAGTACTTGCATGCGACGGTACGGGATATTTACAAAGTGCTACGGAACGTGGAATATGTGGTTTGCGAGCGTTGCCCGGAGATAGAGCCGTTCCTGCCAAAAGAGATCACGTTCATAAGCTCGGAAGAGTTATTACAGCGTTATCCCGGGATGAGTGCCAAAGAGCGCGAGAACGCTGTGTGTGAGGAGTTCGGGGCGGTGTTTATCGAAGGTATCGGTGCGCCTCTCTCCGATGGAAAGAGACACGATGACCGCGCAGCGGATTACGACGATTGGGGGCTGAACGGAGACATTCTGGTTTGGTACCCGGTCTTAGGCAAAGCGATTGAGTTATCATCGATGGGAATACGCGTGGACAGCGAGGCGATGGAGCGGCAGTTGAAGGCAGCAGGACATAGTGATTGGAGCGAGTTGGAGTACCACCGGTTAGTGCTCAACGGGACGTTACCGCTGACTATCGGCGGAGGTATCGGTCAGTCACGGCTATGTATGATTCTATTGCACAAACGGCATATAGGGGAGGTACAAGTAAGCGAGTGGTCCGAAGAGGAACTTGGGCGGTGCGCAAACGAGGGGATTACTATTTTGCAGTAGTTTTTTATTAGAACATTCAAGTTTCTCGGTTGATTGATTTTTAGACAAAAACATTAAAAACCCCTCATTCGTTTGTAGCCCTATGGGCTGATGTGCCTTAGAGCGCTATGCCGCCCGGTGAGCGAGCTCCCCGTTCTGCCCATCGCACTAATCCACACTCCTTCCGGAGTACAAACGCCTTCGGCAATAAACCGAAAAAACAATTTTCATTTCCTCTGATGTTTCTGCCGTCCAAAATTACCAAAAATGTTCCAAAATTATATAACGGCGAATTATACGAATTAAACGAATTATACTTGTTAGTCAAATAGTACTGATGCGTTAATTTTAAACAAAAAAAACATTTTCAAATCAAATCCGTTCACTCAAAAGAGAAAATATTAAAAATATTTCATTTCAAATCAAAAATACCGAAAATCCATGCGGCGAGAGGGAGGATTAGTCAAAAATTAAAGACAATTAAAGACAATTTTTTAGTCCAAAACAGCCCAAAAGGATCAAAAAAAAATATACAAAAATGTGCTCGGCAAGGGAACTTGCAGAGCACATTTTTTATACCTAATTACTATTAGAAGGCTTGTTGCACGTCGCCGGATTTGTCACCTCCATGGATATCGACATTGGAAGAGACGGGTTCTGCACCACTTTCACAGAGAACGGAGGAGTGATAGATAGGTTGTACGGAAGTACAAGGGGTTTGATATATCGTTTTCATAATCATAAAGGCACGATTAACTTCGTTTTTCATAAAACTATTTTTTTCAGTTAATTATTATTTAACGTGATCTCGTCATTTCGTCATTTCGTGATCACGAAGGGGTTGGGGGTGAGGGGCGGGATCACGAGGGAGATTATTTTTCCATTCCTAAGACATTGTACATTTTCCCTTCGCGGAGGATGTAGAGCTGATTATCTTTGATAATCTTATTGGTCATTGGTGATTTGTCATTGGTGATTTGATCAATGCCGGTAGCTGAGTCTTGTTTCTTGACGATGCGTGCTTTGGGGGCGCTGTTCACCGCGGCACCTTTGAGTTCGAAGTATGCACGGAAAGCTTTTATATTCGCGGTGCTCGCGGGATAGAAGAGTTCGTTATCCGCTCCGAGGAAGAGGAGGTTTCTGTTACCGCCTTCGAGTTCGGTGGGAGCAAAAGTAGCGTGGAAGGAGATATTTGCATCGCTCTTCTGGTCTGCCGGTTCGGTAGCAGCAATCGTCACGCCCTCGAAGGAGGGGTTCACTACATCGACGGAGGGTTGGAGCAAGTACGGTTTGCCGGCTTCGAGAGAGGTCACTTTATTGAACACGAGGTTCAGCACATCGCCCTCCAAAGAAGAAGAGACAAACTCCTCGAGGTCATAGCCTGCACCAAAGAACTCCTGTAACTGCTCATCATCCAACGCGAACGGCAGACAGAAGGTGTTGTACTGCGAGGAAGTCAGCGAACGGGTGAGGTTGACGTCCACCATTTGACCGGAGTAGGTACCTATGGCAGTATTAGTATTATTTTCCGACAAAGAAATAACAGGATAGAATTCCGCTTCGGTCTCTCCCATTTTAATATTCAAAGAAGTGTTGGCAGACACAAAGTAGTCTTTCGGATCTGCTCCGTTCATGTTTGCCCAACCGGAAGTAATTACACTTTTTCCGCTCTTATAGACTGAATAAGGCTCAGAGTTTGTCAGCGGTTTTTCGGACTCAATCGTGATATATTTGTTAGAACCCAAATAGATGTCAGCATGATAAGATGTGAATGTCAGTGCGCCGGATAATTTGAGCGTTCCGTTGTTATAAATGGCATTGGAAAGCGATTTATCATCCGGATCATCATCTTCTTCATAAGAGCCATACAAGTTTTGAATAGTTCCTTCGCTCAAGACCAGTGTACCGCCATTTTCAATATTAATCAATCCATATTTGGGGTAATTGGCAACAAAATATCCATAAATACGACCTCCGCCCTCATTATCATAGATAGCGAAAGTAGCCCCATCTTTTACTTGAATACTATTCGTTTCTGTATAAACCTCATGACCGTTGAGACAAAGGTTGATATTTTCAGTCACATTCCAATCAGAAGCCAATTCCACGTCAGTACTCAGGTAGTAGTTACCGGACGTAGGCATCGCGGAGGGGTTAGACCACGGTTCAAAGGTAATACCATCGTGAATATGCGGAGCTTGGGTAGTAAAGGAGATTGGCTCGGATAAAGCGCTTTCACCTACTCCATTAACAGCTGAGACTTTTACATAATAGGTAGTGCTGGCGGTAAGTCCTGACCAGTCGTACGAATTAGTAGCAGAACTTGCAAACTTGGAATAAACTCCATCAATACTAGTGCTATTAAATAAATCATAACTTGTTGCTCCATCCGAAGCAGACCAAGAAAGGGATGCCGAAGTAGAACCTATACTGCTTGCTGCCAAATCTTCCGGGGTAGAAGGAACCACGGGAGCAGCAGGGGGAGTAATGGAGAAATCTATTTTGTTTACGTAACTACGGTTGTCTGTTTGACCTTCAACAGTAGTTGGAGAACTCCAATACTCTCCTTCTCTACCGGTTAAGTTATTAGACATATCAGCACTCCAAGCTGCTCTACTATCCGTATCCGTTGAAAACCATTTCCAAATTAAAAAGCGCGGAGTTGAAGTTTTAGAGATAAGAAACCGTATATTAGCGAATCCGCCTGTAGACACCGTATTGGATGTAGCGGACATATCAAATACCGTTAACACAAGATTGCTTGTGCCATCCCAAGCAAAACTATTATCAAAAGTTATCTTTACAGTTTTAGTTTGTGAGGAAGTTACAGCCTTTGTTTCTAATGCGCCATCATAAACTTTTGTACCTGCTGATTTGTTGGTACTACTTACATATAAAAAGTTAGATTTTGCATTCGCTTCTTTTATCGCAAATGCATTTTGCTCAGCAGGTATCTGCATTAAAAATATCTGAATATCTCGATCCGATGGATCGCTGGAAACAGGAGATGAAGGTCCTGAAGCCGTATAATAAAATGTAATGGCAGTGATATCACCAGCAGATGCCCCCTCTCCCGTTAGTTCAGAAGCCAAATATATTTGCTGCGTAACTGACCCCCATGTCGTTCCTGTATTATAAAACAAAGGAATAGCACGGCTGTTGATAGCAGCAGCAGCATCAGCTTTTGGCTCAATCGTATAATCCGTTGCCATCACAGACGAAGGGATAAAAGAGAGTGCGCAGAGGGCACAGAAAAGAGTAAGTAAAGATTTTTGCATATAACTAATACCTTTTAATTTATGATTTCAAATTTGGGATTTCAAATTGGGGATTTATGATTTCAAATTGGGGATTTTAGGGAGGGCGGTAAATGGAACATAATCTTAATAATCGTATATTCAATTTACAACATTTAGGGGTTTTTAGGGGAATTGGGATCAGGTAATAACCAGTACAAAACCAGTACAAAATAAGCACATAATAAGGTTGAAACCCCAAAATCTTAATAATCGTGTATATTTTAGATCGCTCTTTTTTGTTAGTCCAAAATAGCCCAAAATGATTCAAAAAAATTATTTATTGTTCACAAAGGAAAGAAAAAGTCAAAAACACTTTTTCACAAATCCGGCGCAAAGGTAAGCAAAAATTTAGATATATGCAAGTTTTTCTTGATTTTTTTTATATTTTTTTGTGTTTTTTGTGCATTTTGTCAGAAAAATGAGAGAAAAATGAGAGAAACGTTCAAAAAATTTGCATATGTCAAAAAAAAGTAGTACTTTTGCAGCCTGATTTGAATTTTAAGAACAGTAGTGTTTTAAGAACATAAACATAGATTTATACTTTTGAACAATAGTGTCCCTTTATAAATAAACAAAAACATACAAAACCCTTTTGAAGGCTTTAGCGCAATGCGCATTGCGTACTTTGCGGCTAAAAACTCCTCGCAAGCAAGCTTTCGGATAGTTTTCATCCCAAACTCCGCAACTCTTCGAGTTAATGCCTTCAAAAGCGATAAACATAAATAAAATTTTCGTTTCGGATCAAAAGAAGTAAAAAAAAGAAAAATGCGCAGTCATTTTGGCCTACGCGGCCTAAGCGTACTTGCTAATTAGGGGCGCCAGGGAGCGAGCTCCCAGCGCCCACTAAATACCAAATCCGCTGTTGACGCCCCAATGGGCGACAACATGACTGCTTACAAAAATATCCCTACGGGATTAGAAAATACCGAAAATCCATGCGGCGAGAGGGAGGGATTAGTCAAAAATTATCAAAAATGACCAAAAATTAGATAACGGCGAATTAAACGAATTATACGAATAAAGAAAATATAAATTATTTAAGGATATGAAAAAGATTTTAGCATTAGTCTGTGCGGCGATGATGATCGCTGCGAATGTAGAGGCAAAGGTCATTCTGACCGAGAGTTTTGAGAGGGAAGTAGGCACACTCAATGTGGGTCAGAACACCTCTATGGGTACAAACACCAGCGATTGGTGGAGTTACAGCGGAAGCAGTAACTATATCAAAGTAGAAGAAGGAACGCTTTCATACCCGGGTTACATGAGTACGGGTAAAGGGAATAAATCGTTCCTTTGGTCCACGGGTGCAGACGACTTCCGTCAGTTCAGCGCAGTAACCAGCGGCAAGCTCTACGCAGGCGCGATCATTAATGTAAACGCGCTCAAGCAAGGTATTATCTCCGATTATTTCTTTTGTTTTGGCGATGCTACAGCAAGCAATATGTACGCTCGTCTTTACAGCAAATCGGTCAAAGATGACAATGGTAACTTCATCGGTTTCCAGTTAGGTATTGCCAAATACACTGAGACGAACACGTATGTCCGTTTCACCAAGGATGTATATGCTCCGAACACGGATTATCTCGTAGTTATCGAGTATGAGTTCGTTGATGGCGAAAAGAACGATATTGCACGTCTGTATGTCAACCCGACCAAGGCAAACAATACGCCGACCTTAGAGTGCGTGCAAGACACCACGAATACAGGCGGTTCAGCTGCCGGTGCGAACAGCAAGAAAGACGCCAGCAAGATTTCTTCTATTGACTTGCGCCAGGGCTCAAACACCCCGAAAGAAGTATATATTGACGAGATTAAGGTAGCGACGAGTTGGACGGAGTTGTTTGAGGAAGGGGGCGAAGATCCGTCTCCGGCAATCAATGTAGCAAGCAGTGTAGATTTCGGTAAGGTAACTATTAACGAAGCAGCCGAGAAAACGATCACCGTGAAGGGCAGTTATCTGAAAGGTGCTATCAACGTAGCATCGAGCAGTGCGCTGGTGGTTCCGGCAGTTAGTACGATCAGCAAAGACGCCGCAGAGGCAAGCAGCGGATACGGATTAAAATTAACGCTGACGGCTACCGAGGTAGGTGCAGGATCGGCGAATATCACACTGAGTTCGACGGACGCGACGAGCCAAGTGGTGAACGTCAGTTGGAATGCCGCAGCGCCTGCAGCGAAGGTAGCTAACATCGCTGCGCTCAAAGGTCTTGCAGCTTGGGGCGATCAGGTAGATCTGGAGAGTCAGCCGGTAGTTATCCGCGTGACGGATGACGGTGCAGCTATTCAAGATGCGAGCGGCGCGATGTTCATCGTAGATGGTATGGGCGATTACTTGAACCTGAAAGCAGGTGACAAAGTAGCTTTGGGTGGATTACAGATGATTGAAGCGGAGTACGGAGTAGAAGGTTACCCGACCGCTTATTCCGGCAGTATCAGCGTGCTCAGTTCGGGTAACACGTTGAAGCCGATCGAAGTGACGATAGCCGAGTTGGAGCAATACGGTCCGGCATACGTCAAAGTGAGCGGCGTTACCTTCCCCGAGGAAGCAGAGAAATTTGCGGCAGGGAACATCGCTATTTCGCAGAGCGGAACGAGCGTGAACATGTATATCCTTGCGGGCAACAACATCATCGGCGAAGATGTACCTGCGAGTGCGGACGTACAAGGATGTGTGATGAATTGGTACGGTCTGAAGTTACAGATCAGTTCCAGCGCGGACGTGTTTAACCGCGTACCGAAAGGCGGCGAAGCAGGCGGTGATAACCTGATTCTCAACCATAGTTTTGAAGCATACAGTTGTAACATGTTCGGTTGCCAGTTTGAGGAATGGAACATGGCGTTGGGTTACGGAAGTGCCAATTCGACGGACAAGTTAGACGGCAACAACTCGCTGATGATCAATGCTTCGAGCATGGCTACTGTTCTGGATCAGGGTGTAGCGCTGACGGATGCGGATTACGCAGCAGGTTCGAAGTTCACGCTGACGCTGAACTACAAAGTGCAGACCATGCCGGAGGGCGAGACGTTAGCATCGGATTGCTACTGGGAAGCCGCAGCAGGCGGAGACTCTGAGGCTACCGAGGCACATGAGTCGGATATATTACGTGTAGATTTGGAGAAGGGTTCGGGATGGATGAGCAAGGAGTTGGTGACTACCAAACCGGCTAAGTCTTCGAATTTCCGCGTACGCGTCAAAGTGCCGAAAGGAGCGAAAGTGCTGTTCGATAATTTCTCGCTGTACTACACACCATCTACCGACCCGTATATCGAGGTATCTCCGAAGACTCTTCCGCAGTTCTCGTTGAACATAGGCGAGACGGCAACCAAGACGGTACATATCCGTCAAGGCAACCTGAGCGGTAAGACGACGTTCTACGTAGGCGGTAAGGATGCGAGCCAGTTCAGTCTCTCGGCGAGCGAGTTAGCGGCAGATCAGAGCGATTTAGACCTTATTATAACGTACGCACCTACGAGCGCAGGTACGCACAGTGCATCGCTGATCTTTGATAATGCGGCTCATACGACCATCCTGCCGGATATGATTTCGCTTAGTGGAACATGCTCCGACCCGAGTGCCAAACCATTGATCAGTGTGACGCCGAGCACGCTGCCGGATTTTGAGGTAGTGGAAGGTAAGCAGCAGAAGATGGTTGTGACGCTGAGCAGCGTGAACTGCACGGATTTCATCTATGCGCGTGTGGATCATATCAGTCCGGCGGAGCATGGTACGTTCACTATCGACGGATCGATGTACAGCAAGAACAGCGAGGCGACGGTGACTATCACATTCTCGCCGATCGAAGCAGGTACGTACCAATCGACGCTGACGTTCTACACCGTAGGTGCGGAGAATGTAGTGGTGACGCTGAACGGAAAGGGTATCGCGAAGACGCCTGAGACGATCGATTGGCAGACCTCATTCGTATGGAACGAGGCTAACCCGTTGAGTTGGATGTACGAGAAATTCGATAATGTGAAGCATAACGAGACACTTATCTTAGAGGGATGGCAGAACGTAGCGGATGTAGATGCCCGTCCTTGGTGGGGCTTCGACGAGAGCAAGACCACGCCCGTCCGCGGCGAGGATTCCTACGCAAAAGCTACCGCTTACCAATACGGGAAGGACAGTACGGCACTCTGGGATATGTGGCTGGTAACGCCGGCTTTGGATTATAAGAAGGCAGCAAGTAAGATCTTCGCTTTCTCCGTGATGGGCGAGTACCTCGCGGACGAGGACAACAAAGCACAGTTCCGCGTCTATTATATCGACGCGACGGGTGCAGAGGTGTATTCGCAGGATCTGACGTCGAGTTTTGAGATTCCATCCACGAGCAGCGATAACCTCGCATGGCGTACGTTCTTCCTTGATTTGGCGCCATACGCAGAGACGATGTCGGATGTGTTCCATATGGCATTCCGTTATACGAGTCCGAACGGCGGTGACGGAGTGGTGACGTTCTATGTGGACGAGGTAAGCTGGGGTCGCACCGACCTGCCGATGATCACTGTCACGCCGGCAACGATCATTGACAGCACGGCGGTGCTCAACGAGAAAAAGACGATTGGTACGATCGCTGTCAGCTCGGCTAACCTGACGAACGGAATCACGCTGAGTATAGAGGGTGCCAACTACAACCGCTTCTCGCTGTCAGCAGCTTCGCTGCCGGCAGAGGGAGGAAGCGTCGAAGTGTCTTTCGAGGGCAAGGAGGTAGGCGTTCACGAGGCATATATCCGCATCTCGTCGAAGGGTGCGCCGGATAAGTTCGTACCTCTGGCAGTGCTTTGCAAGGAGTTGCCGACAGGCGTGGAGGATGTACAAAGTGACAATGTACCATGCACGAAGGTGCTGCGGAACGGGCGAATCTACTTGCTGTACGAAGGACGGATGTACGATGTGCTGGGTGCTCGGGTTAAGTGAGAAGGATTATAAGAACATAAACATAGATTTATACTTTTGAACAATAGTGTCCCTTTATAAATAAACAAAAACATACAAAACCCTTTTGAAGGCTTTAGCGCAATGCGCATTGCGTACTTTGCGGCTAAAAACTCCTCGCAAGCAAGCTTTCGGATAGTTTTCATCCCAAACTCCGCAACTCTTCGAGTTAATGCCTTCAAAAGACATAAACCGAGAAAACATTTTCAAATTAACACCAAAATGCCCAACTCTGACGAGTAAACGCCTTCAAAAGCGATAAACATAAATAAAATTCGTTGCGGATCAAAAGAAGTAAAGAAAAGAAAATGCGCAGTCATTTTGGCCTACGCGGCCTAAGCGTACTTGCTAATTAGAGGGCGCCCGGGAGCGAGCTCCCAGCGCCCACTAAATACCAAATCCGCTGTTGACGCCCCAATGGGCGACAACATGACTGCTTACAAAAATATCCCTGCGGGATTAGAAAATACCAAAAATCCATGCGGCGTGAGGGAGGGATTAGTCAACAATTATCGAAAATCAATAGTGTCCCATTAAAAATAATCAAAAACATACAAAACCCTTTGAGTGCTTTAGAAGCGATGCTTCTTTGACAAATTGATACTAAAACCTGCTTGTAAGCAAGCTTCCTCGCGCGAACTATCCTTAGTAATCGCCACAAAACTTTGTTTTATGGGTAGTTACTCGGATGTTCTCGCTCTCCCCACAAATTAAAATTTGCGGGGACCCCAAAGGGACTCTCCGCACTCTACGAGTATAAAGCACTCAAAGACATAAACCGAAAAAACATTTTCGTTTCGGATCAAAAGAAGTAGAGAAAAATGACGAAAATAGGCCCCCTCCTAACCTCCCCCTATAGGAGGAGGGAGTCCGGAGAATATGCGGAATAAAGAACTCTGATTTTCAGGGTATGGAGGGGAGATTAGTGTATTTATATATTTAAAGAAAAATGATTATTGTTTTATAGTACTGCGTACTTTGAATCTTTGATCCGATAACTTATTTTTGAATACATTCAACATAACTTATCCGACCAAATCTTCACTCCATGAGTCATAAAACAATAATCGAAAAAATAATCAAAAATACCGAAAATCCATGCGGCGAGAGGGAGGGAATAAATGGAACATGGATATGTTGTAAATGTCGGAATTGAGGGTGGAAATGCAAAGTTAAATATACAAAACGTAATTTTATAAGCAATTATATACATTTTATTTGCGTATTTGAGATAAAAGCAGTACTTTTGCAGCGATTTTGATATTTACTTACTCACGTAATTGTGAAAAAACTAATCCTTGGAGCACACATTTGCAATCCAAGGATTATGTTTTTCACAAGAGTAAGGAATAGGACGAAGATTGAAAGAACATAAACATAGATTTATACTTTTGAAGGCTTTTGCGCTCCGCACTGTGTGGATTTTGATGATAAAAACTCCTCGAAAACAAGCTTTCGGATAGTTTTTAACAACAAACTCCGCAACTCTGACGAGTAAAAAGCCTTCAAAAGCGATAAACATAAATAAAATTCGTTGCGGATCAAAAGAAGTAGAGAAAAGAAAAATGCGCAGTCATTTTGGCCTATGCGGCCTGAGCGTACTTGCTAATTAGAGGGCGCCCGGGAGCGGGCTCCCAGCGCCCACTAAATACCAAATCCGCTGTTGACGCCCCAATGGGCGACAACATGACTGCTTACAAAAATATCCCTGCGGGATTAGAAAATACCAAAAATAGGCCCCCCTCCTAAACCTCCCCCTACAGGAGGAGGGTGTCCGGAGAATATCCGGAATAATGAACAGAGAGGAAATAGTGAGAGGTCCGCATATATACGGACAGTTCAACAAAGGGCGGAACAATATAAAAAAGATTATTAAAAGGTATTAGTCATATGAAAAACGTAGTTAATTATATTCTTTCGGCACAGAAAAAGATATTTGTTGTGGCGTTTCTCGCCGTTTTTTCGTCGTTCTATACAATGGTTTGGGGGGCAAGCCACCCTAGCGGCTCTACAACAGTGACCGTTTCCGGATCAACTATTACCATTTCTGGAGAAGGTGCTATGGCTAACTACGCTAATGGTAGTGAAATCAACTCACTTTGGGGCACTGCAATATCTTCCGCCACTACTCTTATCGTAGAAGATGGTGTTACGCATATCGGCGCATATTCTTTCTATGGTTTTAAAAATCTCACATCTGTTACTATTCCTTCTTCTGTCACCAGCATTGGAGCGCAAGCATTTAATGGATGTTCAGCTTTGAAAAAGTTATATTACGCCGGGACTCCTAGCGAATGGGCAAGCATAAATTTCGGAGACCAAAACGCCAACCCTTTCTGTGCACTAACAGTAGGAACAGGTAAATTGCATATGTATGGAAAACGGACAGCAAAGTCTGACAGTATCTTAGTACTCAGTCCTACCATTAAAGAAATTAAGCCATACGCATTTTATAAAGCTAATATTGCTGAATTGAGTATTCCCGGAACTGTAGAAAGGATAGGAGATTATGCTTTTTATTGCAAAATAACAGGTAACGTTGCTATTAATAGAAGAGATAAGCCCACTACCGGAACCTTTTCTATAACATTTGATAGTTCAAAAACGACCTATTTATATATACCTGCTGGTGCTTCCTCGTATTCCAGCAATCCATGGTACGATGCGTCAGGAACTAATGGTGCAAAAAACATTGGAAGAAGTAGTGATCATACAGCATGCACAGTTACAGAGTCCGGCACCAAAAAGTGCAAAACAAGCGGTTCGTGTGGCGCAAATATGACTTGGACTTTAACAGAGGATGGCACGCTTACTTTTACCGGGCACGGAGCCATGACCAATTACGAGAACGCCTCTGATGGCTCTAAATCTACTGTTGTTCCATGGTGTCGTTTAAGACGTTTGATATACAAAGTTGTTGTTCAAGGAGATAAAGATGGAGATATCACAGGCTTTGGGAATAACACTTTTAATTACATGTGGGGAATTAATGAAGTTGAGTTAAGACAAACAACTATTCTACCTGCATCTTTCTCATTTAGTTCTATATTCAACCAACGCGATAAATTAACACTCACCATTACGGATCCGGCATCGCGATTAGATGCAAGTTGGAGCAGATTAGATGAGGCTCCTTGGAATGACGATGACCACTGGGAAATCGTATATCCAACTACAACGGTTACTTTATCCAAAGACGCTGAGACGAATGGTACATTTATTTTATCGTCGTCGTCATTGAACACAACAAGTTCAGCGCAAACGGTTAGTGTGACTTGTACTCCGAGTGAGGGTTATGCTACCTCATCGGTTAGTGCAACTAACCCTGATATACTCTTAGGTGATATTACATATGCCGGTTCTGACAATGAACGCACAGTAACCTATCCCGCTCATACACATGGTAGTTCGACTATTAGTGTGGAATTCGTGTGCGCGAGACCAACGATTAGCACAGACTTAAGCACAGAAGAAGTGGAATATGAGCAAAATGCTGCAGCTTCTGCTTTATCGGTGACCGCAGACGCTAATAGTGGTGACTTGTCTTATCAGTGGCAGAGCAGTTCGGACAATAGTAGCTGGTCGGATATTGACGGTGCTGACGAAGCATCTTTTACACCTCCTACTACTGAAATTGGAACAACGTTTTATCATTGTATCGTAACAAACACTACTGATGACTGTGACGAGTCTGAAACTTCTAACGCTGCACAAATCACCGTAACCGCTCCATCTCCTTCCGCATGGAGTTTGCATTACGGTACAGATGGACAAAGTGATTGGACAATTGTTGACTTCTCGCGAGTAGAATCAACTACCGAATGGCAAATAAAGGACTTTGTTATTCCTAATAAGCCCAACTGGTATGTGGATAATGCCGCAGGCAATGATCCAAAGAAAAAACTCAGCACTTGGGGTGACTTGTATTTCGCGGCATCGCAGCAAAGCGGTACCTGTCCAATGGTAGGTGCTGCCACCGGAGCTATAGGTACGGTGCGTATCTATGATAACAGTAACTGGAATAACCGCTATGCAGGATTTATTCCGAACGGCTATGTACTGAAGATTGGTAGTAATGAATATTCCTTTGCTTCAGAGGATGGTAATGAATATCGCTCAGAGATCATCGAATATTCCGGCTCCAATGCGCGCGATAATGTGAGTGTCGGAATTGTCGATGAGAATGGAGCTTTCGTTAGCACCGATAACACCTCTGAAATGCAGCATATATTCCTTCATGTAGGAAATAATACTACGCTATGGGGTAAGGACGGAGTCACAAATTTTGGTTTATATGATGACACCGAAGGTCATAAGTACTTTACTTGTTTAATGACCGCTGTTCCCGGAGAAAATTACCTGTATGAAGGATGGGTTCCGTCGAACTGTACGAAAGTTATCTTCTGCCGTTTAAAGAGTTCTACTTTGGATTGGGGTACAGGAAACGATAATGTATATAACTTGACTAATAGTTTAGTCTTGCAAGACAATCAAAATCTTTGGACTGTAACCGGTTGGGGAGGTGGTGATGGAAATTGGTCCGCATATACTCAAAAAGGAAGATTCTGTATTTGGCAAAGTAGTATCGTAAAGAACTGGGGTGTTTGTTTCCGTCCTTGCTATGAGTTCAACAATACAGCAGGGGACGGCAATTGGAACACTGCCGGAAACTGGAAACCGCAAAGCGTGCCTACTATTGATTTTGACGTCTTCCTCAACAAGCCGGTCACAGTTAATGTCACCACTGCCCAAGCGAAAAGTGTCGTCATCAACCAAACAACCGGCAACTCCGGACAATTGGTTGTCGATGCCGGACAGAAACTCATTGTAGCAGGAACTATCCAAAAGACAACAGACGGCGAGACATACTCTGCGACAGAAGCGAATGACATTATCATCAACTCCGATGCGACGCACGGCTTAGGCGCGTTGGTAATGGGTACGCACGATGGAACGAACCAAGCGACCGTTAACTTTACCACCTTGTCCAGCGGAACAAGTGATGACAATACGTCTGTAGCACAATATGTCGGTACGCCTTTTAATGATGAGACGAATATCCTACATAACTGGTACAACTCATGGGTCTATGGTATCGACCATACCGAAGGTATCATAGGCTGGGAGCGCGTTAATGAGGGACAAGGAATGGCACCCTTCAAGGGATACTGCATCTTCTCTGCCGATGGGACCCATCATAACTACTGGCAGCAGGGCACACTCGTTGCTTCTGAAAACCAGACCATTAGCGGTCTCAACTGGCAAAGCGGCGTGGGTACAGCGAACCTCAACAACGAGAACCTGTTGGCGAACTCGTGGATGGCGCCTATCAAGATAAGTACGATGGAGACTTCCGACTTTACCAATACGGAAGCGACGATCTATATCTTCAATTCCACCAGCGCGAGTGATTACGAAAAAGGAGGTTTTGCATCAAATTATACCGGATATACTCCCGGAACAGCCGGAGACGCTATTATCCCTTCCATGCAGTCCTTCTCGGTGTTCACGAAAGCTGCAGGCGGTTCGAGCGTGGCTTTGGATTACAACAAAATCGTTTATCAACCCGCCTTAAGCGGAACTGTTCCTGGACCGAACCATGCGCCGCGTCGTGCACAGGCAGAGAGCGAGGAAGCGAACAAGCTCCGACTCTTCGTGCGTACAGAGAGCGGATACGGAGACCTGCTGTATATGTGGGAGCGCAGCGACTTCAGCGAGGCATTTGAGAACGGATGGGACGGACACAAACTGTTTGGCGAATCTGTCGCTCCACAGCTCTTTGCTCTTAGTCCGGACGGCGACCTTGCGATTAACTGTATCCCTACTTTCGAAGGCGTACAGATGGGCTTCAAAGCCGGAGAACAAGATAACAGTTACACTTTCACCTTCGAGTACAGCGACGAAGCGCAGCCCCTCTACCTGCTGGATATAAGCACCAACACGTACACGCAGATCACAAGCGATACTTCCTATTCGTTCACCACAACGGATACCGACGTACATAACCGCTTTGTGTTAACCTACAACGCTCCGAGTACACCTACTGCGCTCGAAACCACTCCTGTCGTTACCACCGGCAAGAAAGTGATATATGATAACCATTTATTCATCCTTCATAACGGACGTATCTTCAGCGCCCAAGGAGCGATGATCCAATAAAAAAGAAGAAGACGTATGAACGAGAATAATACTTATCAGCTGGCCTCGATCCCGGCTATCGGGTTCCAATCGACCAGTTCCATGCATGGCTCCGGTAGCATGTATGCCTCAGCTCCTACCATCGGAACCGATGGAATGGCATCGACCTCTTCAACCACCGGGACTATTGCTTCCGGTCCGCGACGCATTGCGCCTCCGACACCAAACGGTAACCCTACCCCCGTCGGTGACGCCGCATGGCCATTCCTCTTTATGGCCCTCCTATACACCATCCGGCTTATCAAAAAGTTTAACAAAATAAAAAACATATAATGAAAAAGATCTTTTTATTAGCAGCGCTTTGTGCGATGACGATGGTGAGCAGTCAGGCTGCTTATCGTGTGTACTTGTGCGGTATCACGGAGTTGACGGTGGATACCTTGCAGAGTACGACAAAGAACCAATTTACTCTTACTTTTGACCAGAAATGCAAGAATACGGCGGAGTACGGCAAACCGACCACCTATTACACATCCACCGTGAAATTGGTGCTTAACTCGGACGACCGCACTCTGGAAGGAACGTACACCACCCAAGGCGCAAGTCCAACCAGCAACAGTGCAAACGTCAACGACCAGACGATTAACCTCATCACCTCAGAGTTCACCTCCGGTTCAACGAGTCGTCTGCTCCGTAAAGACAGTATCTCTACTTTCACTATTGAAAAAGTGGACGAGACCCATTACGCTATCACGACAGGTGATTTGTATTTTTCCAAGCGTTTAGACCAGACCACAGACACATGGGAGTACCTTTACAGTTATGATGCCGATGAGATCCTGACCGAGGGAATTGCACCCAAACCGTATATTTTCGGTTACGACGGCGAGTACCACGAGGCGGTGTATCACTACGACATGACGGTGAATGGTATCAGTGTTCTGCACGATGACAGCGATTATGGCAACAAGCGTTATTTCCTGACGCTCAACTGCGTAGGCAAAAACCGCGACACGAATGTAGAGCGGAATTATGAGGTACAATTGGCTATCTATCCGAGTTCGGAGTCGATTGTAGGTACTTTTGCTACGAAAGGAACCGGTAATTTGCTTTACTCGTCCAACAGTTACGTGAAGGATTTGAAAGTGAATAAACAGCGTAACTTGGCTAACGATTCGCTGAGTTCTATTCAGATCAAGTCGAAGGGAGTGAACCAGTACAGTTTCTACGGCGGAACGCTGACCTGTACGGATTTGGATGCCAACTACAGTGCCGTATATGGCAAAAAACGCGTGGAAGCCGTTCATTACTACCATTTCAGCGACAATGGCGGAGAAGGTATTCCGTTCGGTTATGACGAGACGAGCAAGGAGGTTGAACTGACGGCGAGCAAGATCACCGTAGCTTCCGTATCAGGCGGATGGCAGATTACTGTTACCGCTGCGGATAGCAATAGTGTCTCATACAAATTACTGATGGAGATTGAGAGCGAGTCGATTGACGGTACGTTCACGTTTGATAGCGGGTTGAGCGCATGGAGCAAAGTGGAGCGCGGACAGAGCAGCTGGTACGTAGCGAGCGGTGCTACCCTCACGATCAACAAGAAGGGTAACGGTAATTATACCATTTCCGGAAACTTGCTTTGCGAGAACGAGATGACCTATATTCTCAAGCCCTTCGATTTCAGCTATACCGCTACAGGAATTGAAGCTATCAGTGATCAGCCTTCAGGAGTCAGCAAGAAGGTGCTTCTTGACGAACAGATGTTGATTATCAAGGGTCAAAAGATATTCGACGCTCAAGGAAAAGAGGTTAGATAAGGGGATTGGAATTTCGGGATTTCGGGATCACGTGATTTCGTGATCACGAGGAAAATCTCACGTACATGGCGTATGTGAGATTTTTTTTGTACTTTCGACCTCCTCCCCCATTGAAATGGGGACCCCTTCGAAAGTACGTTCGCATTTTGCGGGATATATAGACAAGGGCGGGGATTTTTTTTGCCACCTTCGATTAAAAAATTTGTAGTAACTTCGGCCCTCCCACCTTAATGGTGGGTTCCCGCCGAAAGTAC
Source organism: uncultured Bacteroidales bacterium (assembly GCA_946406195.1). Taxonomy (GTDB): domain Bacteria; phylum Bacteroidota; class Bacteroidia; order Bacteroidales; family Paludibacteraceae; genus Colicola. The sequence goes on from CAMJJT010000001.1 coordinate 26,027, forward strand.
GTTCGCAAAGTTTTGCGAACTCCAAATAAATTGCCCAAAAATACCATTTATGCGAGCATAATGAATTATTTTTGTCAATTTATTTGGAAATTCAAATTTTTTGTAGTAATTTTGTACCCGATTTTGTATATTTGGGGAATTATGAGAAAAATTGTAATGAGTATAATGCTGTGCATGATGGCGGTGGTGGAAGCTGCTAATGTATATAATGTGACTGCCAGTAAAGTGACGATAGAGGATCTGACAACCGACAAGAATAATTTCTTTGTGACCGTCAATGCGGCTACTTCCACCGGGGAGTATGAGATCGCTTTTGATCTTTGGCCGAGCAGTCGTTCAGCGATTGGTTCGTTCAGCACGTCGGACAAGACGATCGGGTATGTGAGCAGTTTTGTACACAAGACGAAAGCGAACGGCAAAGCCGTAGATATGTGGTATTACCCGGAGGAGAATGCACCGATCAGTCTCAGCATCGTTCAGAAAGATGAGACGACTTGTACCCTGAGCGGTTCAATCACCGCCAGCCGTAACGGGACGGCATACACGTATGTCATTGCGCCGTATGATTTTGCGTACGCAGAAGGTCCCGTAGATCCGGAGCCGGAGAAAGACCCTTACCGCTTTGAGCCGACCGAGCCGACGACGGTGGATTTCGTAGCAGACGTTATTCATTTCCGCGAACGGGATACATATATCGAAGTGACGCTCAACGAGATGGCGCAGGAGACGTACGACTGGATTGAGTTGAGGTTGCTGTCCGACACGATGGATATGCCGGCAGGTCATTATACCATTGACGAGAGTTATGAGGCCGGCACTATCACCGCTTCGAAAGGATATTTAGGCAGCACGAAAGGCGATGACCCGAGCTACGTAGCTATCCGTGCGGACAAGGAGAGTTGGGGTCAGTACACTCCGTATTACCTCGCGAGCGGCAGTCTGAGCGTTAGTTACAACGAGAAAGGCGACACGATCCTCATCACCGGTAGTGCGATCTCCCATAACGGCTCGACGATTCATATCCACGCGAAGAGTTATAACATGCTGTACGTGGAAGAGGAGCAGCCGAAAGAGCCAGAGTACGTGACGCTGAATATAGACACGGTGATGATTACTTATATGAGCAATCTGTCCGACAGCGCGAACAACCGGTATGTCTATACTTTCAGTTTCTCGCATCAGGACGATTATCCGCAGGTATTGAGTGATGTTATTCTGAGTCAACCGATGTCGATGGTGGAAGGGACGTACAGTTTGGCAGACGGCACGATAGACGGTCTGATCCTTTCGCAGAACCAAGAGGATTTCGAGATGAACATCTTTGCCGGCGGCGCGTATGATTTCACGAAGGCGACGCTGACGTTAACGCCGAAAGGCGATGGTCAATGGATCTACACGATGCATCTGGAGGACGTGATAGGCAGCACGTATGATTTTGTGTTGGAACAGACCCCGCATATCGTACTCTACCCTGCTCCGGAGGTAGATCCGAAAGAAGCGCCCTACACGGACGAGCAGAAAGAGACCGCGATGATCACGATGGTTTTAGACACGATCATTTGGGACAGTAAGAGCGTCAGCAAAGACGGTATCATCGATATCTACCTGACCCAATTGCAGGCGGACATCAACGGTCTGCGCGCTTTTGTCCATTTAGGCATGTACGCTGAAGAGGCATATCCGGAGGCAGGTATCTATCCTGTGAACGGAAGTGAGGAGAGCGGTTCGTTCAGCGCTTCGCTCGGTCGGTACGGAAGCACCCTGATCCCGTGTTATGTAGCGCTGGTGGACGAGAGCGGTAACGTTTATGCTATCTGGTACATCGTCAGCGGCGATATCGCGCTCTCTTACGAAGGGAACCAACCCGTCCTTGGCGGCGAATGCACCTCCTATTACGGGTCCACTATCCGGTTTGTATATCAGCCGAAAGGACAAGGTGTGGAGGATGTACAAGGGGACAAAGTACAAGGTACAAAGGTGCTGCGCGACGGACAAATCTATATTCTATACAAAGGGCGGATGTACGACGTACAGGGGCGACCCGCACGGTACTAAGACGTCCGTAATGCGAACGAGATGCGAATGACAGGTCCTGCTAAACAACAGCTAATATAACAGACTTATGCAAAATATACGAAACATAGCAATTATTGCGCACGTTGACCACGGCAAAACGACCTTGGTTGACAAGATGCTGTACACGGCAAATGTCATTAGCCGTCAGCAATCAGCATTCAGCGATCAGCCGAAGGAGTTGATTTTGGACAACAACGATTTGGAACGTGAGCGCGGAATCACTATTCTCGCCAAGAACGTAGCCATCGAGTACAAAGGCGTAAAAATCAACATCATCGACACTCCGGGTCACGCGGATTTCGGCGGCGAGGTGGAGCGTGTACTGAACATGGCAGACGGCGTGTTGCTGCTGGTAGATGCGTTCGAGGGCGCGATGCCGCAGACCCGTTTTGTGCTGCAGAAAGCCTTGGAGTTGGGTTTGAAACCCATCGTGGTGATTAACAAAGTAGATAAACTGAACTGCCGTCCGGACGAGGTGCAGGAAGAGGTGTTTGACCTGATGTGCAACCTCAACGCGACGGATGATCAGTTGGATTTCCAGACGCTGTATGGTAGTGCTAAGCAGGGATGGATGTCGAAAGACTGGAAGAAGCCGACTACGGATCTGACCGATCTCATGGACTCTATCATCGAGTATATCCCGGCGCCGGAAGACAACCCGGGTACGCCGCAGATGTTGGTGACGAGTCTGGATTATAACAGTTATGTGGGCCGAATCGCGATTGGAAGGGTACACCGCGGCGAGTTCAAAGACGGACAAGCTGTTACCCTCGCCAAAAAAGACGGCACGATGGTCAAGACGAAGATCAAAGAGTTGCATACCTTCTCGGGTATGGGACACGTGAAGACGGACGTGGTGAAGAACGGAGACATATGCGCGATGATCGGTATTGACGGATTTGAGATCGGCGACACCATCTGCGACGCAGAGAAACCCGAACCGCTCAAACCGATCGCGATCGACGAGCCGACGATGAGTATGACGTTCTGCATCAACGACAGTCCGTTCTTCGGTCAGGACGGTAAGTTCGTCACCAGCCGGCATATCCAAGACCGTCTGAACAAAGAACTGGAGAAGAACCTCGCTCTGCGCGTAGAGAAAGGTGCGGAGGAGAGCAGTTGGCGTGTGTTCGGTCGCGGTGTGCTGCATCTGAGCGTGCTGATTGAGACCATGCGTCGCGAGGGATACGAGCTGCAGGTAGGTCAACCGCAAGTGATCATCAAAGAGATCGACGGTGTCAAGTGCGAGCCGGTGGAGAGCCTGACGGTGAACACACCGGAAGAGTGCAGCGGTAAGATCATCGAGTTCGTGAGCACCCACAAAGGCGAGATGACGAAGATGGAGATGGTTAACGACCGTGTGCATCTGGAGTTCACTATCCCGAGCCGCGGAATCATGGGAATGCGTACGTACGTCATGAACGTGAGTGCCGGCGAGGCCATCATGGCACACCGGTTCCTTGAGTACCAGCCGTGGAAAGGCGAGATCGTGAAGCGAAACAACGGTAGTTTGATCGCTATGGAGGCCGGTACGGCATATGCTTATGCGCTGGACAAGTTGCAGGATAGAGGAAAATTCTTCATCGACCCGCAGGAAGAGGTGTACGCCGGTCAGGTAGTAGGCGAGAACGCGAAGGAAGGCGACATCGTCATCAACGTGACCAAGAGCAAGAAACTGACGAATATGCGTTCGAAGAGCGCAGACGACAAGGCTGTGTTACCACCGCCTGTGAGAATGAGTTTGGAAGAGGCGTTGGAGTACATCAAAGAGGACGAGTACGTAGAGGTAACGCCGCACGCGATGCGAATCCGCAAGATTATTCTCGACGAGTTGGAGCGGAAAAGAGCGGGAAGGGTATAAGCGCTTTTGGAGCGAATGCTTCTCATCAAAAAACGCAGTGCCCCCTGCTCATGCTTTTGCGGACCCCAACCGCAAAAGAATGTTTTTGCTTGAGAACATTTCGCTCAGGCGGATGTAAACGAAAAAACAATAAAAATCAACAATAAAAATGAAAATTGAACAAAGTGAATTGAAAGATTTGATGGCTGTTGTGACGCTCACTATTGAGCCGGCAGACTATCAGGAGGAAGTTGCAAAGCAACTGAAAGAAGTACGTCACAAAGCACAAATGCCAGGTTTCCGTCCGGGAATGGTTCCCGCCGGATTGGTAAAGAAAATGTACGGGAAAGGCATCCTTGCAGACGTACTGAACAAACTCGTAGGTGAGAACCTGCAAAAGCACATTGAGGACAACAAGTTGCAGATTTTGGGTGAGCCGCTGCCGAACGCAGAGCAAGGAAACGTGGATCTCGATCACGAAGAGAGTTTCACTTTCGCTTTCGACATCGCCGTAGCTCCTGAGTTTGACGCTTCGCTGAACGGCAAGAACAAAGTGCCGGAGTACACGATCGAGGCAACCGACGAGATGGTGAACAAGCAGGTAGAGGCTTACACTAACCGTTACGGTGAGTACATCCCCGAGGACAAAGAGAAAGGCACGAAAGCAGAGGTTAAACCGTGCGCTGTGGATGCAGAGCTGTTCGCTAAAGTGTATGGCGCTGACGCTCCGAAAGATGAAGCAGGATTCCGTGCCCGCGTGAAAGAAGATATCGAGCGTTCGCTCGCTGAGGAGAGCAAATACCGTTTCGGCATTGACGTGAAAGCCGCTGTGCTCAAGAAAATGGAGAAGATCAGCTTCCCGGAGGAGTTCCTCAAACGCTGGGTTCTCGCTACCAACGAGAAGATGACCGCTGAGGAGCTGGATAAAGATTTCCCGAAGATGATCGAGGAACTCAAATGGCATCTCGCGAAAGACCAGCTGATGAAAGCGAACAAGATCGACGTACAGAAAGAGGAGGTTGAGGAGTTCGCGAAACGTATCGCTAAAATGCAGTTCATGCAGTACGGTCTGATGAACGTAGAGGACGATATGCTCGCTAACTACGCTCAGGAGATGCTCAAGAACGAGGATCAGTTGCGTAACATCGTTGAGCGCGTAGCCGAGGACAAGATCTTCGCGGCTATCAAGGGAATCGTCAAAGTAGAGCCCAAGACTGTCAGCCAAGAGGAGTTTGATAAACTGTTTAAGTAATTAGCCGAGATCACGAGATCACGTGACCACGAAAATCATGACACACATTCATTTCATAGCTATTGGTGGGGCGGCGATGCATAATCTTGCACTCGCCGTTGCCTCCAAAGCAGGGTACCAAGTGACGGGTTCGGATGATGAGATCTTCGATCCGGCGTTGACCCATCTGCGCGAGGCAGGATTGCTGCCGGACGAGATGGGATGGCACCCGGAGCGGATCACGCCGGACATCGATGCTATCATCCTTGGCATGCACGCACGCGAAGATAATCCGGAATTAGTGCGTGCGCGCGAGTTGGGGCTGAAGATCTACTCCTTCCCGGAGTACCTCTACGAGCAGACGAAAGACAAGATTCGTATCGTGGTAGGCGGTTCGCACGGCAAGACCACCACGACCTCGATGATTCTGTATGTGCTCAAGCGTCTGGGCATCGAAGCCGATTACATGGTAGGCGCACAGATAGAGGGTTTTGAGCGGATGGTCAGACTGAGCGACACCGCCAAGTACGCTGTTTTTGAGGGCGATGAGTATTTGACGAGTCCGCTGGATCTGCGGTCCAAGTTCCTTTGGTACCACCCGCATGTAGCTATACTGACCGGCATCGCATGGGATCATATCAACGTCTTTCCGACTTTTCCGGAGTATGTGGAGACGTTCCGGAAGTTTGTGCAGAGCATTGAGCCGGAAGGTTCGTTCATCTATTTCCAAGGCGATGAGAACCTGAGAATGCTGGCGGACGAGATCACGGGATCACGAGATCACGAGATCACGGCTATTCCTTACGATGCGTACGATGGGAATGTAGTGATGCAGGTTTTCGGCAAACATAATATGCAGAACTTGCAGGCAGCGATGCTTGCGTGTCACTGTATCGGCGTAGCGCCGGATGATTTCTACCGCGAGATAAGCACTTTCACCGGTGCCTCCAACCGATTGGAGAAGATCTGCGAGAATGAGAGTTCCGTAGCATACAAAGATTTTGCACATAGTCCGTCGAAACTGAAAGCGACTATCAACGCAGTACGGGAGAGATACCCCGAAAAGAAACTGATCGCCTGCATGGAGTTGCATACTTTCTCCTCGCTGATGGCAGATTTTCTGCCGCAATACAAAGGGTGTATGGGAGAGGCAGACATCGCGTACGTCTATTTCAACCCGAAGGTGATTGAGCATAAACGGCTCACTCCTATCACCGCTGACGAAGTGCGCGAGGCATTTGGCACGAAGAATGTAGAGGTGTTTACGGATAGCGAGGCGCTATTGAAAGCTGTCAGGAATCAGTATTCAGCATTCAGCGACAAAGGGATAGCGCTGCTGATGATGTCAAGCGGCACGTTTGACGGAGTGAATGTGAAGGAGTTTGCGAGCGAATTAATCTCGTGATTACGTGATCACGAGATCACGAGACCACGACACCACGGGATCACGAAAAGAATATAAACTATGACAAAACAACAGAAACGCGATTATTTATACATGCGGATGGCGCGTACATGGGCGGAGAACAGTTATTGTGTCCGTCGCAAAGTAGGCGCGCTTTTGGTGAAGGACCAGATGATCATCTCCGACGGGTATAACGGTACACCATCCGGATTTGAGAACATCTGCGAAGACGAGAACAACGTCTCCAAACCCTACGTACTGCACGCGGAAGCGAACGCGCTGACCAAAGTGGCACGATCGAACAACAGCTCGGACGGCGCTACGCTCTACGTGACTGCCAGTCCGTGTCTGGAGTGCTCGAAGTTGATTATCCAGTCGGGCATCAAACGCGTGGTTTACGGCGAGGAATACCGCATCATGGACGGCGTGGAGCTGCTTAAAAGAGCAGGCATTGAAGTGGAGTTTTTGAAAGATTGACGATTGAACGATTGACGAAGTACGACTGATTGACGATTTGGTCAATTGTACAATTTAATTCAATCGTAAATAAATCGTAAATGGTAAATTTATAAATCGTAAATGAAAAAATATCTTCTTCCCACATTAACCGTCATTGGCGTTGCCTTAGGCATCGTGATCGGTATGTCGCTTAGTCAGCAGGCTAACGCGCAACGGGTCATCTTCCAGAACGGGCAGCTGCAATTAGAGCTTAGCAAAGTGGACAGGCTGCTTCAACTGATGGAGCATACCTACGTCGATGAGATCAATGTGGACAGCATCACCGACGAAGTGATGGCGGAACTGGTGCAGAAACTGGATCCCCACTCCGCTTATATTCCGAAAGAGGATCTGGAGATAGTTAACTCCGAACTGGCAGGTTCGTTCTCGGGTATCGGCGTGCAGTTCACGATCCAGCAAGACACCGTACGCATCGTAGCCGTGATTGCCGGCGGTCCGAGCGAAGGCGTCGGTGTACTGGCAGGCGATAAGATCGTCAGCGTGGACGACTCGGTCTTCGTAGGCAAAAAGATGAACAATGAGAAAGTGATGAAGACTCTTCGCGGTCCCAAAGGCACAGAGGTCAAACTCGGCGTAGTGCGTCCGGGTGCCAGCGAGACGCTCTTCTTCACTATCACGCGCGGAGACATTCCTGTTACCAGTGTGGATGCGAAATTTATTATAGAGCAGGGCGGAAAGAAGATTGGTTTTGTGCGCGTGAATAAGTTCGGCGAGACGACGTATAAAGAGTTCATTACGGCTTTGGCAGAGTTGAAAGCGAAAGGTGCAGACCGCTATATCGTGGACCTTCGTGAGAACAGCGGCGGATACATGGATCAAGCTATTCGGATGGCGAATGAGTTCCTGCACCGCGGCGAGTTGATCGTCTATTCGGAGGGTCGTGCCTACCCGCGCTATGAAGCGAAAGCAGATGGTACGGGACGGTTCAAAGAGGTGCCGTTAGCTGTGCTGATTGACGATTTCTCTGCTTCGGCGAGCGAGATCTTCGCCGGCGCGATGCAGGATAACGACCGTGCGACTATCATTGGACGCCGTTCGTTCGGAAAAGGACTGGTGCAACAACAGATGCCTTTTGAAGACGGCAGTGCCGTGCGATTGACGGTAGCCCGCTATCATACACCGAGCGGAAGGTGCATCCAGAAACCCTACACCCTTGGCGACCAGAAAGATTATGAGAAAGAACTGTTGGAGCGTTTCGAACGCGGCGAGTTCTACTCTGCCGACTCGGTTCATTATAACGACACTACAGTTTATCGCACCAAGAAAGGGCGTATCGTACATGGCGGAGGAGGAATCATGCCGGACGTATTTGTAGGACGAGACACCACGCTCAATACACCGTATTACAACAAAGTGGTCAATCTGGCGTTCACTTATCAGTTCGCTTATCAATACACGGACCAGCATCGCAAAGAGTTGAGCCGGTTCAAGGATTGGCAGGCATTGGAGAATTATCTGAAAAAACAAAACCTGATTAAGGAGTTTGTGGCTTTCGCCGCTACCAAAGACGTAGCGCCGAACGAGGAACAGATCGAGAAATCCAAACCGCTGCTGAACCGACTGCTCAATGCCTATATCGTACGAAATATCTTAGGCGACGAAGGCTTTTTCCCGCTCTTCGAACGCGACGATGAAATAACTAAAAAAGCAATGGAGGTACTACAATGAAAACAACGAGTCACATTTTATTTCTCATCGCCATCTTCTTAGTAAGCATGGTAGCCGAACCCGCATTTGCGGCAACTCCTAAAAAAGGAAAAGGCAAAACCAAAAAGAAAGCCAGACCTGAACTCACGCGTGCAGGCAACACGTACTATATCAACGGCAAAGAGGCTATCAAGGGTAAGAAAGTGCTGGAGTTCTATGCCCAGCAGAACTGTCAGGCGGCATATGACCAGTATAAACGCGGTCGTCAATGTTATATCGCAGGTTGGTCGCTTTTCGGCGGCGGTGCGGCACTTACTATTGCCGGTTTAGGTTGTATTATCGGCGGTGTAGCCAACACGATTGACTCCGCGATTGGCGGTGTCTCTTCCGGATCCGGAAACATCACTATCTACGACCAACTGATGATCGCCGGCGGTGTGCTGGTAGGTGTAGGTGCGGTGTCGCAGATCGTATGTGCGCCGCTGATCGTGGTAGGAAAGAAGAAAATGCATCTGTCGGCAGAGACCTACAATGCATCCTGTCGATACTCGCAGATGCGAATGCAACCACAGCCTTATTGGTCGTTGCAGACTTCCGGTAACGGCTTAGGATTTGCATTTAATTTCTAAAAAGAAAGGCAACCCGATGAGGTTGCCTCTTTTTTTACAGTGCTTTGAGCGCTGCTAAGACATAGCGGTAGAATTTCTGCACGGTAGCGATATTCACGCGCTCGTCGGGGCTATGCGGATGTTCGATAGTCGGACCGAAGGAGATCATCTCCATGCCATCGTACTTGCTGCCGATGATACCGCACTCCAAGCCGGCATGGATAGTGACGATGCGCGGCGTGGTGCCAAACTCTTTCTCGTAGGTCTCTTTCATCGTAGCGAGCAGCGTACTCTTGAAATTCGGCTGCCAACCCGGGTATGCGCCATCGAACTTGACCTCTGCGCCGGCGAGCGAGAAGGCAGACTGGATAACCGATGCCAATTCCTCTTTGCGGCTCTCCACATTCGAACGAGTCAAGCAAATAACCTTGATGGTGTTGACCATTTTGTCATTTACCATTTGTTCGTTGGTCTCGATGATAGCGAGGTTGTTAGAGGTCTCGACGATGTCGGGCATCTCCGGGATGACGCGATAGACGCCATGCGGACAGAGGGTGACGGCATGGATGAGGAAGTCCTGTACGTCCTCCGGCATCTCCATCTTCGGGCACTCTACTTCCTCCATTCCAAAATGCATGTCGGGTTCGATGCCGTCGTATTCTTTGAGCCAGAGATCCTCATAACGATCCACCAGATCCTGCAAGTCCTGATAGCTATCCGCCGGAATAGTAATCACCGCCGATGCCTCACGTGGGATAGCGTTTCGCATGTTTCCGCCCTCCACACACGCCAGACGCGCCTCGAAATTAGCGACCGCATCCTTCAAGAAGCGGAAGAGCAGTTTGATAGCGTTCGCACGCTGCAAATGGATATCGCAACCGGAGTGACCACCTTTGCAACCTTTTACCGTCACTTTGAGGGCAATGTCGCCTTCCTCGGTCTCTACGGGTTCGTAGGTAAATGTGGATTCTACATCAATACCACCGGCGCAACCTACATATAACTCGCCTTCAGATTCGGAGTCGAGGTTGAGCAGGTATTTACCTTTGAGCCAACCCGACTTGAGGTCGTTCGCACCGTACATACCGGTTTCCTCATCGATGGTGAAGAACGCTTCAAGGGGCGGATGAACGACGTTTTTGTCCGCTAAGATTGCCATCGCAGTAGCTACACCGATACCGTTGTCCGCTCCCAGCGTGGTTCCATCTGCGGTTACCCACTCGCCGTTCTCCTCTATATAGGCTTGGATGGCATCTTTCTCAAAATCAAAGACTTTATCGCTGTTCTTCTGGGGCACCATGTCCATATGGCCCTGCAGGATCACACCCGGGTGATTTTCATAACCGGGAGTAGCCGGTTTGCGGATGAGCACGTTGCCTATTTCGTCTTGGAGGGTTTCCAAGCCAAGCGATTTACCATAGTTAACAAGAAAAACCGCTATCTCTTTGCGTTTGCCGCTCGGACGCGGGATTTGGGTAAGGCTGTAGAAGCTGCTCCACAGACCTTGAGGGGCTAAATTTTTCATATTTTTACGGGATTTCGTTATTACGGGATTACGGGATTAGGAAGTTTTTTAATCATCAATTATCCAGCGTCATTTCGCCACAGAAGTCTTTGGAGAGGAGCTCTTTGGCGTGGTCGGGGTCTTCGCCGAAGACAAGCATCATTTTCGTCAGGAGTGCTTCGGTGGTGATATCATAGCCGGAGAGGACACCTGCTTTCATGAGGTTGAGCGAGACGGCATAAAGTCCCATCTCCACGGAGCCTGTGTTACATTGCGTTTTGTTGACGATAATCATTCCGCGGTCCACGGCGGCTTTGAGTTCTCTGTAGAGCCATTTATCGGTAGGTGCGTTGCCGGCTCCGAAAGTCTCGAGCACCACTCCTTTTAAACCGCGCGTACGCAAGAGCGCGCGCACTACAGGCTGCTGGATACCCGGAAAGAGCTTCAGGACGGCTACGTTTTGGTCAAACTGAGTATGCAGAATAAGCGGTGCGCGAGGATCGCTATAATGCACTAAATGAGGCTGGTACGTGATATGCACGCCAGCTTTCGCAAGTGCCGGATAATTATAACTATTGAAAGCGGAGAAATGCTCTGCGTTGCGTTTGGTAGTACGATTCGCGCGGAAGAGGCGGTCCTCAAAATAAATCGTCACTTCGGGCACAATGGCATTGCCTTCTTCGTCCTTCGCCGCCGCAATCTCGATGGCGGTCAGCAGGTTCTCCTTCGCATCGCTACGCAAGACGCCGACCGGTAACTGCGAACCGGTGAAGACGACCGGTTTGGAGAGGTTCTCCAGCATGAAAGAGAGGGCAGACGCCGAATAACTCATCGTGTCGGTACCATGGAGGATAACAAAACCATCGTATTCCTCAAAATGGTCATAGACCATTTGCGCCATGCGTGCCCATCCGGCAGGGTTGACGTCCGAGGAGTCCAGAAGGGGCGAGAACGCCTCTATCTCCACCTTTATGGTGCCTGCGAACAACTCCGGCATGTATGCCTTGAAGGTCTCTATATCCGCAGGCACAAGTGCCCCGGAGAGTTTGTCGCGCACCATGGTGATCGTACCTCCCGTTGATATCAAAAGTACTTTGCTCATTGTTCAAAACCTTTGCGAGCGCAAAGGTACAACAAAAAATTGACATATGCAAGAAAAAATCAAAAAATATATTTGCAGATATCGAAAGAAGGCGAATTTTAGGTCAAAAATTACCCAAAATTATCCAAAAATTATATTGATTTAGGTAGAGAATTGGAGGGAAGAGAGAGTAAATTGAAGATAAAATGCTGAAAAATTTGCATATGTGCTTTTTTTGTACTAATTTTGCAGCGAATTTGGGAAGTATGGCGTCACGGATACTGATTATAGACAGCGATATTACGCTCTCGACCGTGCTGAGCGATTATTTGGACAGTCGCGGATACAAGGCACAAAGGGTGAGCGACGGAAAGGCAGGACTTAATGTTCTGTCTTCGGAGCATTTTGACGGCGTGTTGATGGAACTGCAAGGAATCGGGATTAACGGGTACGAATTGCTGAAAGATATCCGTCATAGATTGCCGCAAATACCGCTGATTATACTGACGACTCGTGCCGACCGTGAGGATCAGATGAGGGCATTTCAGTTAGGTTGCGACGACTATCAGACCAAGCCTTTTTCGATGGATATTCTCATTTGTCGCATCGAAGCTATCTTGCGCAGAATCAGGGCGTTCGAAGATAACAAGCAGCGCGTTTTCAAACTAAACGGGACTGTCTTTGATGCCATCCATCAGACCTTCGACGGAAAGCACCTATCGGGGCGGGAGAATGACCTTATGCTTATGCTTTGCCGGCAGGAAGGGGAAGTGGTGGACAAACATAAGATTCTGAGTGCGTTATGGAAAGAGGACAATTCCTTCACGGCACGCTCTTTAGGGGTGTATATCAACCATTTACGCGCATTTCTGAAACCCGTCAACTATGAGATAACCGCGGTGCGATACAAAGGGTATAAACTTGTAAATCTTACATCATAAATCACATATAATGAGACTGATAGCTCCTTCTGTTCTGTCTGCCGATTTCGGACATTTGGCAGATGATTTAGAGATGATCAACCGCTCCGAGGCGGATTGGTTGCATATAGACGTGATGGACGGCACTTTTGTACCGAATATATCGTTTGGTTTTCCGCTGATGGTGCCTTTCAAGCAGTATTGCCAAAAGCCCTTGGACGTGCATCTGATGATTGTGCATCCGGAGAAATACGTGGAGCGTTTCTGCGATGCAGGAGCTTGGTCGGTAGGTTTTCATCTGGAAGCGGTGGAGAATCCGATTCCTGTGCTGGATCTGATCAAAGCCAAGGGCGTACGTACCTGTCTGACTATCAATCCCGATATAGACGTCAACCGGTTGGTGCCGTATTTGGACAAAGTGGATATGGTTCTGTTGATGAGCGTTTTTGCCGGATTCGGAGGGCAGAAATTCATCCCTGAGACGATGGATAAGATCCGGTTTATCCGGTCTGAAATCGATAAAAGAGGACTGAACACACTTATTGAGATCGACGGAGGTGTAAACACAGAGAACGCGGCGGCATTGTTTAAAGAAGGCGCCGATGTGCTGGTTGCCGGAAGTGCCGTTTTCGGCGCGAAAAGCCCCGAAGAGGCTATACGAACGATGAAAGGTGCATAAAAAACGAGCAAAAAACGACAAAAAACACGCGCGCACTTGCGTATGTCAAAAAAAAGCAGTAATTTTGCGGCCGATTAGACACGATTAGAAATCCAATAGACATGAGAAAAGCATGGATATATATACTGCTTCTGGCGGTAAGTATAGGTTCCTCGGCTCGTAACCGATGGAGCCTTGATGAGGATAACTACCATTTCGGGTACGTCAGTGCCGGCGCAGGCTATAGTTCGCTTAGTTATCGCTCGGGTGACATCTCGGCTACCGGTAGTTTGGGGTATTTAGCCGGTTTCGGTTATGAGTTTCGCCGTCACCATATGTGGATCAGCGCCGGTTTGCAGTTTGAGCAGTTGAGTTCGCGGATCAAGGTCAATGAGTTCACTTATACGCCTCCAGTAGGCGGTATGGACGACCTTGGAAAGATCGTCAATGCGTATCATTACACGGTTAATCAGGAGGACAAACAGAACTGGATGAGCATTGACATCCCCGTTATGATCGGTTATTACAACAACGGATTCTATATCGGCGGAGGTATCAAAGTGGCATTCCCGGTTCGTAGTTCCGGCACCGTTACCGGAAGTTACGATATTGACGCCGATTACGATCGCTACATCGGAACGGTGAGCGACGTGCACTATTATAAATCTTACCCTTATCAGGGAACTACGGATTCCTATACACTCCGTCCGATGGTTTCATTGGCAGGCGAGATAGGATACGATTTTCTGTCTTTGCTTACGACGAACGACCGTTTGTGTCACATGCTCAAACTCGGTCTGTATTTCGAATACGGTCTGCGCAGCGTGAAGACCTCACCTTTGGCGGAGCCTCTCACCATCAATCCGCAGGATATCACAGATGCCACTATCAATCCCTATTTTGCGACAGAGAAAGCATCCGGCAAATGGACCGTGCCCTATTTGGTTGGTGTCAAGTTAACTTACATGATCGGTGGTAGCCGCAGCTCCACTGCTACATGGCACAGAGGATGTCAATGCTATGGATATTAAACGCTTAACAACGATGATGATGATGAAACACACTTATAGATTATATCTGCACCTCTTTTTCATCTGCTTGGGACTCTTGATAGTCGCAAGCGATGCGTTTGGTGCCACCTACGATATTTTTAAACCCAAAGAGACCGTCGGTGTATGTCCCGCCGACCTACCATATACTTGGCGTGATAAGGAATATTCAAAGGAAGGCATCTATTACGATACTATCGTTCACACAGGTAGACGTCCGGCGAGAGTAGATACTTTGGAGATATACACTCTGGAGTTCTTCACTCATCCTATCCGCACCGTACACGCCGAGATAACAGAAGGCAACACCCTTTCCTATCGCGGCAAGAAATACAAGGAAGCCGGTTTATATTACGACACCATCCGCGGAGGTGATTGCGACTCGATCATTCGCCTGTATATCCGGTATGCGGATTATTTCCATATGTACGACACCGCCCATATTTGCGAAGGCTCGTCCTATCGCAATTGGCGAAACCGTACTTTGACTGTTCCGGGCAATTACTTCGACAGCCTCACCAGCGTTTCCGGCAAGGATAGTATTTACCAGATGACCCTGATTGTACACTATCTATCCGACGGCTACGACACCGTGCGAATCTGCCCCACCCAGGAGCAATACTATTACTGGCACGGCAAGCGGTACAACCGCAGCGGAGATTACTCCCTGACTTTTAAGAGTCCTTACGGTTGCGACAGTGTAGCACACCTTCATCTTGAGTTCCTGCAGGAACCCAAACCGACCGTCATCACCGACTATTTCTGTCGGAACATCGGCGTTGTTGTGAACGGCACCGTGCATCATGACAAAGTCACCCTCATTGATACCTTCCCGGGTATCTATGGTTGTGACAGCATCGTTGAGACCCGCTATATCCCTTACCCCACCCATCTCTTCGAACAGGTGATTCAACATTTCGAAGGCGAACCGGTCGTTTGGCCGCATAACGGGGAGACCTATACGGAAAGCGGAATCTATTACGACTCGCTTGTCAATGTCTTCGGTTGCGACAGTGTTTACCAACTGCGGCTCTTACCGAGGACCGAGACCTTTATCACCATTAACCGGTGCGAAGGAGAGCAGGTAATTCATAACGACATGATCATCAACTCCAACACCATCATCCGAGACACATTGCACAATAAGATGGGTGGAGACTCGATCATCCAGACCACGTATAACTTCACGCGTTCCTATCATTTCACCGAGCATATCACCATTTGCTCGAACCAATATGTGGAATGGGTGGGTCACAACCAGACTCTGCACGAAGCCGGTATCTACCGTGATGCCTACCGCACCGCCTCCGGTTGCGACAGTATATATGAACTGGAAGTAACCGTCAACCCCGCCTATTTGAAAGACACCGTTGTTATCTGGTGTAACGACTCGTTGGCGGAGAAAGGTCCGTTCCGATGGACAGACAGCAAAGGTGTAGTACATGAGTGGAACAAACTCAACACGGACACCACCATCATTGACACCATGTCTCACACGGAACCGGAGTTATTGCAGTACATAGACGGTGCCCTGTGGACGTTTAATTCCGGCGGATGTGACAGCATTTCCCAAATGCGAATTGTCATTACAGACCGTTGTTCTGAATTGGATCGGATTCCTTTGTGTTTCGGCGGTTCCGTTACGGTGGACAGCAAGGTCTATACCAAGCCCGGACGGTACTTCACGCTGTTACCCTCCAGTCTGAATCTCAACCTCCGAGATAGTACCCATAGTTTTGAGATTTTCTATGTCTATCCGACCGAGGAGACCATCGACACCACCGTTTGTCAGTTGGATCTGCCGCTATACTACAATAACAAAAAAATCACGGCCTCCGGAATTTATGATTTCCATTTGGCTACCCAATACGGGTGCGACAGTCTTATCCATCTGAACGTGAAGGTCATCCCCACTAAGTATTCTCCGATTAACGAGGAACACTTCTGTCCGGATCAACCGCTCGCATTCCATATGGGCAACGGACGTGTCATCACACAACCCGGTGATTATTTCGACACGATTCCATGGGAGGGTTGCGACAGTATT
The DNA here is from genome assembly GCA_946406195.1 of uncultured Bacteroidales bacterium. GTDB lineage: Bacteria > Bacteroidota > Bacteroidia > Bacteroidales > Paludibacteraceae > Colicola. Next base: position 42,612 of record CAMJJT010000001.1, read on the forward strand.
GTGCGGTACCGTATTCTCTGGGCGCCGACTCATTACTATGCAGACACGGCGTACTTCAAGCCCGGCACCTCCTATAAATGGCATAGGAACGGTCAGGAGAGACTGCTTGACACCGACGGTATTTATTGGGACAGTTGCGTTAACTCCTACGGTTGCGACAGTGTTTATTACTTACGCTTGATAGAGGCACAACCCTTCTACCAAGAGGTTGATCCTGTCACCCTCTGTACCGGCGAATTGCCATGGAAATGGGAAGGTCACAACAAACAGGTCACCGGAGCAGGCGTTTACTACGATAGTTGCAAGACCTATTTCGGACTTGATTCGGTTTACAAGCTCACTGTCAGTCTCTATCCGTCGTACACGATTGATAAACAGGTTAATATATGCGCTGACCAAGATTATTATATCAACGGCAAACTCATCACCGGTAATTTCTACCGCGATGAGCAGCAGACGGTTAACGGTTGTGATAGCGTCACACTCTATTACATCAACCGCGCTATCATTACGCACTATGAAGAGACCGCACGTTTTGCAGAAAACACGGTCTATACTTGGGCTAATCATAATATCCAGTGTACACACGGCGGTGAGTACTACGACACTATCCGTTCGGCGGTGGGTTGCGACAGTCTCATCTATCATTTGCACCTCATCGAGGAGCACGCCTATCATTTCATTGAGAGTCAGCAAGTCTGCCTCTCGGAAGGCGAACACTACGAATGGCGGAACAGACTGCTGCGCACCTCCGGTCATTACTTTGACTCTTTGACTACCAAGTTCGGTTTGGACTCCATCTTAGAGTTGGATCTGACCGTTAACCACGACACCATCGTTCAGTGGCATGCATCTCTATGCAACAACTCCTATTACGATTTCTTCGGTCATAAGCTGACGATCCCCGGTACCTATCGCTCCGATGCATTCCCAAGAACCGAGACGGGCTGCGACAGTATTATCGAGCTCATCCTCCAACCGGTCAGCACCGAAGAAACGATCCTGCGCCATATCCTTTGTGAAGGCGATTTTATCACGATCGGCGACTCGAACATCACGACTACCGGTGTCTATCTCGACTCGCTCACTTCCTCTCTGGGTTGCGACAGTATAGTGCGCCACGTTGTGACGGTTGGTAAGTCCTATTTCTATTCCTCCGAAGCATTCATCAACCCGGGTGGTTCCTATACTTGGCATAAGCAAGGACAGCTGATCACCCTCACTCAAGCAGGCACCTATTGGGATAGTTGCCAGACTGTTTTAGGATGCGATAGTATCTATAAACTGACCCTGCGGCTTAATCAGGCGGAATATATCTTCCCCACCGAAACGGACTATGTCTGCTCGGCTGACCTGCCCTATGTATGGCATCATAAGAGCCTGACCGAGACCGGTTTGTACTACGACAGCCTCAAGACCAACAAGGGTCTCGATAGCGTCTATAGTATCTTCCTTACCGTCCATCCGACGATTCATAAGCGTCAGGAATTGCATTTCTGCGAAGGAGACCGACCGATCATCAACGGTATGCCGTACGAGAAAGACGCCGTCTTCAAAGATACTCTGACCAGCTACACCGGTTGCGACAGTATCGTTGATTACGTCCTGCATTTCCACTCCTCTTACCAGATGTCTTTTGTAGTCTATATCAAGGAAGGAGAGGAATACCAGTTTGGCGACACCACGATTACCACCACCGGCAGATACTCGCGCAAATTCCAAACCCACTATGGTTGCGACTCTATCGTCACGATCCAAGTCAATAGTTGTCCGACTACCCAGCAGACCGTCGTTCGTCATGACCTCTGCGAAGGAGAATACATCATCATCGGCGGTAATAAAATCACCTCCACCGGCACCTATTACGAGACGCGCACCGCAGCTGATGGTTGCGACTCTCTCGTCAGCCATATCGTCAATATCCATACCGCTTACATGTACAACACCACAGCCTTTATCTGCCGTGGTAGCAGTTACACATGGCACGGTCACCATCATGACACCGTGCTCAACAGGCAGGGCGTTTACTATGACAGTCTCATGACCAAGCATGGTTGCGACAGTATCTATCGTCTCATCCTCAATTATAAGCGAACGGATATCAAGGATACCATCATCAGTATCTGCCGCGCCGACCTGCCCTATACCTATCACGGACAGTATTACTACAAAGACTCTGTCTTCATCGACACGCTTGGTATGAACACGGATGGTTGCGACTCCATCTTACGATGGGATTATCGCATCAATAACCATTGTTCCGACTATGTCGCTTATAACCGCTGCCCGGGACAGATCATCAACATAGACGGTCTGCTCATTTCCGAGGAGGGCGCTTACGAGCAGCATCATCTCACCCGCGAAGGACAAGACTCGCTCTACCGCTTCATCGTTCATGACGTCAAGAACTACGAGTTCACCACACGCCAACGGGGTTGCGACTCTATCGTCTATAACGGCAAGACGTATTATGCCCGTGGAAAAGGTCAGGAGACGTTCACCGTCAATCTGTACCACCGCACCGTAGAAGGTTGCGACAGTTTGGAGCACCTTGAACTGACGATTCATCAGTCCTCTCCGGCACGTATCTATAGCAAGACTATCGCCGATTATGACTCCGTTCGTTTCGGTCCGTATTACTATAACACCTCCGGTTCTTACGCGCTGCATTACACCAACGCGATGGACTGCGACAGTACTGAGATTCTCAATCTTACCGTCCTCAAGACCGATTACCCCGAAATGGAGCATTATTTCATCTGTCAAGGCGATCCGAAGGGCGTGGAGATCTTTGGTCGTCATTATTACCCGACCAAGGAGTACACCTACATATCTGACACCACTTGGATTGCCGGCAAACCGGTCATCCGTACCGCAGACATCATCATGCAGCGTCCTTTCGCTGTCGCTTCCTTCAACCCCAATGCAGACCAGATCGTTTGCTCCGAGCATGAGGTTCTCTTCTATGTCAGCTATACAACCGTCGATCGCTCCATCATGCCGGACTACTATGACGTTGATTTCTTGGTCGGCGACCTCGAAGCACACCCGATGCACCAAACGGGAACAGTAGATGGTAAGACCACACTCCCCATTCTCATGGGCGGTCAAGGCAAATATGTTGCTCCGGGTTTCTATCGCTACCGTCTCAAACTGCGCTCCGAATCATGTGTCGTTAGCGATACTATCCTCGAAGGCTCTATCGTCATCCGCTATCCGGAGAACATCATGGAGTCCGCGTGGGACGATGTGGTCATGCTGGTCAACGAGAAATATAATGGTGGCAGTTGGACCTTCCGCCCGCCCTATCAATGGCAAGTGCTCTCTGAGCAAGGGGTAGATAAGACCGCACTCGTGGTGAATAATGCGACACAACCCTATCTCTATTCATCAGTGCTTGAGGAAGGCGACAGAATCAGTGCCACCCTGTATCGCGAAGGATATGACCGCGCTATCCCTTCATGTGAGTTCACTTTCCGGCCTACACTCCCTGTGTCGCAACACGCAATCCTGCTTTATCCAAATGCCGTCAGGGCACGTATGCCGATTACTATCTCCTCCTCTAAGGCCGGTTCATACCGACTCTACGATTACACCGGACATCTCTATCAGACCGGTGCTTTCTTCAGCGGAGAGACGCAAGTCAGCATGCCGGGCGTAGCAGGTTGTTACCTCATGGTCATGGAGGACGAGAACGGCAAACATCATACCCAAAAAGTAATCGTCTATTAAACCCCGGACACTATACACATTAACCGAACTATGTGCTCTCATAGGACAAGCGCTGGACGAAAGTCTGGCGCCTTCCTATTGGGTCAAAGCGGAGGTGAACAGTCTCAGCCGCAAGAACGGACACCTCTATATGGAGCTCATCGACGGTTCCTCCGCCAAAATGCGCGCCACGTGTTGGTCGGGCACTCAAGAGATGCTCACCGCTTATTTCGAGGCCGAGACAGGTCAACCTCTCCAAGTCGGCATGGCAGTTCTGGTAGAAGGCGAAATACAATGGCATTCAGTATATGGGCTCAGCCTCTCTATCGTGGGGATCGACCCCTCTTATACGCTTGGCGACATAGCGCGGCAACGTCAACAGACGATCGCTCGGCTCCAAGCGGATGGTCTTCTCGATGCCCAACAACTCATCCCGCTCCCTACCCTCATCCGACGTATCGCTGTCATCTCCTCGCCTCATGCGGCGGGTTATGAAGATTTCAAACATCAACTGGACTCTTCCCCCTTCCCTTTCCAAACGCAGTTATTCGCGGCAACGATGCAAGGAGACTCCGCCGCCAAATCCATCCTTGCAGCGCTCGAAGAGATAGCTGATTTTGATGCCGTAGTCATCATCCGCGGAGGAGGTGCCACTTCGGATTTGAGTTGTTTCGATAACTACGAACTCTGTGCGGTCTGCGCGCAGTTCGAACTGCCTATCCTCACCGGTATCGGACATACGCGGGATATCTCCGTGCTCGATCTGGTGGCACACGAGGCGCTCAAGACCCCTACCGCTGTCGCCGAATGGCTCATCCATCGCATGGATGACCAGATGGCGCATATCACCGACCTGCTCCTTCGGCTCCAACGGACTGCCGATCGACAGATACTCATCCGCCAACACCGCATCGAGATGCTCGAACAACGACTCACGGCATGCAATCCCGAACGGATCTATCGCATGGGCTATTCGTTGATCACTAAGAATGGCAAGGTCGTCAAAAGCGTACGTGATTTGGAGCCCGGAGATACTATCACCACCCATCTCGCCGATGGCACTGCCGAATCCGTCGTTCATCGTAAATCGTAAATCCCATGATTCTCTCCCGTGAACAACGCATCGGAGCTGCGACACTCTTCGGCATCGCTCTCTTCGCATGGTTTATCGTTGCCGTTTGGCCATCCCGCAATCCCTCTCCCGAACCGCCTTCCTCCTACAAAAAGCGGACATGGGAGGAGCGCAAAGACTCCATCCGCCGTGCCGACTCCGCGCGCTATGCCCTCTGGGCTGCCGAACGCGAGCAACGCTACGACTCCTTCCGAATAGCGGACTCCATACGACGCGCCGAGTGGAAACAAATGCGCCAACTCCAATACGACTCCTTCCGCCTCGCCGACTCCCTTTGGCGCGACTCCGTCGGATGGCGTTATACCAAGCGTATCAAGAAAGATACCATCATCGACCTCAACCACTGCGACACAACCGACCTGCTCCTTCTGCGAGGCATCGGTTCCTATACCGCCGTACTGATTATCCGTTACCGCGAACAATTAGGTGGATATTTCTCCCCGCGCCAACTCACGGACGAACCATTCGCCAGATGCCGACTCGATTCGCTGCTCGACTCTTTTACAGCCGACACAACGGCTATTCAGCGTATTCGGGTTAATTCTTGCTCGCTCGAAAAGCTCCAGAAACATCCCTATCTTCGCTACCAACAAGCGAAGGCCATCTATACGCTTAGGCGAAAACGCCAAACCCTCCGCTCTGCCGAAGAACTCCTTTCCCTACCGGAAATAAACGACCAAGATCTGCTTCGACTTACCCCCTATCTGAGCTTCGATTAAAGGGTCAAAGCAAAAAAAAATGCGCAAAAACTTGCATATGTCAAAAAAAAGCAGTAATTTTGCGGTCGATTTTGCGCATATGAGTGAGCAGAGCCATTATATCATCGATCTTTCGCGCCTCCCAATAGGCACGCATTCGTTTGATATTCAGCTCAATAACGATTTCTTTTCTTCCCTTGAGAAGACGGAAATACTGAGTGGTGACGTGGCGGCTGAAGTAACGCTTAATCTCCGGGAGGAGGACTATACACTCAACATCGCAGTTCAGGGAACTGTTTTTGTAGTGTGTGACCGTTGCCTCGACCCGATGCCCCTTGAAATAGATGACGAGCAAGAGATTTTCTCCGAAGATGAACAAAATGAACAGATGGTGGATCTATCTTGGCTCGCATATGAAATAGTAAGTATCAATATTCCGATCGTTCACAGTCACCAACCGGGTGAGTGCAACCAGCAAATGGAACTTCTCCTCCATGATCACCTATGTGACGAGCCGGAACCCGAAAATTGATAATTTGAAATTGTAAATTTGAAATTTGAAATTTTTAAAAAGTAATTTAATATGGCACATCCTAAAAGAAGACAAAGCCACACCAGACAAGCGAAACGTCGTACCCATGACGTAGTGAAAGCGCCTACATTGGCTACATGCCCGAACTGCGGTGCACTGCACATTTATCACACCGTATGTCCGTCCTGCGGCTACTATCGTGGCAAACTGGCTATCGAGCAAGCTGAGGCTTGATCAAAATGAAAAGTGAACAGTGAAAGGTGAAAGGTGGTTCGCCCCCTTTTGCCTTTTCACCTTATTTGTATTACGCGTGCGTGAGCACGTACGTGACTCGGGAGAGCCACAAGGCAATCTGAAATTAAAAAATTAAAAATTGAACCTCTAAAATTTATGTTTGACAACAATGCCAACAATGGAGAACGCCGTCCCAGACCGCGTTTTCATCGAGAGAGCGAACCCGTTTCGCCTCGTCCCCGTTTTACCCGTAATGACGATTCTCGTCCCCGTTTCAACCATTCTGACGAAGCCCGTCCACGTTTTACACGCACAGACTCAGAGCGTCGTCCGTTCTCCGGTGAACACACGGAACGGCCTAATCGCCCCTTCGGCAATCGCCCCAAACGCAATAACGGACTTTATTCCAACCGCAAACAGCAGACCTATCGCGAGCAACACGAAGATCCGACAAAGCCGGTTCGTCTGAATAAATTCCTCGCGAACGCAGGTATTTGTTCCCGTCGAGAGGCTGACGATTTTATTCAGGCAGGAGTCATCACCGTCAACGGTGTCACCGTTGATAACCTCGGTGTCAAAGTGCTGCCGACAGACGATATCCGTTTCCATGACCAGCCCGTACGTCGCGAGCGCAAAGTGTATATCCTGCTCAATAAACCGAAGAACACGGTGACTACCACCGATGATCCTCAGGAGCGTCACACTGTCATTGACATCGTGCGGAACGCTTGTGCTGAGCGCATCTATCCGGTTGGCCGTCTGGATAGAAACACAACCGGCGTGCTGCTCCTCACCAACGATGGTGACTTGGCAGCCAAACTGACCCACCCAAAATTTCACAAGAAGAAAATATACGCTGTCACCCTCGATCGTGAACTGGATGAAGTGGATGAAGCAGTCGTTCGTAACGGCGTCATCCTAGACGATGAACGTATCGTTCCGGATGCTCTGGAGTTCCCCAAAGCGGACCGCAAACATATCGGTCTGGAGATCCACTCCGGCCAGAACCGCGTCGTGCGCCGTATCTTCGAGAAAGTGGGTTATAAAGTAGTCAACCTTGACCGCGTTTCTTTCGCCGGACTGACCAAGAAGAACGTAGGCCGCGGTAAATGGCGTTTCCTCACCCCGAAAGAGGTGGCATTCCTGCAAATGGGACAATTTTGAAACGCACCTTCCATTACATATTATTCGCGCTCACGGTAGTTTTGGCAGCCATCAGCGTAGTCATGATGTTCCATGTGAACGTCAACGCTGATATGACCAAGTACCTTCCGGATGACTCGCAGATGAAGAGCGGCTTGGAGATCATCACCTCCGAGTTCGGTTCGTCGGCGCAGATGTCCGGCGCGGATGTACATGTGATGTTTGAAGGGATGCACCCGAACGAAGTGCCGGGTATCCGCACGCTGCTGGAGGCTTATCCGGATGTGCATGGCGTTACCTATCGCTATAGCACGGATAGTACCTACACGGTCTTCGACTTGGATGTTCCCAAGTCCATGGACCAAAAAGCGTTGGGTAAACAGATCAGCACTCGTTTCGGTGGCAACTGCGTAGTGGAGACCAGCCAAGATGGTGCCACACCTCCCGTTTCGGTCATCGTCATCGCGGCGGTGATGATCATGCTCATCCTCTTCCTCATGGCGCAGGCGTGGTTCGAACCCGTTGTTATTCTTGTCACAGCAGGTCTTGCCATCGCCCTGAATATGGGCACGAACGCGCTGCTGCCCTCCGTTTCTATCACAACGAATTTCATCGGCTCTATCCTGCAGGCAGTCCTCTCCTTGGACTACTGCATCGTGCTCCTCAATCGCTATCGGCAGGAGCAGGACGAGCATACCGATAAGCAGACAGCCGGCATCGCCGCCAACAGGGCGATCGTCAAAGCGGCGCCGTCTATCCTCTCCTCGGCGTTCACAACCGTGGTGGGACTGCTCATGCTCTGTTTCATGCGCCTTAAGATAGGTGCGGACATGGGTATCGTGCTGGCCAAGGGTGTCGTTTGCTCCCTCATCTGTACCTTCACCGCCATGCCGGCGCTCATGCTCCTCTTCCGCCGCACGATCAATTTCACGGCAAAGAAAGCGTACGTACCCAACACCGACCGCATGGCGCGGTTCATCTCCCGCCATAAACTGCCGATGGCGGTAGGCGCGCTCATTCTCTTCTTCAGCTCTTGGTATCTTTCCAGCCAGACAACCATCTTCTTCTCCGCCGAAGCGGAGTCAAAGATCGAAGAGATCTTCCCCTCGCCCAACCCCTTCGTACTGGTTTATGACACGCAGGACGAAGACTCCATCTGCGGCTTGGTGGACCGACTCATGGAGCACCCCGGTATCCATACCGTCATCTCTTACCCCACCCTCATGAGCCTACCGCTCACGCCGGCTGAGATGGCGAACCACGTGAAGTCAATACTGACTGATTTCAAGGACTTCGTACCCGAAGGAACAACCGTTCCCTCCGAAGCGCTGGACTTGCTCACGCCGCAGACGATGCAGATGCTCTATTACCTGCGCTCACGCGATTCGATTCAAGCGCCTATGGCTTTCCCTGATCTGGCGCGTTTCCTCCAATCGCATGTGGCCTCCAATCCGCTCTTCGCTTCCTATCTGGACGATGAGATGAAAGCACAGATCGAGTCGTTGCAGTCCATGCTCGATGTGCCGGAACCGGAGCCTGTTCCCCAACCTGCTCCACAACTCATCTCCATGGCTCCAAACGCCCCGATAGAGGAGGACACCATCGTTCTTCCGCGCGAGACGATTGCACCCTTGGAGGATAATTTGTCGCAGATAACCAACATCGACTCCCTTGTTATCCCGTCGATGGACCTCAATAAGATTGCGATTGTGCCGTTCATGGATCGCCTCAACGCAACGCATATCTCTGCGATCTCCGTCGAGATGCATAAACTCACGGACACCGCGGCTATCCGTCTGCCGATGTCGGTTAACGAGATGGCAGTCTTCATCGGCTCCACACCTTTCCAGACCAAGCTCGTTTATGCCTATGCACCCGGAAAAGTGCGGAAGATGTCGCCGCTGCAGTACGTTCATCTTCTGGTGGACGACCTCTTCCAACGCAAAGGTTTGGCGGGTATGGTCTCCGAAGAACAACGTACGCTCTTGAACCAGCGTGCTCACCTCATGGACCTCGCAGACAGCAACGCCTCCCTGACGCCCTCGGATCTGAATATCCTGCTGCATGCCTTTGGCATAGACACCTTCACCGATGACGAACTGCTGGCTATTGCCAATCCACCGAAAAAAGAGGAACCGCAGGTAGCCAAACAGCCGTCAGAACTGGATGCCGTAGCGATTGTCAGCTCTGTCTTAGAGATGCAGCGCACGCTTCATAGCACCGATACCACCCGTGCAGCGGCGTCTGCGCCTAAGAAAGAAGAGCCTGCACCCAAACATAAAGGCCCATCAAGAGCGGACCTCCAAGCCGAATTATTTACCGAGCTGGTCTTCGGAGAACATACCTACACCGCCGAACAGATGTCGGCTAAGCTGGCGCGGCTCATGAAACTGTCGAACGTCCATGCAGCTCCTGTCACACCGGCACAGATGTCGCTCCTCTATGATTTCTACGGCTCGGTCAACAGCCGCTGCGATACGCTCCGCATGGGCTTCGAACCACTGCTCATCTATCTCTGCGACACGCTCGTTCATGACCCACGCCTCGCGGATTTGCTGCCTGATTCGATCAGCGCCAAAACAGCGGATATCAAATCGCAGATGAAAGACGGACTCGGTCAGTTGCGCAAAGAGGACCATTCCTTGCTCGTCCTCTTCTCTTCCCTGCCCATAGAGTCAAAAGAGACCTACGATTTCGTGGATACGCTTACCGCCCTCGCCGACGCACGTCTGCCTCATGCGCACTATTATGTAGGCGAATCGGTGATGTACGCCGAGATGCGCGCCGGTTTCGATCACGAAATGAATATGGTTACGTTGCTCACCATCGCAGCCATCTTCCTCATCGTCGCTTTGACCTTCCGCTCCTTCATTGTACCTACCATCCTCATTCTTGCGGTCATGACGGCAGTCTATGTGAATGTGGTGGTAGCCGGTATCGTTTCCGGAAAAATGCTCTATCTGGCATACCTCATTGTGCAGGCGATCCTCATGGGAGCCACCATCGATTATGGTATCCTCTTCGCCAATTACTATCGAGAGAGCCGCAAGACCATGCTCCCTGTCGATGCCGTCTGTGCAGCGTACAGAGGTTCCATCCGTACCATCCTCACTTCGGGTCTCATCATGGTTATCGGTCCCGGCGCGATGGCGCTTTTTGTGGACGATCTGATGATCAGTAATATCGTTGGCTGTATCGCCGTCGGTGCTTTCATGGCTATCGTACTTACGCTGACTCTTGTCCCTGCTGTTCTTGTAGCGCTCGACCGTCTTGTCGTGTATGGCAAAAAGAACCGCTTTAATGGGGAACAATGACCCCTCCCCCCCCCTCATTTAGCGGTCATTTACGTGACCACACCGCGACCATTACGGACATCTACGTCCCGTCTTTTTCGCCTTTCTATCCTCCCTTTTCATTTTTTTGCGCACGCACGATATAAAAGAAAAATAGGGAAAAATGCGCGCGCGCTTGCATATATGGATTTTTTTTTGTAATTTTGCACGCTGTTTTAGAAAGATATGGAACAAGAGGATAAACATTGGGATTTGACCATCACGCCAAAGGACCGTCTATTGACCATCGATTGGGCTGAGTTATGGCGCTATCGGGATATGTTTCTGCTCTTCGTAGAGCGCGCTTTCCGCGTGGCTTACAAGCAGACAATCTTGGGACCGCTGTGGTTCATCATCACGCCGGTGCTGAGTGTGATTGTGTATGTGACGGTATTCGGCGGAATAGCTAATATTCCTACCGATGGTGTACCTCCAATTCTTTTCTACCTGCTCGGCATATCCGTCTGGGGCTATTTCTCGAGTTGCCTGAGCGCCACCTCCAATTCATTCGTCAGCAATGCGGATATATTCGGAAAAGTCTATTTCCCGCGTATCATCATGCCGCTGGTGGCGGTAACGACGAACATGCTGTCGTTTGCTATTCAGTTGGCTATCTTCACCGTTTTCTATATCTATTATGCCGCCACGGGCACGGACCTCACCATCCATTGGCAGATAGTGCTGTTCCCTCTGCTGATTATATTACTGGCGCTGATGGCGGTGGGATTCGGAATGATTTTCTCGTCTATGACTACGAAATATCGGGATTTGCAGATTATGTTGGCGAAAATAATCTCCCTTTGGGTATATATCACGCCGGTCATTTATCCGCTCAGCATGGTCACAAACGAGAAACTGCATATGGCGATGAGTCTGAATCCCGTGACGCCGGTGATGGAAGCGATCAAGTATTCGCTCCTCGGTCAGGGGCAGTTCAGCTGGCCCTGGCTGGCGTATAGCGCGGCATTCACAGCCGTTTTGTTAATCTTCGGCCTTATGCTCTTCAATAAAGTGCAAAAAAGTTTTATGGACACCGTTTAAGCAGATGAAAGAAGAAAAGGAGACATATTGGACTACGGAGATCTCTCCGACTACTTTTGCCAAGGGATTGGGACTGAAGGAACTCTGGCAGAAGAGATATCTCATCTGGTTGTTCATCAAAAGGGATATCACCGTACAATACAAGCAGACCATTTTCGGTATGGGCTGGTATTTCATCTCCCCGTTGTTCACGATGTTTATGTATATCGTGGTGTTCGGTCGTATCGCCGGCATCCCGACGGACGACATCCCTCAGCCCGTGTTCTATCTCAGCGGTATCTGTCTTTGGGAGTATTTCTCCACCTGTCTGACCGAAGCAGCAAGCACTTTCCAGACCAACGCAAACCTGTTCGGAAAAGTCTATTTCCCGCGTTTGGTCATGCCGGTTTCCAAGGTCATTTCCAAACTATTCCGCTTCACCCTGCAGTTAACCACTTTCATCATCGTCTATCTGCTCTTTGTTTGGAAAGGCGTTTATCTTCGTCCGAACATATACCTCTTGCTCTTCCCGGTGCTGATCTTCATGATTCAGTGTCTGGCGTTGGGATTGGGACTGATCATCTCGTCGCTGACCACGAAATATCGTGACCTCATCAATTTCTTTGGGGTCTTCGTTTCGCTGTGGATGTATGCAACCCCGATCATTTATCCCCTCAGTTATGTCACCAACCCTACCCTGCATAAGATCATGCTTTTCAACCCCATGACCGCCATCATCGAGACCTTCAAATATGGGGCATACGGAGCAGGTGAGTTCTCTTGGACCGCCCTTGGGTATAGTGCACTGATTATCTTCGTGCTGCTCTTTATCGGCATCGCGATGTTTAATAGAAAACAGAAATTTTTTATCGATACAATATAATGAAACGAAAAATAGCCATCATAGCCGGAGGTGACAGCAGCGAACATGACGTATCGTTGCGTTCTGCGGCAGGTATTTACTCCTTTATGGACAAGGAGCGGTATGATGTTACCATCGTCATCTTTGATGGTAAAAATTGGCATACCGAAGACGGATGTACCATCGACAAGAATGATTTTTCTTTTACGCGCGGGGGCGTGAAGCACACCTTCGATTTCGCGTACATCACTATTCATGGCACTCCGGGCGAGAATGGTATTCTGCAAGGGTATCTGGATATGATCGGGATGCCCTATAGTTGCTGCGGAGTACTCGCCGCAGCGCTGACGTTCAATAAATATGCCTGCAACCATTACCTCTCCTATTTCGGTTTTCATATTGCCAACAGCATGATGCTCCGCGCCGGACAGAAATGGCCGAACGCACCGAAGATAGCAGACACTCTCGGACTTCCTTGTTTCATCAAATCAAACATCGGAGGCTCCTCTTTTGGTTGCACCAAAGTGAAGACCGTAGAGGACATCTATCCGGCTATCGAACGGGCTTTTCAGGAAGGCAATGAAGTGATTTGCGAATCCTATATGCAGGGCACCGAAGTGACCTGCGGTGTATATAAGACGAAGGACAAAGCAGTGGCTTTCCCCATCACGGAGGTTGTCACCCATAACGAGTTCTTCGATTATGATGCCAAATACAAAGGTCAGGTGGATGAGATCACACCGGCGCGTATCCCCGATACCTTACGCGATAAGATCCAAGCCGAGACCCTGCGCCTGTATGACATCATAGGTGCGAACGGCATCATCCGCGTCGATTGGATCATCACGGACGGTGACAAACTGAACCTCTTGGAGGTGAACACCACTCCGGGCATGACGCCGACTAGTTTTATTCCGCAGCAAGTCCGTGCCGCCGGATTGGAGATGAAAGATGTACTGACAGATATTATTGAGAATAAATTCGCATGATGGATATCAATAACGCCATAGAATCGCTGGATTGGAGCAAGGAACCGAAAGGTCTGTACGAACCCATCGGATACACCTTGGCTTCGGGCGGCAAACGTATCCGTCCGACCTTGGCGATGATTGCCTCCGCCCTGTTTGGCGGCAAAGAAGAAGAGGTACTTCCCGCTGCTTTGGCGCTGGAGGTGTTCCATAACTTCACCTTGCTGCACGATGATGTAATGGACCGTGCCGAGGTGCGCAGGGGACGCCCTACCGTGCATGTGAAATGGAATGACAACACCGCTATCCTTTCCGGCGACCAGATGCTCATTGAGGCATACAAACTGCTGAGTAAAGTACCCGCAGACAAACTGCCGCAGGTCCTCCAATGGTTCAACGACATGGCGACCGGCATCTGTGAGGGACAGCAGTATGACGTGGATTTTGAGCAAATGAAGGAGGTCTCCATCGCCGATTACATGAAAATGATTGAGCTCAAGACCTCGGTCTTGTTAGCCTACGCGCTCAAAATCGGTGGGTACATCGCCGGTGCAAGCCCTTCCCAGCAAGAGGCTCTCTATCAGTTCGGACTCCATATCGGTTTGGCGTTCCAGATACAAGATGATATCCTCGATGTTTATGGTGACCCCAAGACTTTCGGAAAAGCGATTGGCGGAGATATATGTTGTAACAAAAAGACCTTCATCCTTCTGACCGCATTTGAGAAAGCGGATGCTGCGAGCAAAGAAGAACTACAAAAATGGCTCTTGGTTTCCGATCAGAACCAAGAGAAAATAGCTGCGGTTACCGCCCTCTATGATCGTTTGGGTGTGCGCGCTGCCGGCGAAGCCGCCATGGAGGAACATACCGCACTCGCCTTGGCGCAACTGGACACTTTGCCCCAAAACGAAGCTACCGCACAACTGCGCTCCCTCGCGGAGCGTCTTGCTACTCGCAAGAAATAAATGTAAATTATTAAATCGTAAATAGTGTTATGCCCTACAGACGTTTACCTAATACGGATTTAGCCCGTCTTCACGCCTTACAAAACGCCATTCAACAGGCACAGTCTGCTGATTATACGGAACAAGTCATTCCGTACAAAGTGTTGAGCGAGGCGCAGCGTTTCCTCGTGCCCTTCGAGAACGTGGTGATGCAGTCAAAGGATAACTACAAGTCCACGGTCAATGCCAACAAGCAATACCGGCATATCGTGCAAAACGCACGTATGTATATCTCGCATTTTATCCAAGTGCTCAACCTTGCCGTCATTCGTGGCGAGATTAAGAAAGAGCAAAAACTGCTGTATGATCTGGATCCTCACCAGCATGTGGTTCCGGATCTGTCTACCGAGGAATACATCCTTGAATGGGGAAAGAAAATCATTGACGGGGAGCAGAAACGGATGGCGAGTGGTGGTTTCCCTATTTATAATCCGGCGATTAACAAAGTGAAGGTACACTATGACATCTTCTGCGAGCACCAACGCCAACACACTTTCCATGTGCAGAATACGGAACGTGTACAAGGCGATTTAGGTTCGCTGCGCGATCAGGCAGACGAGATTATTTTGAATCTGTGGAACCTGATCGAGGACTACTATAAAGACCTTCTGCCCTATGCTCGGATGATGAAATGCCAACAATACGGCGTCATCTATTACTACCGTAAGGGCGAAAGAAAACTCACGGCTGAGAGTGACCGTGAGTTAAAACGTATCATGGAGAGTCAACCGACTATCCAATGGTCCGAAGAGGCGTGACGACGCGGTCCATCCTGATATCATTCCATCGATGAGGCACGCTGTGTTTCTTGAGTTGGAAAGAATAACATACGCCTATCTTCTTCGTCAAAGGGTGCTTGGCAAGGAACTTGTCGTAATATCCACCCCCGCGACCGATACGATGGCGATGCTGGTCAAAGACCACTCCGGGTACAATCATCAAATCAATACTACCCTTATACGTCGGAGTCTGCGGCTCAGGAACACCCAAACGACCTCTACGCATCATATCCTCTCCGTCATACGGACGAACCTCCATCGAGCGGCGATGGGTTACAGGTAACAAAAATGTTTTTTGACCCTCATACTTGGAGAGCAATGGTAATAAATCTACTTCATTATGAACGGGATAGTACAGCATCACCACTTTCGCATTGCGAAAAACGGACATCTGCTCTATCTGTTCAATGATACGCGCGGACTCCTCGGCTACCTGCTCCTTGGTCAGGATGCGACGACGTTGCTCCGCGATGGCACGCATAGCCGCCTGCTCGCGACGAACACGAATCCAAGGCAACCAAGATAAGAAATCATGTATTTGAGCGTCAAATAACATAATAAATATAGACGATTTATAATTGGTAATTTTAAATTCGGACTGCAAAGGTACTGCTTTTTTCCGATATATGCAAGAAAAAAAATATTTTTATAATAGAATGAAGCGTTTTTTATACATATCTTTATGTGCACTGACGGTTGCGCTGGCAGGATGCGAAGGAGGCGGCTCCTACTATAACTCCTCTGCGAATATAGCACGCCTGTCTGCATTCGGCTTCGCCAAGAATGACTCCATGCCGGGGCTCAAAGCGGCAGTTTTCACTGTGGAAGAATTAATTGACACGGGTTTGATTTGGAATAAAGACTCCATGCTCTATGGTACACGCTTGGACAGCGTCGTGCCGCGCCTCACTTTTGCCGCTACCCCAAGTGCAGCATGGATCACCACGCCGGATACGGTATGCCGCCTTACTGGTTACGACACGCTGAATTTCACCAAGTCACCGATCTATCTCTCCATCCGTTCGTCAGACCAAACAAACACAAAGACCTATGAGATACGCGCTACCGTGCATCAGCAAGATCCGGATTTATACACTTGGACCACGTTGACCGAGAGTATCTATTCGACGGATGACGACGAACAATGCGCTGTACTGCTCAATGACGCTTTCGTGCTCCTCAAGAGCAATGGCTCCGCCACGTACGCTTATCGTTCTACGGATGGCGCTGCTTGGAATGAATTAGGCGATGCAACCGGACTCCCCGATGACGTACGCATACGCCAGATCGTCAGTGATGGTGAGCGTTTGTATTACGGAAAGGGCAATACACTATACACCAGTACCGACGCTCGCACATGGACCGGCACTTCGGTGGATTACCCCATAGTAACAATGCTGCTCTATTGGAATGAACGCACATGGGCGCTCATTGACAACAACGGCTATCAGTTCGCATATTACCAAAACGGTACGCTGGAGACTACACCTCTTCGTCCGGGAAGCGATTTCCCCGTGAAGGATTTTGCAAGCGTTTGTTTTGAGAGTTCCAGCATGCGCCAGCGCGCGATGATAATCGGTGGTATGGATGCCGAAGAAAAAGAGTGTAACGGCCGCTGGTGTATGGAATATTCCACCCATCCTTCGGATAAGAACGGCACCTATCGTTTGCAGAATTTCTCAGAAGGACGGGATAATTTTGCTCCTGTATCCGGTGCTGCTGCGGTGGCCTATAAGAACCAACTGTTGCTTTTCCGCTATTCGGACATCATGACCTCTATTGATGAAGGACTCAATTGGGTGAAAGCGGATTCGACGAAGAACTCACTGCCTGAGACTTTCCGCGGACGGCAGTATCAAACGGCTATCGTACATAATAAGAATATTTACCTCTTCGGGGGGCAGAACGGACAGACCATCCATAGCGATGTATGCCGCGGACGCCTCAACTCGATTGATTGGAAATAAACTAACAACTTAAAATATTAACATTATGACTATCAAAGATTACAAATTCGCCGGCAAGAAGGCGATTGTACGTGTAGATTTCAACGTACCTCTGGATGAGAATGGTAAGATCACAGACGACACCCGTATCCGCGGTGCCCTGCCGACTCTCAAACACATCCTCGATGAAGGAGGTGCACTCATTATCATGAGCCATATGGGTAAACCCAAAGGCAAAGTACAGGCTAAATTCAGCCTCAGCCAGATCGTTGATGCTGTAGCAGCTGCGCTCGGTCGTCCCGTGCAGTTCGCTGAAGATTGCGCAAAAGCTGCGGATAAAGCCGCTGCGCTCCAACCGGGTGAGGTGCTGATGCTCGAGAACCTCCGTTTCTATCCGGAAGAGGAAGGCAAACCGGTTGGTATCGAGAAAGAAGATCCGGCTTATGAGCCCGCCAAGAAAGAGATGAAGGCGCGCCAGAAAGAGTTTGCAAAAGTGCTCGCAAGCTATGCCGACTGCTACGTCATGGACGCTTTCGGTACGGCGCACCGCAAACATGCATCAACCGCTGTCATCGCTGATTATTTCGATGCGGACAACAAGATGCTCGGTTTCCTCATGGAGAAAGAAGTAGCGGCTGTGGACGCTATCCTCAAGGATATCAAACGTCCGTTCGTAGCCATCATGGGTGGTTCGAAAGTATCCTCCAAGATCGGTATCATCGAGAACCTGCTCGGCAAGGTGGACAAACTCATCCTCTGCGGTGGTATGACTTACACCTTCGCCAAAGCACACGGCGGTGAGATCGGTGGTTCTATCGTGGAGCTCGACAAACTTGATGTAGCGCTCGGCGTAGAAGAACTCGCCAAGAAGAACGGCGTTGAACTCGTGCTCGCTCCGGACGCTATCTGCGCTGACAACTTCAGCAACGATGCGAACCAGAAAGTATTCCCCTCCAATGCCATACCTGAGGGTTGGGAAGGCCTGGATGCCGGTCCTGAGGCGCAGAAGAACTTCCGCAATGCTATCAAGGGCGCCAAGACGATCCTCTGGAACGGTCCTGCCGGTGTGTTCGAGTTCGATAACTTCTGCGATGGCAGCCGCGCTATCGGTGAGGCAATCGCGGAGGCAACTGCAGAAGGCGCATTCTCGCTCATCGGCGGCGGTGACTCTGTAGCATGCGTCAATAAGTTCGGTCTCGCAGACAAGGTTTCATATATCTCTACCGGCGGTGGTGCCCTGCTCGAGGCTATCGAAGGCAAGATCCTCCCGGGTGTAGCAGCTATTAAAGGAGAATAAGTTATGGAAGTAGTAGGAAAAATCATACAAGTCCTGCCGGCACAAGAAGGTGTCGGTCGTAACGGCAACCCATGGAAGGTACAGCCGTATGTTTTGGAAACCCTTGACCAATATCCCCGTAAAGTGCATTTCGAGGTATTTGGTGAGGAGCGTATCAAACAGAACCCCTGTGAGATTGACCAACTGGTAACGGTTAGTTTCGATATCGAGAGCCGCGAGTTCAACGGCCGTTGGTACACCTCTATCCGTGCATGGAGGATCCAACAGGGTGACACCACCCAAGCAGCTGCTCCGGCTCCAGCACCTGCTGCTGCGCCTGCAGCGGCTCCTGTAGCCGCAGCTCCGGCGCAAGCCGCTCCGGTAGAGGGTGTTCCGGCGAACATCGATCCCTTTGACGCGTCCGCAGGAGACGGCACCAGCGATCTGCCCTTCTAATGCGTAAATGGATTAAATTCATAGTTCTCATGCTGCTGTTAGCGGGTGGTGCAATACTCTGCGCCATCCGCTGGCAGGCATGGTTCGGTATGCCGCCTGAGCCCCAATGGACAGGCGACACAATCGATTATGTTTTCCCCTATCCGAGCGAAGGAACAACCATTCTGATGCTCGGCGACATCCATAACCGCCTCACGCAGACTGACTACGACACGCTGGCGGCACGGGTACCGGAAGCTGATGCCGTAGCGCAAATAGGCGACTGGATGGAGCGAGGACAGGAATATTACCGCCAGAAACTACTGCGCGAATGGTCTCTCAGCGCCCTGATGGGATTGCCGGTGATCGCTTGTCCGGGCAATCATGAGTACTCCAAAGGAGTCAATAAAACCATCTCACCCGCTTGGGAGCATACATTCTCCCATCCGCATAACGGACCGATTGACGTACCCGGCGTCAGTTATTATGTGGATCTTCCGCAGATACGCTTCATCGTGATAGACACCAACCCGCTCGTGCGCCTCGTGGATCTTACGCGCACCCTCACCTGGCTGCGTGTCGCCATGCACGATGCCGGTGATCGTTTTATCGTCGTGATGATGCATCATCCGGTGCTCTCTGCCGGTAAAGGAAGGCATAACCCGCTCATTCATGCGGCTTTCCGCCATGCGTTGGGAGAAGCCGACCTTGTGATTGCCGGACATGATCATAGCTATATGCGTCATACCCCGTTCGTCATTCTCAACACCGCAGGAAAACCCAGACAGCAGCAGCCGCTCATTGCACCCGAAGTGACCGACACTGTCCCTGTCTATGGCGTATTGAAGATCACTGACGCAGAAACTCCCAACCCCAATCTGCAATTCAAGGTGTATCGTTTGGACGATGCCGCATTGATTGACAGTCTGTATGTTAAGCACAACTGATGCGATAGTTTTGTCGCTTCAGCCGCATTCGGACAAAGCGCACAAATTGCACGCGTACACGCGCGCTGGCGGGCGTATTAATTATATGGTGTATGGCTTGGGGCGCAAGAACACCGCCGGCAAATATAGTCCGCTTTCCATTGTTCAACTCACAACGGACGACCGCTCGGTACGTACGGCTCAGCTAACCTACGTACCATCCACCCTCATCACCGACCCTTACAAACGCACCATCGCGCTCTTCCTCAGCGAGGTGATGCACCATGTACTGCGGCACCCGATGCCCGACGAACCGATGTTCGACTTCATCGAACAGGCTATTCGCGAATTGGATACTACCGAAAATGCAGAGAATTTTCATATACAATTCCTCATCGCCTTTGCCGCCAAACTCGGTTTCGCGATGGAGAAAGAGCCTGCTTTGCCTACTTCCCGAAAGGAAAGACAAGACACCCTCCATGCCCTCTGTTCGTATTTCGCAGAACACGTGGATACATGGCAAAATCCACGTTCAATGGATGTTCTTATAGAGGTTTTTGACTAAAAACGCACATAAAAAACAAAAAAAGTACGAAAAAATTTGGTCATATCAAAAAAAAGCAGTACCTTTGCAGTCCATTTTGTGTATAAACCCGCCTTGTGAAAGGCCTAAAAATAATTTAAGACAATGAAACGTACATTCCAACCTTCCCAACGCAAGCGTCGTAACAAACACGGCTTCTTGGAGAGAATGGCTACCGCTAACGGTCGCCGTGTATTGGCTGCACGCCGTGCTAAAGGTCGTAAGAAACTGACCGTTGCCGACGAGGGACGCCACAAATTTTAATGGAGTCAACTAGACAACACAAGATCGCTCGTCTCATCCAGAAAGACATGAGCGATATTCTTTTGCGATACGCGCGCACGCTACATGGAACATTGATTTCTGTGAGCGAGGTGCGCGTTTCGCCTGACCTCTCTATTGCGCATATCTATCTCTCTATCTTCCCGCAAAACAAGGTAGCGGATACGATGGCGCTGATTGAAGAGAACACTCACCGTTTTCGCGGTGAATTGGGCTCGCTCGAGCGCCATCAACTGCGCATTATCCCTGAAATTATCTTCCACTTGGATGAAACGATAGATCGAATGGAGCGCATTGATGAACTTCTTAGAAAATAAAATAGCTTGGCGTTACCTTTTCTCAAAAAAAGGGCATAACGCCATCAATATCGTTTCCGGTATTAGTGCGGCAGCTGTAACAGTTGTTACGACGGCGATGGTCTGCGTGCTGAGCGTGATGAACGGCTTCGGCGAACTCGTGGAGCGTATGTTTTCTGAGTTTGACCCCGTTCTTATGGTCATTCCTGCCGAAGGGCAGACTTTACGCACCGACACAACACCCATCGCTTCTTTATACGCGCGCGAGGATATTGAGGCGATCTCCCTCCAATTGGAGCAGACTGCCCTCATCCGTTACAAAGACCATCAAGTGCCGGCGCGCGTTTTAGGCGTAGATAGTCTTTTCACCCGCACCGCGCATATCGATTCGATCATCACCGATGGTTTCTATTCGGTCTGGGACGGGGCTTTCGAGCGCACCGTACTCGGGCGTGGGCTGGCGGCGCAGATAGGCATGAATGCCCATTTCACAGGCGCGCTGCATCTCTACGCTCCCGAGCGCACCAAACGCATCAACATGCTGCGCCCCGACCAATCATTGCGGCATGAGCATGCGTTCATCGCCGGTACGTTTGCGGTGAACCAGATGGATTATGACGACCAACTGCTACTCGTCTCTCTGCCCCTTGCCCGCCGCTTGTTCGATTATGACGAACATACCGCTTCGGCGTTGCGTATCCAGCCCAAAAGCGATTTATCTTCCTCAAATCTCAAATCGTCCATTTCAAACACCCTCGGAGAGGGCTATCGCGTCTTGGACCGGTATGAACAGCAAGCGGACTTCTTCCGAATCCTGCGGATAGAAAAACTGCTGACGGTGCTGTTGCTGGTGTTTATTCTTCTGATAGCCAGTTTCAACATCATCGGCTCTCTCTCAATGCTGATGATTGATAAACGCGAAGATATACGCATCCTTTCGCATTTAGGCGCGGACGAACGCATGATTCGCCGTATTTTTCTGCTCGAAGGATGGTCCATCTCCTCCCTTGGTGCCGTATGCGGACTGGTGATTGGTGTCGCTTTGTGTCTCGGACAACAACACTACGGATGGCTCTCATTGGGCTCCGGAACCGAATATATCATTTCCGCTTACCCCGTGCAGGTGCAGCCTTCGGATATCGGGGTGGTAGCACTCATTGTGCTCGCTCTGGGCTTTGCCGCCGCTTGGTATCCGACCCGGAAATTAACTATTGAAAGATGAAAAATCACTATCTCATATTAGCGGCAATCGCGCTCATTACGATGGCATGCCGCCCCGTCAGCTCTGGTTCGTCCCGCGGCAATATACCCCGCGAGTATCATACAGCGTATATACAATCTTATGGACGGTGTTATGACTCCGTGCCGTACAATGTCGTTTCGCTCGACCTCTATTCCGATAAACTCTCGCTGGACGATACCGCCAACGTGATGAAAGGTACCGGTTATAACCTCTATCTCTCGGATATCTTTCTTGCCGGCACGACCCTTGAGCCGGGCACGTATCGCTCATCCGACTCCGCAGAACCCTTCACTTTCCTGCCCGGACACGACTATGAGGGCACGCCGCACGGCTTGTATCTGCTTTATGTGGAAGAAGATAAACTGCAATCCATTCAGGTACTCGACTCCGGCACACTCGTGGTACGGGACACGACCAACAACCTCATAGACCTTCAGTTCACGCTCTATTTCCGTAATTCCTACGGAGGGCGTGCCACCTATAGAACGCATTTCCAAGGCGAATTGAAAAAGAAAGAATGACCCGCACCGCCAACGCCGATACGGAATTGTTGCGCGAATATCATACATGGCTTCGACTCGAACGCGGGTATTCGTCCAACACGATCGAGGGCTACGAAATGGACCTCGATAAACTGCGTGCGTTCTGCGAGGAGCATCAATTAGACTCAGTACACTTGGATTTTGATGCCTTGCAGGAGTTTATCTTTGAGCAATTCAAGGACATCCGCTCGGAAGCTACACAGGCGCGTATCCTCGCCGGCATCCACTCATGGTACCGTTTTCTGCTTTATAAGAACTATATTGAGCAGGACCCTTCCGAATTACTGGAAGGTCCGCGTAAATCCAAGCATCTGCCAACCGTGCTGTCGCTCGATGAGATCAACCGGATGATGGCGGCGATTGATCTCAGCAGCAATGAGGGGCACCGCAATCGGGCGATGATGGAGATGCTCTACGGCAGCGGACTGCGCGTCAGCGAACTGGTCGGGCTACGTCTTAGCCAGATATACCTCAACGAACATTACATGCTTATTCAGGGTAAGGGGTCCAAACAACGCCTCGTACCGCTCTCGCCGGTAGCCGAAGAATGGTTCGGGTACTGGATGCAGGACCGTGCCACATGGCCTCTCAAACCTGAATCCAGAGATATGGCATTCGTGAACCGTTACGGCCGTCCGCTCACCCGCGCGATGGTCTTCACGATTGTTCGCCGCCTATGCGCCGAAGCGGGCATCACCAAGACCGTCTCGCCTCACACGCTCCGCCATTCGTTCGCAACCCATCTGTTGCAGAACGGCGCCGACTTACGGATCATACAGCAATTGCTCGGACACGAAGACCTCGCTACCACCGAGATATACACCCATGTGGACGTGCAGGATCTTAGAAAAGCCATCCTCCATTGCCATCCGGCGAATAAAATGAATAGTGAGAAATGAAAGGGAGATGGGCACATAGAATCATGTGGAAATTGACTCTCCTTTCAATTTTCATTTTTCAATTTTCACTTCTCAAGGCGGTCGAGACCATCGTGGTCGGCGAGGTCGTCAATGAGGCAACGGGTGAACCTATTCCGAATGTGAATATCCATTTCCGGGGCACGAAGATCGGCACGACCTCCGATGAGACCGGTTCATATGTCCTGCGCGTGGATATGAAATCGAAGGCGCAACTCGTTTTCTCCGCTATCGGTTATTACTCCCAGCGTTTTGAGGTCGAACCCGGTGCGATGGCGGGTCTCCAAGTGTCGCTCAAAGAGCGGGCGGCAACAATCACCGAAGTGGTGGTATCGCCTACCGAGAACCCCGCGTTAGCTATCATCCGCCAAGTCCGGGAACATAGAGCCGAGAATGACCGGACGCTCAAAAAGGGATCGGAAGATATGATTCGCGAGCAATCGCTCTTCGTCTCCCAGATCAACAAGCGTACGCTTCGCCGCGCGCTATGGCGCAGCCTGCGCAGCGGTATGATTGAGCAGGAGGACTCCACCTACGTCATTCCCCTCTATCATGAGAAACAGTCGTTCCGGCTGAGCGGCAACGAGATGATTGCCACCAGCGAACCCGAGACGCGCGCCATGATTCTCAGCGAATCGGAGTACTCGATGCACCTCAGCAAGGAGGGCAACCTCAATTTCTACGCCAGTTCGGTCTCTATCATGAACCATTCTTTCCTCTCGCCTCTCTCCGCCAGCGGCAACCTGTACTACCGCTATTATATTGACGAATTGACCGACATCATGCACCGCGGCGACAAAGACCGAAAGCTCGTCCGCGTGGCGTTCCGCACGCGCAACCCCTTCTACACCACTTTCAACGGCGATTTTCTCATTGACACCACCAACTATTCAGTGCGTGCCGTCAATGCCTACGTTCCCGCCGAAGTGGCCGTCAACTATGTGAATAACATCAACATCAAGCAGGTGCTGCTGCCGGATGGCGCACTCGCCGAGGAACATATTAGCGTCATCTTGGATGTGGATCTCAAGACCAAAGAGACGCGCTTCCCGACTATTCTGATCACCAATTCGCTCTATAACCAACATGCCGAACTGACCGTCAACGATAGTCTTTTGGCTGCAACGCCGGCGGAAGGGAACAGTGCTATGAGATCCATCCCGCTGGTGGGCGAGAAGATGAACGCCTATTTCAACAAGGTGGACTCCCTACCCATCATCCGCACCGCCAAATGGATTGCGGACATCGCTACTACCGGATATATACCTACCGGTACACCGGTGGACATCGGACATATCGAGGAGCTCCTGCAAGTCAACAGTCACGAAGGAGTCCATGTGGGTCTTCCCTTTCGCACCAATGAGAAATTCTCGAAGAACATATCCCTTGAAGTCGCTTTGAGCTATGGTTTCAAGGACCGCCGGTTCAAGGGGTTGGGGCGCGCATCTTTCAACCTGCCTACCTTGCGGAAGAACATCCTCCAAGTGGAGTACAACGATCGTTATGTATGGTCTGAGGTCGATGATTTCGACCGCCTAATGCGGGAGAACTCCATCGGTAGGGGTAACTATGACTTCACCTCCTACGCCTTTGAGGCGCTGCACCAAGCTTCGTTTGTCAACACCGCCATCCATCAGAAACTATTCCAAGTCCACTGGTTCTCCGATTGGACGGACAAAGTGGAGACGCACGCGTATTTACGTGTAGGATGGCAAGACGGCTATTCCTACCAACTCTTATCAACCATCGGTCGTATCAGCTGGGGCGAACAGAAACATCAGGGTTTCTTCATGCGCCGCTATACCTACTCCACGATCTACCCTGTCCTTTTCCTTGGTCTGGAGACGGGTCACTGGTCGTACAACGAATTGCCGGAGAATTTCCCTGCCAACAGTGCCGTTTATGCGCATATACGCGCTATGCTCACCCAGCACGCCAACCTCGGCATGGCGGGTAAACTGACCTATGTCCTCCGCCTTGGAGCGGTCGTCGGTCATGTCCCTAGTACGTTGACGCGGCAGGAGAACAGAAACCAAGGTTATGCCTACGACCCGTACCGTATGACTCTGTCCTCCAATAGCAATTTCACGCCGGATAAATACGTGACGCTGCAAGCGGAATGGAACGGCCAGGGCATACTCTTCAATCTCATTCCGGGTATCCGATGGCTGCATCTGCGCGAACTGGTGGAAGCCAAGATTGAGTACGGTTTTATCTCTCCTCGCTATCGCTACCGCTTGGAGGAAGGCAAATCGCCGCATGCGTTCTATTCGGAAGTGGGTATCGGTCTGGGTAACCTCCTTCGTATCTGCGACCTCTATTCCGTTTGGTCACTCTCGCCCAAAGTCGAATGGGCGCTCCGCTTCCGTCTCCATATAGGTCTCTAACCAAACAACCCCGCCGATTGGCAGGGCTGTCAAATTATCGTTGCAAGAACCCATCAAAACATAGGTCCTCATCTATCAGAGGCCAATGAATACCATAGGGCGAACATTCGTAGTTGGCTCTCTCTTTCTCGCTTGCATGCAGTAACCTAGGGTAGCGTGCGAATGGCTCACATGCCTCACGACCATCAGCAGTACGTATCCATACTCCTGTGTCGGTCAACCATATTTTAGAAACATTAAGCATAGCTATTAGTTTTTGAAATATTCATTCCAACGATTTACAATAATTTCCTTATTTTCCTCTATGACGGATTCTGCCAATCTCAGTTCTGATGCCTTTAATCCATTATTCTCAATGAGTTTAACCTCTGGCTCTACGCTGAATTTAGCTTCGTGCTTTTGATCCTTAATAACATGCACATGTACCGGCTCGTGGTCGTTCGAATAAAACATAAAGCGGAACCCAAATAAGTTAAATAATGTTGGCATAATAGTTTTGTATTTTCAATTTTGCGAGGCAAAATTACAACAAAAAATTGATATATGCAAATTTTTGAGGGATTTTCTTGCGAATTTGTCCAAAATGGCCAAAAATGATCCAAAAAGATCTGTTAAATCTGTATAATCTGTGGGACATATAATAACCAAACAACCCCGCCGTTTGGCAGGGTTGTTAGTGATGTCGCCTATAAGGCGGAAGGGTAATGAGGCATTAATCGCCGCCTACACCCGGATCAATCGGTTCCTGATTGATGTTCAGCCCATTCGGGCTTGCAGCTTGCATCAACGAAGTAGCAAATACTTCGGCAGCCTCTACGATAGGTTGATTATAATTCTTTTTCATAATTAATAAATATTTTCATTATTTAACCAGACGACCGGTAGTGTCAAACATCTTTTCTCCGCGGAGAATGTAGATCTGACCATCGATGAGCACTTTAACAGGAGCGTCCGTTGCTTCGAGGCCTTCGAGGTCGGTAGCGGTGTTCTCCTGCATCGGGATAGCGCGTACACGACGACCAGGAGCAGAAGACGGAGTACCATCTGTAATCTCGCTGATCTTGATGTAAGCACGCTGAGCATCCAAGTGGTTGTTGGTACCCAACGGACGAATCTCATTGTTCTTCAACATATGGGTAGCGCCTACTCCGTCAAGATCTGCGGAACTCATATAACTGAACGTACCATAGAGACCGTTATTGCTGCTAGCAACCGGATTAGCAACCTCCTCTGTCAGAGCCTCGAGCTTATCAGACTCTGCATAAATCAGATACGGCGTACCTGCTACGTACGGAGCCTCAGCCTCTACGATAAATGCTTTACCTGCATCCTTGCCTGCAAACGACCAGAGACTTGCTCCTTGGATCGCCGTCATCGTCTTGTTGAAGCAAAGGGTGTAATAGTTACCTGCGGTCAAACTACCGCGAACGGTTTCATATACCGGTGTCGGAGGTTCAGGAGCTGCACCATGCTTGTAGATAACAACATCTGCCTGATTATTTGTTGCTCCGTAGCAAGAGAAGACATCATTCTGTCCATTGTAACGAATCCAATTGTTGGTATTCTTACCTTGCGCTTTGATGGTTGCTATTCCGTTCTCAAATTCGATAGTCCAGTTTGCATTACCATCAGCGTCAATGGACGCTTCTTCTTTCAGTTGGTTACTGCTCTTGGATGCAGCATACAGATAGTAGCCATTCAATGCTTTGAGCGCGTATTCGCCTTCTGTTTCAGTTGCAACAACCAAGAATGTCTTCGTACCCTCAGCAGGAGTCAGAACGCCTAAGTCACTTACCGTACTTGCAACAGCTGCACGGTTGCTGCTTTTCTGCAAGCCCATGGTCTTAACTTCACCGGCTACAGCAACGTCAGCAATGATAATACGATCACCAACTTCTACGGAAGTAGCAACTACCCATGTGCCGGACAAATCCTCAGCAGGCTCGTTAACTATGATGGTATATGTAGCAGTACTTTCTACATATTCTGTTGTTTCTGCGAAGTGAGCGGTAATAACAGCTGTTCCGCAACCACCTTCAAGTGTAATAACGCCTTCATTTGTAACCTTAGCAACAGAAGTCTTGTTCGAACTGAAGGTAATACCATCTACACTCAACGGATTGCTGAATGCCGGAGCAGTCCATGCATCGCCAAGGGTAATTTCATCATACTTCGGCTCATAAGCTAAAGCAGGATTCTGCTTCGGAGACTCGGTAACAGTAATGTCGTACTCAGCGATCTTAACAGAATTACGATAAACCTCTGCCTTTTTATTACCATAAGTCATTAAGTTAGCCTGTACGGTGAAGTCAAAGATCTCTTCTTTTATAGTCTCCAACTCATCGTATGCGGCAAATACCTGAAGACCATTATAGTTAAATGTACCATACTGCATAAATTCGGTTTCGTAGGTACCACCCAAGAAGTAGTGGTGAATAGGCAAAGCCTCACCAGTATACCATACCTTGATTGCTTTAACGTCGATAGAACCATTCTTCAAGTTCACGATACTTACGGATTGCGCATCAAGACCGGTCGGAGTAAGCAAAGTTTCTGCATTGGTAATATAAGCCACAGCGGAGAATACTGCATCATCTACTGCGTAAGAAGCGGTAGCATTACCATCGAAAGTAATCTCTACTTGGTCAATCTTATAACCCATAAGGGCCGTAAGTTTCAAATAACCACCTGTTGTCTTTCCACTTGCAGGCTTGTAGATACGGATATTTTTGGCGTCAATCTTAGGCTCCGTTGTTCCATCACCCTTAAATGCCGCAAACTTAATGTCTGCCGGAGTGAGATCACCACTAATTGCTTCAAAGTCAGAACCATTAGCTACGGAACGAGTATCCGGAGCAGGAACCGTTACGGTAACCGTACACTCTTTGTAGAATTCCGTACCATGAGCAGTTGCACGGATAACTGCCTCTCCTTCAGCGATACCGGTGACAACACCGTTCTCGTCAACACTTGCATAAGCATCGCCACTTTTTACAGTCCAATCAATGTCTTGGTTGGTAGCGTTAATCGGCCAAACATGTGCGGTGAGAGTATATTGTGCATCAACCTCTACTTGAGCCTGTAATTCGCTGATATAAACACCGGTAACCGGTTTCTGGAGATCAACCAAATAATCACCAGTAGCATTATTATCAAACTCCCAGATGCTACCACCCGAGTAATATTTCATTACGCCGTAGCCAATGACTTCATTACCTATCTTAACAGCATCTTCGTCTGCAAACGGAGTAAGAGTCTCATTATACATACCTGCACAACGATAGAACTCAAACTTATTGTCTACGCCATTATCCTTGATGTAGATATCCAATTTTCCATCCGCAAAATTCTTAACATCATATACAACACCCTTAATATATACTGCCTTTGTCAGGTCACTTGATGGGTTTACTGCCAAAGCCAAAGCATCTGCTACCGTATAAGCGGTCTCTTTTGTATTGCTAATGTCAACTAAAGGCTCCGTATACTCAATACGATCAACCATATAACTCGGGTTGAGTCGGTAATTATCGCCACTTTTCTTGAGTGTACCAAAAGCAGTAATAATATCACCATTCTTCAAATAATCGGTCTCAAAGACGGTCTCGCCGGCTGCTTCGTAGAAATAGTAGTATTGGAATCCATCGGTTAAGTTGACAGTGTATGTCTTGGAAGTCTGATAGTAACTCTTGCTCGCAACAGTACCCTTTACATATACATTCATTGTACATCCTAAATCGATAAGAGCCTTTGCACTTGCCTCTATTAGAGGATCTTCTACCGTACCTGCTTGTGCAGCCACATAAATTGTATAAGAAGCAGAACCGTCCTTATAGGTATCATCTCCTGCAAAAGAAGCAGTAATGACAGCTTTACCTGCAGCTTTTACTGCAGTAATTGCACCTGTCGAAGCATTTACTTCAACCACATCGCTATTACTACTTGCATAAGTGATACCAGTAAGATTGTTCGGATTAGTCAGTGTCGGAGCGGTAAACTCGGCAGCTACTTTAACCAAATGGTTCTTAAGGTTGTCTGCGTATGCCAAACCAGCGTTCTGTTTAGGAGCATCTGTTGCAACTTCATATTTTAGCACTAATTGAGTGATTTGGCAGTTTTTAGCAGTCACATATAAATAATATACCGTATTAGCATCTGTGCCGGTAAGATTATATGTGTATGTATGACTTTGCGTTCCCCATACTTGTCCTTCGCCACCATTAACAACGGTTCCCGATTGATCACTTGTTACAGCAACATTTGTGGTTTTTGAACAGCCACTTGAATTAGTAGCATCAACTTTTACTAATTTATATCCTTCAATTGCTGGCAAACCTAATACAGCAACTTGGGTTAACATTAAATAACCACTATTACACTTTACGCTTTTAAGTCCAAAGGTGTAAGCAACATTATTCAATGTATAGGTATAGTTAGTTAAAGTACTCGGATTGGTAGTCGGCCAACCACCAGGATTAGATGATACATTGAATGTCAATTCTAACTCAGTTGAAGGAGCCGGAGCAGCAGCAACGCTTATACTTACCGGGTATTCGGCACTTGTAATATCACTAACCGTTGCAGTTACACCAATAGATGTCTGGTTTTCAGCAAGCGTCTGAGATGGATTGTAAGCCCACGTAATGCCGGATGTAATAGGAGCGGTAGATTCATCGCTATAGGTACCTGTTACCGTCAAACCTGCGGGATCAAAGCTCTCACCTGCGGTGTAAGATGTTTTGGTAGGATTACCAGAAACGGCTACGCTCTCCAAAGTCTTTGCGGGAGTCGGAGGAGTGTCACCACCACCTTCGCCAGCTGTCTTAACTGTTACCAAAATATCGTCCACACGCACGTTAGACGAACCAGAACCTTTTAAGGTTAATGTAAAAGTAGCATCTGCTCCATTAGCAACTGTTACATCAAATGATGTAGTTTGAGGATTAGATGGTTTAAGTTTCGTAAATGTTGTAGAATACCCTTCGCCTTCAATTATTGCAGACAACTCCTGAGCATTTTGTTTGTAGGAAACAGTTATTTCTTGGGCTCCACCAGAAGGGATACCTGCGATTACAAAAGTTCCGTTCCCCTTGGAAACCAAAATTTCAGGAGATGTTCCACCAGCTAAATTTTGGGTGTAAATCTTAGTAGTGGACCCTCCGTCGGTACATGTGTACGTAACATTAGCATCTCCATACACAACACGTCCGGTAGCAGTAGTTACCGAGCCGCTCGGAACATTGTTTGCAGAATAACCGCTAAAGTTCTCGCTAAACAAGGTTGTTCCCGCAGCAGCAGGATCTGCCCACACTTGCCCGATGCTGAGGACGGCCATCAGCAAACAAGCGAAAAATAGTTTTAATTTTCTCATAATGTTTGAGATTTTTAGTTAAACAAAAAAGTTAATTATAATCGTTTGATTTGTTATAATCTGGCTTGGATCGTTTTGATCTGCGAGGGATCCATTTGCGTAAAGGCGAAAAGGCGTTTGCCGGCATCTTTGAGCGATGCGCCTATTAAATAAATCGTTTCTTCGTCAATGATTAAAAATCTGTCGTGGCAAATGGATGTTGTATGGAGCGCCAAACCTTTATACTGCACGTTGAAATTCTTCTCTGCCAACTGTAATGCACTCGAAATGTCCTTCGTGTAAATATCTACTTGTACTCCTTCCTGTTTCGGACTCATCATCGTCAAAACCGATTCATCCACGTAATTATCAATCAACAGGATAGACTTTTTAGCCGACTTTATTAACCGTTCAACCAACTCATATGCATCATATATCTGCCCGTCCACAAAGATCCCTTCACGAGGTGGCAACGAAGTACGAATAAAGAAATCTACTTTGTTTTGCAGTTCATGTATTTGTTCCGTGTGCTCTTGTAATTTGTTATCTATCCGTTGTTCCATGTACCGGATATGCGGATTGAGGGCATAACCACGCAACAGATAATCTTTCAGCACCCGTGTCGCCCATTGACGGAATTGTACTCCTCGCAGGCTTTTCACACGATAGCCAACAGAGATTATCACGTCTAAGTTATACAAATTTAATTCATCCAACTGAGTTTTTCCACTTATTGCTCCGTGCGGAGTGGTAATTCGAATTTTTCGAACAACCACTTTTTCATCTAACTCTCCTTCCTTAAAGATATTGGATATATGATAACTTATTGTCGATTTCGCCTTTTGAAACAGCGTCGCTATTTGCTGCTGAGTCAGCCAAACCGTTTCATCAGCGAGCTGCACATCCAGATGGACGGCATTGTCGGCGCTGCTATACACCACCACGTTTTCCGTGCTATTATATGTCGCTATTTCATTTGGCATTTGTCTTCTTTTCTTATAAGCCTAAACCATTCCCTTTCATTTTCCTCTATAACAAACAAAAAGAAACAAAACCATATAATCGTTCTGTTTCTTTATCGCGCATAACCCCTCACCACGGACATCAGCCCGGAGGTAAAATACTGATATACTGTCGTATTAGCCATCATAACGTAGTGTCTTAACCGTTGGTACTTTATGGTGCTTTCAAAATCTGCGGCAAAGGTACAAAAAAAAATTTATATATGCAAGTGTTTGAACAAATAAATTTCATTTGTCATCAAAATTCAGTTTTTAATCGGGCTCAAACAGAAGGTCAAACGGTAAGCAAAATGCAAATTGATCTCGACTTGCCTCCGATTTGCTTCCGTTTTGCTTCCGTTTTGCTTCCGAACAAATACTTCGCAGATACTAAAAAAAAAGCAATTTATGCCAGATAGCGATTTCGGAGAATATGCAAGTCTGCAGACGAGAGACAAAGAATCGTATGCAGATACTCCGTCATGCCGCCAAACTCACTATCAATGAGATTCAAGGTTTTGATAAAATTAGGGGTCGAGACCCCCATAAACGCCTGTATAACAGCCATCTCCGCCTCTCCTCCTCCACGGGCTATAACATCTTCATTGAGTTTGTTAACCAAGGGACGATAGGCGTCGTTGGACTGCTCAAAATCCGCTATCACGGTGTCTCTATCCACGCCGAGCGCGAACATCAGGAAAGCCGCACCCCATCCCGTCCGGTCCTTTCCTTGCGCACAATGCCATAAGATACCTCCATCCTCCGGCGCCTCGATAATAAGCCGCAGGAACGCAGCATACTGGAGTTGGGAGAACTCCGACCGGATCAAGGACGGATACATATTCGCCGCCATCATCTGCACCTCCGGATAAAAAGAGTAATTGACAATATGTTTGTCCAACTCCAAAAACGCCTCATCGGGTATCGGTTTACCGGTCTGCTGCTCCGCTCTCATGTCGATAGTCGGCAAGAGATGGTGCTGCACGCCGTCAATTGCCCTGTCTGGCACCGCTTCAAACTCACCCAACGAACGAAAATCAAAAATCCGGCAGAGGTTATACTCACTTTTCAGGCGCGCCACATCTTCATCCGTCGCATCGTGCAGATGCGCCGTCCGAAGCAGACGCCTCGAACGAATCGGTCGTCCTCCGGCGCCTATTATTCCCCCAAGGTCGCGGGCGTTCACAATATTATCAAAGAGAATGTTCATTATTAGTCGTTAGTCGTTGGTCGTTAGTCGATGGTCGGGATGTCATGCAAAGACTTCATTGATCAGCTGCACGAACTCTTGATAAGCGAAAGTGTCAGACAGTTCACTCAGCGAAGCCGCAAGTCCGCGGTAATGCCATTCATGCGAGGCTTTGTCCTTCACATGGAAGATTGACCATAGCGCATCGCCCTTCTCCTTATAATCGCGCGCGATGGCGCGCATGTTACTGAGTTTATCGCCCATCGCTACTATTTTTGCGTCATGGGGCGCCGCTGCGAGCCGGTCTATCGCCGCCTGCTTACGGGCATGCCAAGTCTCTTCCTCGTTCTGACCATCAAACAGCTCTCCGTTCAGCTGATCACTCTCGGCATGCACAAGGTGAGCAATCCGCTCCCCAAACATCTCACGCAACTCATCTACCGTGACTTCCGTATCTTCAATCACGTCATGCAGAGCCGCAGCGGCTAACAATTCCTGATCGGGCGTGATAGTAGCTACAATCGCCATCGCCTCCAGCGGATGCACAACATACGGAAACCCTTTGCCGCGGCGCTCCGTATTATGATGCGCCTTGACGGCGAAGATAATCGCGCGGTCCAAGAGTTCGGTATCAAGATATTTATTTGCCATAAATTTTCAGCTATCAGTGTTCAGTGTTCAGTTTAATAGATTGTTCCTTCCAGCATTGCGCGGAACTGAGGCATCGGGCAATGCGTGTCCCGCTCCACCATGATGGTCTTCAAGCCCGCATAGATACGCACTTCCTTCTCGATCTGCTCAAGATCTGCCTCGGGTCCGAAATACTCCCGCGCAAAAGCGTCCCAGAAACGTCTTGCGGTAGCGTTGGACATATGGTTCACCTCACGGGTCCACTCCTCGTTATTGAGGCAACAGCACAGATAAACCATTCCCAAGTCAAACATATAATAGCCATAGCAGAAATCACCTAAATCAATGAAATACTGCTTTTTAACGCCATCTTGGATGGCAAAGATACCATTTCCGAATTGCAAGTCACCATGAATAGCGGTGTCTGCATCCGGCGCCGCGGCAATGAAATCGCGGAGCTTGGTTTTCTGCTCAGACGTGAAGTCCGGATTCTTCTCCAACATATCGTAGAGCCGCTCCTTCACGGACTGGAAACGATCGGTAGGCACATGAGTTGCATGCAAGTCCTTGCACATCCGCGCAAACTCCCGCGCGTAGTCCTCCGTATGCTCCGGATCGTCACCGCAGGCACGGGCATAAGACTTCTTACCATCTATTCGCTTGAAACGGATACCTACCTGCTTGCCATCCGTCACAAGATCCCCGGGTTCGGGCGTCGGAATACCCAATTCATACACTTTGCGCGCCACATCCAGCTCCAACTCCGCCGCCTCAAAATTACGGAAATAGAGTTTGAGCATGACGGATGGGTCCTGCTTATGGTTATAACTGGCTCCGTTAGCTCCTTCACCGGTACGGATATAATAGTTGAGATCAATATTAATCATTTTCATTGGTCGTTGGTCGTTAGTCGTTGGTCGTTTGAGATTTATAATTGGTGCATGAACGGAAGCGAGGAGGCCTGCTCGAAGGTCAGTTCGGCAATTGCTTCATTCTGCGAATTATGGCCGTTCAGAGCATCGAAAAGACGCACCAGTCCTATCTTTCCTCCTCCTGTTTTGAGAATACATACGATACATATATTCTGCAATCCTACCGCCGAAGAGATGATATCGAGGTCGGTATTACCGAGTTGATGGCGCGCCAGACGATAAGCGTCATCCTCGTATTTCTTGATGAGCCTGCTCACATCGCCGAGGGTGTTACAGCCCAGCGCTTTGAGCACACGCAGATAGCGGATGAGGGGTGCTTCCTGTATCTCGGCTTGGTTAATCGCCGCAATACGTTTATTGAGAGCATCGAGCGGACGCGCCTGAAGATAACTGCGGAAAGTATCGCCATCCAAGAGCACATCATCCAGTTTGCCGTTTTGGACGAGTTGCTGCACACGGCGCCGATAATCATTGAGCTCCGTACGGATGCGGCTGAACTCATCGTCCACCATCTCCAACATACCTGCCAACCTGTTCATTTGACGCATGTACACACGCGGAATCTCCACGCCGGACTTATACCCCGTATCATGGTTAATCGCCGCCCAAGCATGCTGAAGCGTTGTGCGGAGCTGCAGCTCAAAGCGGTATGGATAATTCGGCAAACGGCATATATAATGCAGCGAGTTATAGCCGAAACTATCGAGCTGATGCAGCTTGCGCTTATCCACGGAGTTATTCCAGTCGATCTCGAAGAGCTGCTCCGCCATCGCCGCAATACGGTCCACATCGTCCGTGTAAAAAGTGACGATTCGTGCACCGAGAACATCCGTGATGTCGCTGAGCGAGGTGTATTTAGAACCCTTGAGTGCTAATTTTCCCGCCAGACTCTCTTCGGTCTTGACACGCGCCTCTACTGCCGTCACAACCAGGCCGTTCCGCTCCAGAGCGTCGCGCAAGATAGCGAGCACCTCATTCCGCATCGCCTCAAAAACAGGCAACGCCTCGCGGTACTCATCCATGATCAACTCGCAATGTAAGTCCAGTGCTTCCATTATTGTATTTCAAAAAGGCTGATGAATCCGGTCATCATGAATACCTGACGGATGTCGGCGCTGATATTACGCACGATCACTTTGCTGCCATGAGCGGCTGCTTCCTTACGGATGCCGAGAAAAATACGCAAGCCCGAAGAAGAGATGTACTCCAACTGGCTGCAATCCAAGATAATCTCACGGTCCGAAGCCTCCATCAACGGCTTAACAGCTTCCGCGGTAGGAATAGCCGCAGCGGTGTCCAAACGACCAATGAAAGACGCAATCAATTGATTGCCATTTGATTGAATGATTGTATTCATATGGATATGATTTATTTTTGCAATTTATTTACAGGTTTTTGATGAGGGTAAGGATATTTTTCTCCTCCCTGCGTTCATACTTCACATCGGACATGATCTGTCGCACGAGGTGAATTCCCAATCCGCCTATCTCGCGCTCCTCAGCGGACAAAGATATATCCGCATCGGGTTTTTGGGTGGGGTCAAACGGAATACCGCTATCGGTAATCGTGAATACCGCACGGGCTTCTGACGTCTGCGGATCAATCATCTTCGTGAACTCCACCAGCACCGAGCCATGCTGACCCGGGTACGCATAGAGCATGACGTTCGTCACCGCTTCTTCAATCGCCAGATTGATCGGCATATTCAGTTCCGTCGGCAGACCTATACCCTCCAGCCATTCCGCCAGCGTAGGAATCTGCTGGATATCATTACGCATGATCAGCGCGGGATATTGATAGCGGATAGCGAGCATGGTGAGGTCATCGCTCTGCTCTGCTCCTGCCACAAAATCACCAACTGCGTTTTGCATATGCTCTATCACTTTGCGCGGACAGGATTCCGGGATCGTCTTCAGCGATTTCATCATCCTCTCGTCACCAAACAACTCATGCTTACTATTCTCCGCCTCGGTCAGACCGTCGGTATAGAGGAAGAGCAGGTCGCTGCGTTTGAGCAGCATCTGCTGCGCCGTGAACGAAAAATCAGTCTCAACGCCCAACGGGATATTCGGAACAACCGGCAGCATGCGGTATTCGCCATCCGACATCAACACCGGTGCATTATGCCCTGCGTTGCAATAATCGAGCATACCGGTTTGGCAATCCAGCACTCCGACAAAGAACGTGAGGAACATATTCTGCGTGTTCTGCTCCGTTAGGGAGTTATTCATCGCCTTGACGATAATCTGCGCCTCATCCTCGTGAGAAGAGATCGTTCGGAAAAGCGAACGCGTCATCGCCATCACCAGCGAAGCCGGCACACCTTTTCCGCTCACGTCACCGATACAGAA
This sequence comes from uncultured Bacteroidales bacterium, assembly GCA_946406195.1. Taxonomy (GTDB): domain Bacteria; phylum Bacteroidota; class Bacteroidia; order Bacteroidales; family Paludibacteraceae; genus Colicola. The sequence continues at coordinate 80,313 of CAMJJT010000001.1, forward strand.
GAATAGTTTGTCATGCCGCACGTAGAAATCATACAGGTCTCCTCCTACCTCTTTTGCAGGATTCACAATACCATGTATATTCAAATCCGGACGGTCAGCAAAAGGCGGGAAAATCTTCGGCAGCATCGCCATCTGTATCGCGTTGGCAATATAGAGCTCGCTCTCCATGCGCTCGTTCTTTTCCGTAGAGAGAATCAGTTTTCTGGTTGTACGCGCTGCATAGAAAAGCATAGCCGCCAAAACAATCAGACCCAGCACCATCATCAGCGTGATAATCAAACCCACACGGCGCAAATCGGCATAGAGCACATCGTCCGGGATGATGATCTCCATATGCCAACCCGTTGCATCGATATCTTCGCTGAACGTATAGTATTTGCGACCTGGGATCGTATCCGGCGCAGGCACAATCAAGTGTCCGTTTCCGGAACTGATGGAATAATAACTATTCGGGAAAACTTGCAGGTATTCAGACAACTGCTCCAGATAATCGAGTGACAAATCAACGCATACAACCGCCACTACCTTTCCATTTCTGTCATGTATCGGGCAGGAACAGCTGACCACCCAGGCTTGCGAACCGGAGTCATCCAGATAGGGTTCGCACCACCAGCAACTATCAATAGCCAAGCCGTTCTGGAACCATTCCATCCGGGTATAATCATGCTCATCGCTACCGATCTGGCGGGTATAGATGCCATCGTCCGAGAGGGTACTGCACACCTCGTAATAACGTCCTTTCGCAGGAAAATAATCCGGGATAAAAGCAACAGCCAGGCTGGTATTACTACGCAGCGTACCCGCTGCCAATCTGGTGACGCCGTAAATAGAATCCGGTTGATCAAGACACTGCTCCGCCAGCTTGGCGAGCAATTTCGCCGTGGTCTCCATCTCGATAGTACGGGTTTCTATCTCCAGTTCGACCTTGCGCAACTCATTCCGGGCACGCTGTACCGCTTCCCGCTCCACCGCCTCGTGACTCGCGAAGTACTGCACGCTGGCAATACCTTCCAACAAGGCCGCAGCTACCAGCAAAATCCAGAAACTGGACCACGAACGAGGGGTTTGATGTCCTTTATTTTTCTTCATAAGATTCGAAATCGGGTGCAAATTTACAACAAAAATTGCATATATGCAAAAAAATCGGTGATTTTTTAGTTTAAAGTTTAAAGTTTAGAGTTTAACGTCGTTCTGCGCCGATGGTTGTCGGATCGCCATGACCGGGATAAACACGCACGTCGGGAGGCAGTTCAAAAAGCCGCTCCAACGACCGGATCAACTGCCCTATATTGCCGCCCGGAAGGTCCGTTCTGCCATACCCCATCCGGAAAAGCGTATCGCCCGAGAAGAGCACTTTTTCTTCCGGAAAATAGAGACAGATACTGCCCTGCGTGTGTCCGGGAGTTTCGAGCAATTCGAAATTGCCCATTTGAGATTGGATATGTATAATCTCCGGTTGGATATTTTCTTTCTCAAACGGCTCCGCTTTCATCGGTATGCCGAAAAGCTCATACTGCGATTGCATGGCGGTTGCCATCGGTATATCCGCCTCGTGCATCAGCACCGGAGTATGCCATTGTTCTGTCGCCCATCGGGCACCCCATAAATGGTCCAAATGACCATGCGTGGCGATGATTGATAATTGAGAATTGACAATTGACAATTGAGAATTGATATATTGGTACAATTGATGCTGCTCGTATTGGTTACTGCATGCCGGATCGATGAGCAACGCATAATGCTCATTGGAAACGACATAAGTATTCGTCTGAAAAGGCCCGAAGACAAAAGATTTTATTTCCAACATTCCTGACAGATTAATGGGGTTTGACGACATGCCGCGCGGCGGAAAGCATTGGCTTTTTCACCGGCAAACAGCTCTTTAAGGGAAGTATTCATAATATTACCATAGGCATATTCATGCGCTTTGTCGTAACAGCAAGGGAGCACTTCTCCGTTCGTAGTCACGACTATTCCGCTCCAAACACGGGCACATCCTTTGCCCAACCTACGGCGATGATATAGTCCGTCTGCGCCTTGTATATACCGGCTGTATCTCGGTTCAGAAGGCATCAGCGGATGTCCCTCCGCGTAATCATACAGCTGCGCCGTTTTGAAGACAAGCCGGTCGGCGCCTAATGCTTTGTATTGCTGCTCGAACGCCCGCCATTCATGTTCATTGCTTTTCAACCGCAGGCATTGAAGCTCAATTTGAAATTTGACATTTGACATTTGAAATTTACTCTTCGCTCGGCGAAGATACTGCAAAGCGGCTTTCGTCTTTTCCAAACTTCCCCCTACCCGATACGCATTATAACTCTCGTCGGTCAAGCCGTCCATGGAGACGATTATCTTGTCCAGACCGGCATGCACTATCGCTTCTGCCAAGGCCTGCGTCATCGCTTGCGCATTCGTAGAGACGATCGTGTACAACCCTGCCTCATGCGCCTCGCGAATCATGGTCGGCAGGTCTTTATTGAGCAGCGGTTCGCCCTGAAAATAAAACTGCACCACAAACGCCGTATCGCGAATCTCCGCCAGCACGCGATGCCATACCGCAAGGGGCATAAACCGTTCTGCATTCCGAAGGACCGATTTATCGGCATTCCTCATTCCTACAGGACAAGCGGGACATTGTAACTGACAAACACTCGCCGGTTCGACGCTCACAAAGAGGGGCGCATGCGAAATACGCACCAAGCCCAGACGGCTCAGTGCGTAAGAGGCATAACAACGCAACGCGTTAATGCAGCGCGATCTTGTTAACGCGACGCTCATGACGTCCGCCTTCGAAATCGGTCTGGAAGAATGTGCGTACTATATCCAAGGCCTTTGGCGCAGAAATGAAACTTGCCGGCAAGCCCAGCACATTCGCATTATTATGCTGGCGCGCCAACTCTGCCAATTTGGTGTCCCAGCACAGCGCAGCACGGATAGCCTGATGCTTATTCGCTGTCATACAGATGCCATTTCCGGTAGAGCAAATCACAATGCCATACTCATACTCACCTTTCTCAATCGCATCCGCTAAAGCGTGCGCAAAATCGGGGTAATCACAACTCTCGGCAGAATAGCAACCGAAATCTTTGACTTTGGCACCATTGTCCTCCAAGAACAACTGCACTTGCTGCTTCAATTCAAAACCGGCGTGGTCGGATGCCAACGCGATGGTCATCTCGCTAAATGATTTCATATATTGAATGATTAAAAGATTCTCCGTTAAAATACATTCGCCAAGTTGCCGAACATCAGTTTACAAGCGATAGCCAGCACGATGATGCCGAAGAACTTACGGATAATATAGAGCGATGTCTGCCCTAAATATTTGGTTAACCAATCGGTACCTACCAGCACCAGATAAAGGGATAAAATACAGCAGAAAAGCGAGACGCACAGGCTGGCGATACTATACTCCGCCGTAATCGCCAGCAACGCCGTAAAAGCACCCGGTCCGGCATACATCGGGAATGCCAGCGGCACAATCGAACCCGAGCCATCCAGATTATTCTGAAAAATCGTGATATCCAGAATCATCTCCAGCGCCATCAAAAAGATAATAAAACCACCGGCAATGGCGAAAAACTCAATCTGCACGCCGAAGAGCTTTAATATCCATTCGCCGGCAAAAAGAAAGGCATAGAGAATAATCAAACTGGCCAGACAAACACGCCAGGGAATAATCTTCACCCCTTTATTCTGCATAGCAATCGTGACTGGAATATTTCCAAACGGATCAATGATCGCTATCAAAAAAATAAACGATGAAATAACTTGCCAAAAATCAACTGTCCCAAAAAAATCTTGCAAACTATTCATAACAATTTTTCAAATTAGGGCACAAAATTACAAAATTTCTTGCATATATGCAAATTTTTTACTAATTTTGCAGCGAATTTTAGAAAAATAATACAAATTATAGTTTTATGATTAACAGTCAAGACATTAAGAACGGCGTATGTATCCGTATGGACGGCCGTCTGTATTTCGTAATTGAGTTCCTCCACGTGAAGCCGGGTAAGGGTAACACAATTATGCGTGTTAAATTTAAAGATGTAGTGGACGGTCGCGTTCTGGAGCGCCGCTTCAACATCGGTGAGAAACTGGAGGATGTACGCGTAGAGCGCCGCCCGTACCAGTATCTGTACAAAGAGGGTGAGGATTATATCTTCATGAATAACGAGACCTTCGAGCAAGTGCCCATCGCTCATGATCTGATCACCGGCGTGGACTTCCTCAAAGAGGGTATGACGGTAGAGGTTGTATCCGACGCATCGACCGACACCGTGCTCTTCGCTGAGCTGCCGACCAAGGTAGAGTTGGCTATCACGTACACCGAGCCGGGTCTGAAGGGCGATACAGCTACTAACACGCTCAAGCCGGCTACGCTGGAGACGGGTGCTGAGATTCGTGTGCCGCTGTTCATCAACGAGGGCGAGATCGTTCGCGTAGATACTCGTGACGGTAGCTATTGCGAGCGCGTTCGCTAATGCGTAGAAGCGTATTTCTCATAGCATTATTGGTATCGGCATTGAGCGCGGTGGCGCAGGTGTCGAACGCAGGACGATCGGTATTCTCATTTATGAGTTTACCGGTCTCTTCGCGTATCAATGCCTTAGGCGGCAGTACTGTCAGCCTAAGCGACGGGGATATATCTTTAGGTATGTGCAACCCCGCGTTGCTGCATGAGAAATCGCATATGAACCTTCAACTCAATTATTCGTACTACCTGCCCGGCACGATGTTCGGGTCTGCGTTGTACGGACATAATTTCGGTCGTTCCAAACTGGAGAAACCCTACCAAGGAGAGGGTGAACCCGATAAACCGAACTATTTCGCGGTCGGTTTCCATTATTTGGATTACGGCAGGATGCAGTATGCCGATTATGAAGGTCATCTGACGGGCGGCAGTTTTGGCGCACGTGACATCCTCATCGATATCATGTATGCGCGCCAGTTAGGTCGGCTCTTCAAGGTCGGTGTAACCCTCAAACCCGTCTATAGCATCTATGAGAGCTATACCAGTTTTGCGATCGGCGCGGATGTAGGTGCTCATTTCCAGTCGAAGGACTCTACTTTCCAGATGGGTCTGGTGCTGGCGAATATAGGATGGCAGCTGAAGGGATTCTACTCCGAGATGGATGGAACTTCCTTGGAGATGTTGCCGCTGAATCTGCAATTGGGATTCACCTATCGCGTCAAACATGCGCCCTTGCGATTCCATATACAATTGCATAACTTGCAAACATGGTATCTGAACTACGAATGGACCAGCCGCGAAAAGAGCCCTACGACGGGTGAGTATGTCTCGCATAGTATCCCGTGGTACGACATGCTGTTCCGACATACTATCTTCGCTTTTGAGATTGTACCAAAGAGCGAGAAATTCTATATCGTGCTCAGTTACAACCATCGCCGCCGCGCGGAGATGAATCTGACCGACCAGAAATCGCTGGCGGGTTTGGCATTAGGTGCAGGCGTCAAGATCAAACAGGCGCGTATCGGCTTTGCTATTTCCCAGATGACCAAATCCAATTTCTCTTACCAGTTCGGTCTGACTCTGGATATCAACTCATTGATGAAATAACCCGATGAACAAATAGATGGGAAAATGGTAAATGACAAAATGGTAAATAAGATTATCGTCGCCATAGACGGTTATAGTTCGTGCGGCAAATCGACGATTGCCAAAGCGCTGGCGCGTCATGCCGGTTATACCTACGTGGACACCGGCGCCATGTACCGCACGATCGCGCTATACATGCTTCGCCACCAAATCGACGACGAAGCGGCTATCATCGCTGCGCTGCCGAAGATACAAGTCGGATTCATTCAAGCGGATGGGGCGCAACATGCCACGCTGAACGGTGAAGATGTAGAGTCGCAGATTCGTACGCTGGAGGTAGGTAATCGCGCCAGCGAGATCTCACAGATCCGCGAAGTGCGTGCGTTCCTTGTGGCGCAGCAGCAGGCGATGGGTGAAGCGAAAGGAATCGTCATGGACGGACGCGATATCGGTACGGTCGTTTTTCCGAACGCCGAACTCAAACTCTTTCTTACTGCCAGCCCCGAAGTACGGGCACAGCGCCGGTACGACGAACTGGTAGAGAAAGGCGAGACACCGAATTACGAGGCAGTGCTTGCCGATGTCAATGAACGAGACTATCGTGACACCCATCGTGCGGAGAGTCCGCTGCGGCAAGCCGAAGATGCCATCGTGGTAGATAACAGCCATCTCTCGCGCGAAGAACAGATGAACGTGATTTACGGGCTTTTTGACAAAGCCGTAAATCATTGAAGATTGGAGATTGAAAATTGAAGATTTCTATTGACGAACATAGTGGATTCTGCTTCGGTGTGACGCGTGCGATCCAAGCAGCAGAGAGCGAACTTGAGAAAGGTTCGCTTTATTGCTTGGGGGACATCGTGCATAATGGTCAGGAAGTCGCGCGGCTCGAGCTCAAAGGCCTGGATACTATAGATTACGATGATTTGCGTACCCTACCCGCTCATTCGCGCGTGCTGCTAAGAGCACACGGCGAACCTCCCTCTACTTATTGGATCGCGCAGCAACGCGACATAGAGATTATCGATGCCACCTGTCCGGTCGTAAAAAAACTGCAGGACCGCATCCGCGCATGCTACGAGCAGCATAAGAACGATGAGAACCAGCCGCCGCAGATTGTCATCTACGGCAAACCCGGGCACGCAGAAGTGATCGGCCTGCAGGGGCAAACCAACAACACGGCGATCGTGATTGAGAACACCAACCAGTTGGACAAACTCAATTTCGAGCGCCCCATCTATCTCTTCTCCCAGACCACCAAGTCCGTCGAGGGTTTCCGGAGTCTCGTGGAAGCCATCGAGGTGCGCCGGTCGTCATCACGGGATCACGAGATCACGAGATCACGGGAAGACCATCCCGCGCCCTTCGAATATCACGACACCATCTGCCGGAACGTAGCGAACCGCGTCAAAGAACTTCAGGATTTCGCACGCTCCAACGATATCGTTTTCTTCGTCGGTGGAACCAAGTCCTCTAACGCGCGCGTACTATATAATATCTGTATAGAGGCGAACCCAAACACATTCTTCATCTCATCCCCCGACGAAGTGGAAGAAGTCTTTCAGTCCGAAGGACGGTCTTTCAGTGAAACGGTCTTTCAGCGTAGCGGTCTTTCAGGCGCAGCCGATCTTAAAGTCGGTATCTGCGGAGCTACCAGCACTCCTCTTTGGTTAATGGAAAAAGTCCGCGATAAACTCGCGGACCTTCACCATTCATAATCTCGGAATCCCGTAATTACGGATTCTGAAATATTATCTCACCGAGGTGAGTTTCTTTATTTTCTCATTCAAGTTCTTGCATTTCATCAAGTCCTCGAGGCTGAGGTGCATTCTGTAGTTCCAGAAATGACGCGGATTAGCCGGTACGTTGATACGGTCGGCGAACTGGTCTTTGAGGCGTACATCGCCGTCGATAGCCAGCCAATCCTGCAACGGCAGAATCGTCCACATAGCCGGGCTGTACATATGCTGATTGATGATGAACTCTGCAATCTCCGGCGTCATCTCCTGCGGCGCGTCACCCCACCAACCCATCTGCTCGTTGTAGAAGCGCTGGGTAACGGCGCGATCCTCTTCCCACCATGCACGGAGCGGATTCATATCGTGCGTTCCGGTAGTGCAAACCGATTGATACGGAGCATCTGCCGGATGCGCGAATTTAACCGTCGGATCTTTCGGCATACGTTGGATCTCCAGACTCAGGATCTGCAACTCATGCATTACGTCAGGCACACAAGCCGGTACCATTCCGAGGTCCTCGCCGCAGCAGAGCATATGGGTAGCGCCGATGAGCGTCGGTAACTTACGCATCGCCGAATCACGCCAGAACTGGGTATGGCGACGGAAGAAATACTCGTTATAGATGCGCATGAGCACCTCTTTCTGGTCGCTGTACAACTCATTGAACGAGTGGCTCTGATAGATCGAGATACGCGGATGTAACCATCCCGGACGACGCTGGTCTTCTACAAACAGCACTTCGCAATGCAGGTAAATCAATCCGTTGCAGATGTTATGTACCGCCTCCGCAGAAAGACCGGAAGCCTTGAGCTGTTTCTCGTCGCCTAACAAACGATCTGCCCATTCCTGCACTTTCAATTGCGTATCAAACTCCGGTTTGAACCAGTAGATATATCCGTCGCGGGTGTTGAGCGCATTCTGTTTTGCCCATTCGGTATCAAAACCCAGTACATCGCCGAGGAAGTTCGAGCGGATATACGGTCTGGTCATACGATCCCAATCGAGGCAAACACCTTGTGCGCACAGGTCGTCGTACGAATACGGGAGCGCCGGAACGAAATGTCCGCATAATCCCCATACATCGGTCTTGCGCATTTGCCATATACGGAAGAAACCGAGGATATGATCCACACGGTAAGCGTCGAAATAATCCTGCATCTTCCGGAAGCGCGCTTTCCACCATCCGAAACCGTCTTTCGCCATCTCATCCCAGTTATACGTCGGGAAGCCCCAGTTCTGACCGGAGATAGAGAAATCATCGGGCGGCGCACCGGCGGAAGCATCCAGATTGAACAACTCCGGATAAACAGCTGCATCTACGGAGTCCGGAGAAATACCGATAGGTATATCGCCCTTCATGGCAACGCCGATCGAGTGTGCATAAGCAACGGCATCTGCCAACTGCTTGTCCGCATGGAACTGCAGGAACTTATAGAAATCCTTGGGTTGTTTGTCGCGTTTAGCAAGGAAAGCGGCATATGGCTCCAACCAAGCATCGTTTTTCTTAATGAATGCTTTATATTCCGCGCTGTCGAAGAGCGCATCCTTGTCTTGTTTGTACAGCGCCTTGAAGAAGACCATCTTCTTGTCATACACATTCTGATAGTCCGCAAACGAGAGGGCGTTCAGCTCCGCTTTCTGCGCCTCGTATTTCTTCTTCTGCGCAGGAGTCAACTTACCCATCTGCTCGATATTGATGTATATCGGATGGAGCGCAAAGACGGAAACGGCATTGTACGGATAACTATCCAAGTTGTTATGACGAAGCGTCGTATCATTGATCGGCAGGGTCTGGATCATCTGCTGACCCGTAGCCGCAGCCCAATCCGCCATCTTCTTGAGATCTTGGAACTCACCGATACCGAATCCTTCATTGCTACGGAGCGAGAAGACAGGAACGGCAACGCCTGCTCCTTTCCATCGCGGCTGGGTACGACGGAAAGCACGGTCGTTCTGATAAATGACCTGACTCTTGTCCACGCCCCATATCTGGCGGTTCTCACCCCATTCAGTATCTACTACCGCACCGGTTTTGAGATCATAGATGAGGTATTTATATTCCACCACATCCTGTCCTTTCACTTCGATGTCTGCACGCCAAAGCGGAAACTCGGCGTCAGACATGATAAGACGGTTAGCGGCATCCCAGTTACCGAGTGCATCGCAGTTACCGATGATGGCTACACCTTGGCTCGGCAGAATCTGCGGAAGATCAATGGAGAAACGGATGTTTCCCTTCGGCGCTTTCGCTTTCGCCGGCTTATGGCGCATAAAGAGCGATTTGAGAAAAGCGGTGGTATAGAACGAGTCCTCGTAAGTGCTCGCCTGCCATGCGTCGCGCACTACAATGCTCTTATCCGAAGCTTTGAGCACAAGGTGACGCGGCTCACCGGCTTCGTAGATATACTGACCCTCACCTACGCGAATAGCATATTTATACTGCACAGAGGTAGGAAAATCGCTGATAGGTACGTTCGCCTGCCAGAAATCCGTTCCCTGGCAGCTCATAACAAGCGGCGATTTCTCAGTCCAACCCAGAATCGACTCCTGCGTCTCAATCACGCAAAGAGATTGCCCGTACTCGGCACGATAGTGAATTTGAAAATTGATGTTCATGGTTATTTTATTTACGATTTAACGATTTACGATGTACGATTTATTGGGCCATTTAGCCATTTAATCATTTCGGCTACAAAATTACAACATTTTTTTGATTTACGCAAATTATTTTTCATTTTTACGTAAAAAAAACCAAACAAGGCATGGCAAGAGGGTATTCACCGCCCATAAGATCACTCCGGCGAACGCTGCGTTCACGGAGCCGAAGATCGTAATAGCCCACGCGCCTCGCACGCCCGCTTCGGCAATCGGCACATTCGGTGTGATGGTAATCAGGAGATAATAGATGGGTAAAAGTTGAAAGTTGAAAGTTGAAAGTTGAAAGACACCAAGCGCCCAAAGAACCAATGCCAACTGCACGCACCAGCAAAGGAGGCGAATAAGACTCTGTCCGAAAGAAACCAAGATTAGATGATGAGACACTTCCGCCCATCGTTTGAGGAGCCGCGGCGCCCAGTAGAGCGCAAGTAAGAGCAGTCCAAGCACAACGCCGACAAAGAGGTAGTAGTCCCAATCGGGTTCATAGAATCCTTCGGATCCGTCTTTTCCCATAAGGATTCCTATGCCTGCCAATCCGGCTACCACAATCGCAGCCGTCATCGTAACGCTCCCTATCGCACCCATACTCAGCACGCGGGACCAGAGACTGCTATTTGACATTTGAGATTGGACATTTGAGATTTGGGATTCGGACATCAGCAGTCCTCTCGCCGGATATTCCCCCAACCGCCATGGCGTAATCAGTCCTGCCAGTTTGGAATAATAGACCTGCCTATGCGCCTCAGCAAACGAAAGTCCATCATTCGCATCATTTAGCGCAGCGTCACCATTAAGCTCAGCGTCACCATTCATTAATGTTTTCCACCGCCATGCCTCCAATGCCATATTGACAGGCATCAGGGCAATGCACAGCAGCAGAGCTTCCATATGCCGCGTGTCCATCGTGCGCAGCGATGCCCAGAGCTCGGCATACTCGTCAAAAAGCATCAGCCGATAGACCAGATACACGCATGCTGCAAGCGCAACAATCCACTCGATGATATGATACAGCCGCTTTTTATCCATAAAACGCTGCAAATTTACTGCTTTTTTTGCATATATGCAAATATTTTACTACTTTTGCACCGTGAAACGTAGCTTTCTGCTCATAGGTTTTATGTATTTCGTGCTGATTGTTAGTGCGGAAGAATCTCCCAACTCTCAACTCTCTACTTTCAACTTAGACGACATCATCCTTGACATCTACAATGCCATAACAGAAGTGGGAGAAGCGGATTTTGAGCAGATACAGACGGATTTATATGCGTTGCATGAGCACCCGATTAACCTGAATAACACCAGCGACGAGGAGTTGCAGCAGTTGTATTTTCTTTCCCCCCGTCAGATAGACGACATCCTGCTCTATGCAGACAAACATCCCTTTGAGAGTTTATACGAACTACGGATGATTCCGAGTCTGGAGGACTATGAGATTCGGGACATGTTGCCTTTCGTGCGCGTAGGCGCGAGTGCGCAAAATAATAAGGTATATGCGCACGAGGTGTTCAGATATGCCCGACATGAAATCATCACACGGGTCGATGCACGCAAAATAGAGGATTTCGAAGGCTCCGATCCGATGTTTATGCAGACGCGCTATCGGTTTGATTATCAGCGGCGTGTGATCTTCGGTGGACAACTCCGCCGTCCGGCAGGAGGAGGCGCTTCGGACCTGCAGTATGGGATGTATCTGCAGTTGAGCGATTTCGGACATCTGTATCGCTTGGTGGCAGGTAATTTCCAAGCCTCGTTCGGTCAGGGACTGGTGTTCGCTCCGGTTTTTCATTCGGGTAAATCGATGTATGTGCAATCAGTAGGTCAACCCCGCGAAGGATTGCGTTATTACTCCTCCGCAGATGGCGCCGGACTGCATGGCGTGGGAGCTACTTTCCGCCATGCTTGGAACAAACAGACACGTCTGGATATCAGCGCTTTATACAGCCTCAAGCGATCCAATGACAGCATCTGGCAACATGTCATAGGAGCCAACATGACCTTGCATCATAAGCAACTGGAAGTGCAACTGACAGCGGTGGAGAAGATTTGGTCCGACAGTATTCATCCGTATAATAATGCGAGGTATAACCGCCATTATTTCCGGGGAAACAACCAAGCGGTAGTGGGCGCCAGCGCGCGGTACAACTACGGCTGGTTCGATCTCTTCGGGGAAGTTGCAACAGCAGAGAATTATGAGCACCCTTCCCTTCAGGGAAGGGATGGGGATAGGCTTCCCCATTGGGGTTTCGGTGTCCTGGCGGGTTCGCGCTTTTATCCGGCGAACGGAGTGTCGCTGATAGCCCTCTACCGTTATTACTCACCTTTCTTCGACAATGATTTGGGGTATGGTTTTTCGGAGACTTCGCGCATCAACGATGAGCATGGCGGATATTTGGGTATAGAACTCACGCGTTGGAAAAACTGGAAACTCAGCGGCTATGGTGATGTCTTCTATTTCAGCGGATATAAATACGGTCTGGGCGACCGGACAGGCACTATCGGCTATGACGCGATGGCGGAAGCGCAGTATATCCGCGAGGTCTGGCGGATAGCCGCGCGACTCCGCGCACGCAAAAAAGGAGACGTATCTACCTATTCCGCTCGCTTTCAGTTCGATTGGACAAACGGAGGATGGAGTCTGCGCACTACGGCTGACGCCAATTATGTTGCGAATTACGGTATTAGCATAGCGCAAGACATCGCCTATTCGTTTAGTTCTGTTCCGCTATCGTTGCGCGGCAGAGTTCAGTTCTTCGATGCCCGTGAATGGGCAAATCGTATTTATCTGTACGAACACGATGTGCTCTACGCTTTTTCCATTCCTGCCACATATGGTTTAGGTGGAAGGATGTATGTCTGTCTCCGGTGGCAGATCATCGACCAACTGGCTCTATATCTGCGCCTTAGCGAGACTCTTCGCAAGGATTCCGTTAGCCGCACAGATGTCCATTTGCTGCTCCGCGCTAAATTATAAAAAATAGTATGTCTATTAAGGGCAATAGAGCCACAAAATGTTCTAAAAGAGAACTCCGTTAGTAATTATATTTGGCAAAATAACTTTTTTAACATAAACACTTGCATATATCAATAAAAATCCGTAACTTTGCACCGATTTTACAAGTCACCATAAGTACCAACGGTTAAGACACTACTTTATGATGAAACAAACAACTCTATATCAGTATTTTACCACCGGGCTCACGTCCGTGGGCTTTATATAGCACGCTTAAGGAACAGGACCATAGTATGGTTTTGTTTCTTTTTTTGCTATTGTGCCTCGCTTAGCACGTTCAAACGACAAGCGAAACAATCGTTCCTGCACGATAATATACAGGATATGAACATTGTAATTATGATATGAGCGAAAAAAGTTGTACCTTTGCAGCAAAAAAGCTTATGAGGTACGGTTATATTCGCGTGAGTAGCGACAAACAGACAGTTGAAAACCAACGATTTGAGATTGAGCAGTTTTGCCTTCGTGAAGGGATGTGTGTAGATGGTTGGATCGAAGAGACGGTCTCCGGCACAAAACCTTATTCCAAACGACAATTAGGCAAACTCCTGAAACATGTGCGAAAAGGTGACCTGATCATCTGCAGCGAGTTAAGCAGGTTGGGCAGAAGTCTGTATATGATCATGGAGATTCTGAGTCTCTGCATGAACCGCAGTTGTTCGGTCTGGACCATCAAAGACGGTTATCGCTTGGGCGATGACATCCAATCCAAAGTGTTAGCCTTTGCTTTCGGGCTGTCAGCGGAAATTGAACGGAACCTCATCAGCCAGCGCACACGCGAAGCCTTGGCGCGACTAAAAGCAGAGGGCAAGCATATAGGGAGACCGAAAGGAAGCAAGGATCGACCGGAAGTCCATCCGCTCTACGGCAAAGAGGAGTACATCCGCAAAGCCTTAGCCGCCGGCAAATCGCAGCGCCAGATTGCCCAGCACCTGCACTGCAGCCGAAGTACGTTGAGAAGATTCTTGCAAAAGAATGAAATATAGTGCAATACATCAGCACTAAAAAACAGGATGGAAGAGAGAGAAAATAATTTAAAATAACAAACAATATGGAATAGTGCCATCTCGCGGCACTTAAAATGCGGGAACGAAGTAATCGTTCGAGCGAAGCGAGAAATGAACATTGACAAGTTGTAGAGTATAAAAAATGCTCCCATTTTGCACTTTTTTATTAAAAAGTTTGCATATATCGAAAAAAAGCAGTACCTTTGCAGTCGCAAAGGTTTAACAACAAATTTTGATAGTTATGGAGCAATACCTTTATTCTGTAGAAGAGTTGCGAGCAAGCGTAGAGGAAGGCACGCGTCAAGTGGAGCGTGGTCAGTATTACACTGACGAGCAAGTTAACTGGATGTTAGAACAACGTAATCGCCAATTAGCCTGATGCGTATCATTTGGTCTGATAGAGCGTACGTTCGCCGCCAAGCTATCGAGGACTATATATTGTTCTCGTTTGGTTTTGCCGCGCATGCAGATTATGTGGAAGCTATTGAGGAGTGGAAAAAGACAGTTTTGGAGAATCCTCAAATAGGTAAAGTAGAACCATTATTGGAAGGTATGCGGAAAGAATATCGCAGTTATGTTATCTCAGAACTGACCAAATGTATATATTACATAGAGAATGACTTCATAGTTATTGTTGATTGGTGGGATACCCGTCGCGGAATTAAAACACTAACGCAAGGTTTGCAATAAACACCTATTCTTTTATACTCTACAAGTTTCTGGTCCGAAGGATTGGAAACTTTTTTTCTTGTCGTATTAGTCCAAAATGACCAAAAATGATCCCAAAAGCTTCCACAGATGGGACAGATTGGACGGATTTAAGAAGAGAGAAAAGTTAAAAATGGAGATCACAAATTGTGATGTCCAAAATAGAGAGAAAAGAATTTAAAACAACAAACATTATGAAAGTTGTGCCCGACACGGACAAAAGGGCAGAAAAGTTATGATACATCATTACTTTAATATAAAGGAAATGTTATCTATCCAAAAAGATCAACTAGGGCACATTGATGTAGAAGGGATATACTGCTATATCTTCAATATGATTAATGCAAATGTTAGCTTTGGTAATAAAAAAGATAAATACGTTATCAATTTTAGCAAAATTGCTCTTAGAGGTCATGCTGTTGGTAAATTTGTTTGGTACTTAAATCAGTATTTTGACAACGAGATTTTAGATAAAATTATTTTCACTAACATCTCGGTGAATCAATACCGTCAATTGTTTGTATCGTCGATGTCATATAATCAACAAGTATATAAAGAGATGGAGAAAAAGTCACAAGATGTTGAGCAATTCATGGCAGATAGACCGCAGATAAAAGAGCAATTTGACTCGTTAACTAAAAGAATGGGCAAATAAGTTATTGGCTATAGGTTATTGGGTTAGCCTATAGTCACAAAAGTACAACTGCAAGTACTTTAAAAATGGCAGAAACGACCTTTGACATAGTGAGAATAAAATTAACAAACAAAAAGAGATAAAAACGGCTCAAAAGTGGGTTCTTAAAACCGACCCGTTTATCTGAGCCAGTGGAGTGCAACAGTTAGTAAGATAATTACCATCTCCGAGCGAACTACCAGAAATAGCATTTACACCCCAAATAACACCACGTTCTGTACCAACTGTGATTGTTATAGTTGCGGGGGTTGTAACACTTGACAATGTGTATTCATAAAAATAATCATCAATGTCAAATCCGTCTTGGTTTGTATTAAGTGTAAATGGAGAGTTATTGGCAATGCCCGAGTTCGAGATTAAACCTGTTGAAGTACTTGGCGAAATAGTTCCAACGCTTGTAGATAATTGAAGAGTGCTACTTTTCCCGTTCCAACCTGCCGCATGTAAATATAATTTAGTTGTACCCGATGGAATAGATATAGAACAACTAGCACCAGAGCCATTTTTACCTAATTTGACTGCGGGTATATTACTCGTTGAACCAATTGTCAAACTTGCAGATGCTACATTTGTTCCGCTATTCGGTAACGTTACATTGCTAGAATAAACAGTAGAATAATCTGTTTCTTCTACATCTGTAAATACCGCATAGTAGACAACATTATCTGTAGTTACTTTCGGCATGTCGGAAGCAGAAGTGTAGATGTTTTTTTCGCTGATGTCATCTGTTTTATTAAACGTAGTAGTTGACCAGCCATAGAATTTATCTGCATTGTCATCACAACTTTCGGGATCCTCATCGTTAACTTTTGGGAACGTAGGTTTCGTATTATCCAATACTTGAGTAGTTGCGAACTCTCCATTGTGAGTATTCCATGTAACAGTATGATAAAGATTTGGTGTAGCACTCGCTTCTTCGGAAGCATCGCCATCACAATAAGTAGAACCGTTACCAATAGCTTTTACCTGATATGTGTATGCGGTACCATTAGATAAACCCGATTGGGTAACAGGTGATGTGGCCGCTTCCCAACTACCTCCGTTCCATTTCAATTGATAACTGCTGGCGTTACTAACCGCGGGCCACGTCAGTTTAATTTGCTGATTGGAGACTTCTGCGGTAACAACAGGAGTACCAAGTTTTGTCCCCGTACAACCAGATTCGTATGTAACTGCGACACTTGCAAGGCGTCTATGTCCACTAGATCCCCCAACGGTAAATTTCACAGATGTTGCAGTTCCTGTCCAAGTACTACTGCTATATGAACCTACATCTGTAGAAATGGCATTACTACCATCACTTGAGCCAAAAGTTAGTTCAATCTTTTTTATAGTTTTAGTTGTAGATGATACAGTAAAATAACCACCTCCGTAAACTCGCACAGCCGAGCCGGTAGTTTTGTATACTGGCTTATTGGAATTAGTCCCTTTGTTAAAGTAAACGGAAAAGTTTGTCCCATTTTTACTCTTAGCTTGTAGATCTTCATCTGCAGAACATACAGAACTAAAAGTTATTGTTTCATCCGCTCCCCACATCTGCCCGACGGACAGGGTGAGAAGGGTTAAAAATACTGAGAGAAAATGTTTTAATCTCATAATTTTTGTGATTTAAAATGTTTAATATTTTAGTTAATTTAATTTGCTTCTACTAAAAATTTGCACTGAGAATTTTGAGAAAATTACCTTTCAAATTCTCACATTTCTCACTTTTCTCATGTAAATTTTTGCTTGACACTCTTGACACTCTTGACACACTTTTCGTCTAACTGTGCCAACTATGCCAACTGTGCCATGTAAATTTTTGCATGACAAAGTTGACAATCTTGACAGACTTAATTGCTTACTTTGCCAACTTGGTCAAGTTTGTCAAGCATTTTTTTCAGTCTTTTTTGGATCATTTTTGGCTCTTTTGGACTATCAACATCCTTCAAAACGTTAGTGATTCCTTAGATATTACTTAGTTATTACTTAGTTATTCCTTAATCATTGCCCTTACAACTACCTAACGTCATCCTACTCATCCCTTCATCTCTTCACCCGTTAATTTTATTCTTACCATATACCTTAGTGCTTTGCGGAGCACTCAAACTTCCGCAAAACGTACATTGACATATTGAAAAAGACTGAACAAGACATTTCATCGTGTCCATAGGACTAAGAAATGCGTTTGGGTAAATAAAAACTGACACGGAACAATGTTCTTATTTCGCGACAAAGTCGCTCGAACGATTATTTCCATGCCAGACTGATATGCAGTGTGATCGTGTGACGATTAGTACATTAGGCCAAAGAGCCACAATGGTAGTTTGTTACCCAAAGGGAAATCAAACTCGTCTGAAGCGATGAATGCGTTTTCCGTCTGCGAGATTTGCTTGCCGTCCTTACTTTTACCGCCGATTTCAAAGGTAAATTTATGGTCAATAAGGAAGTCTCCCTTTTTGGAATACTCTACTTGATGATTATATCCTAATTGATTACAGAAGAATGTCTCGCGAACTGTACCCATCTTGGGCTTGTCAAGAGAAAGCGCATAGAGCAGATTAGAGTTCTCCATCAGAATTTTATCCGGCTTTTGCATCTTCTTAACACTCAAATCGTCGGAGTAAAGCAAGCGAATCAGTTTAGCCTCATGTAGATATTGCAGATACGCAAGTAGAGTGACACGCGATACTCCGATAAGAGTTGATAATTTTGTTACGTCAATTACCATTGGTACTTCTGCCGAAATCACAGCCAACAGCGCTTTAAGTTTCCGAACATTGCCAATATCGATGCCTCGTAATTGGGGCAATTCGATATTGAGCAACAAATCAGCAGTACTCTCAACGCGTTGATAGTACGAGTCAAAACTTTCAGTTCCAAAAGGATAGTATCCCTTTTGTAGATAATGAGGGAAAAACTCTAATGGCCTGCATTTTTTTTGTACTTCCATCGAGATATCCATGCTGTTCTTAAGAATATCGTCCAACGTAACCTTTGGCAATTCTATATTATGATATAATTGCATGTATTCACGAAACGATAATCCCTGCATATCGTAACTAAGGCAGCGACGGGATAAATCAGCTTGCGCATTAAGAATGTGCAACAGCGAAGAACCGGTAAAGACCACATGTAACTGTTTATAGACATCATAGATCTCTTTAATCTCCTTTGCCCAATATTGTGCATTGTGTACTTCGTCCACGAGAAGCAATTCACCACCCTGCCGATAGAACTGTTCTGCCACATCAACCAAGTTGTGTTGAGCAAAATAAGCATTGTCCAACCGAATATAGAGTGATTTATGATTCTCATTATTGCCATAATGCAGTTTCTGGTATTGCAACATCAATGTCGTTTTACCAACGCCACGCGCACCGCGAATAGCGTTTAACCGCGATTCTGACCATGGTATATCGTCTATAATCGAACGAACAAACCGCAATGATGTGTCTTTTAACATCTCATCGTTTCGCCTAAATAATGCTTCCATATTCCTAATAATTTAGAATTTCCGGCTGCAAAGGTACTGCTTTTTTATGATATTACCAAATTTTTAGGCAAAAAAGTTTAATATAATTAACATTTTTGTGTTAAATTTGTTAAATCTAATTAAACAAATCCCGCCTTATTTGTTAGGTGAGCCCAGTTTATAATACAATTTTACTACTGTCAGTCTTTTCAATATTTCAAAGATCGGTATATTGTGTGGGCATTGCCCCCAATAAATTACCTTAGTGCTTTGCGGAGCACTCAAACTCCCGCAAAACGAACATTGACATATTGACATAAAACAAGCGGCAACCCTGCTGCTTGTTGGATTACCGCTTGAATAAAACTGTATCGCGAGACTTTTTCGTTACGAGACTTTTCGTAATGGCAGAATCTTACTCAGCCACTCTCGGAAGAACGGATCTTCTATTTCGTATGTTTCAGCTCGAACTATCAATCCGTTTTTTTGTAAACGTTTGATAGAACTGAAGGCTGTACTGGAAGCCATTCCTTTATTATGTAGAGGATTCAGGCCTCCTGCTGATTGTAAAATCACATCTCTATCCGTACGGTTAAGTGTATTCCATAATCGTTCATAATCAAGATCTCGTTCTTGAATGATGATCTTAATGGATTTTTCAACCAGTTGTTCATGCTCGTGCTGATAAACAATCAGTTCCCATACTTGCGAAGCTAGTTGCTGAGAATAGTATGGATGGTTGGAGGTGAAAGACAATATCTGAGCAGCAACCTCTTCCTTATTAGAAATTTCCGGCAAACGTTCTTTTATAAATTGGAAGAAAATATCATAAGGGATTTTATTGAGGTGCATCAATGCTCCGAAATGATAAAATGGAGATTTCTTTTTTTCAAAGATTTCCACCATCATACTTTCCTGACTTCCCATAAAGATGTAGTTTAATCCCTTTTGATGTTGCATGATAGCTCGTAGTTGCTGAGCGAAACGAGAATCTATGTTGCAAACCTCCTGGAACTCATCAAGAACTACAATTGGTCGTTTATCGGGTGTAGATACTTTTTCCAAAAGAGCCATCACATCTTCCAGCATGACTCGGTTATCAGACGACGGTTGGAATCCTATCTGCCATTCATTGGTCACAGGATTATTGCTGAGCATAGGGATAATACGGAAATGAGTAATCTCATGCCTAATACGTTCGTATGTATATTTAGAAAGAATGCCTTTCAATAATTGAGTAGAAAAGTCATCTACAGAAAGAACATATTGCAAATCAATCCATATAAACGGACGTTTTAACTCTTCAAGACATTTGCGTACTAAACTACTTTTCCCGTAGCGCCGAGGGCTAATAAGAATCAAGTGATTCTCACTGTCCATTTTAGCCTTAATACTCAGCAATTCCGATTCTCGGTCTGTGAAATAATCGCCATCAACGATAACTCCGTACTTAAAAGCATTCATAATCAGTCATTTGTGTTATGCGAAGATTTTCGCATTGAAAATGTTCGCATTGATTTGTCCGAAATTTTTCGCAAAGGTACAACAATTATTTGGAATATGCAAATTTTTTGAGCAAAAAATGCTGTTTTTGATCCATTTTTGGCCATTTTAGGCTAAATGCATTCACCTATGGGGTCCCCGACGAAATGCTAGTGCAACGATATTTCGTGGGGAACGCGTAGCACAAGGCAAAAATTCATACGAGCGAAGTATTCGCGAATCGTATTGAGCCTTAGTGCAAGCGGGTAATCCATTATGTCAAAGATCTCTATATTGTCGGCTCTTGGCTGAGCCGGGAATAACAAAATATAAACAATGAGAATATAATTAACAACAAAAACTTATATACATTATGAAACATTTAAACTTTTTGACAAAATCGGGCAGTCAGTCTTGTGGTCACAGTAGCGTGACATTGGCTTCGACTGTCGGTTCACCGTCGGCTCACCGTCGGGGGACTATGCTAAAACTCCTCTCCGTTTTAGTGCTTGTTCTAACATTTGGTGTTGGGAATGTGTGGGCGGATTACGAACTAGTTTACACATTTGATTGTGCATCTGCTTCACATAACGGAACAACGTCTTCCTATGGTGGAAAGACAACAGCAATGACAACTACCTATATCAAAGATTTTCTCAATGCGGCTGCCGGTAGTTCTGTAGTATCTTCTGTCGCAAATAGTCCTTCAAGAGTTTATTGGGCAAAGGGTACAGGAGGTGATGCTGGAATGCCAGATGATGCCTTAAAAGTAGGAGCCTCAAGTAATTCCGGAAATTTCTCTTTTACTGTTAATGAATCGGTAAATATTAGTAAAGTGGTCATTACTGGATACGGATGGAAAAGTACCTCAAAAATAGCGGTTAATGGTTCTAGCACACAAAGCCCATCGAGTGCTGCTGTGGAGACAGATTTTTCATTCGAACTAGCATCTGAAACAAAGACGATAAGTATTAATGTAACTACATCTGCTGTGTGTATTACGAGCATTAAACTATACAAAACAGTTGCTTCATGTTCTTCGGAGATTACAATTACAAAAGGCTCAAATCCTGCAAATGGAACCTTTATGATAAATAACAGCGGCACTATCTGTATAGACAATGGTAATGCATCAACTACGGTTACTGCAACACCCTCAACTCATTACCATCTGGCAGAGGTTACATCCACGGGTGGTGGAACCATTGGAACTATCTCAAATAACACTTGCACCGTAAGCGATATTAGTGCAAATACTACCATCAATGTTTCTTTTGCCGCAGATCCAACATATACTGTAACATGGGTAGCAGGAAGCAATTCATCATTTAGTACTCAGACGAACTATGCTGGTACTGATTTGACAAGTCCAGGCACTCCTGAAGCTTCGACATATTGTCCCGGTGGTAAAGTCTTCAAAGGTTGGACCGCTACTCCAATAGAAGGTGAAGCAGATGAAGCACCCGCGGATTTGTTCACATCCGTAAGTGGAAAATCTATCCCGGTCAATGGAACTACTTATTATGCAGTGTTTGCAACTGAAAACTCAGAAACTATAAATGTTCCTGCCAGCGACAAACAATACACTGCTACTATCACTTATTCCCAATTGACGGCTAATGCTTCTTACGCTAACTCCGATGGAGATTATTCTAGTACCGGAACAGCGAGCGATGAATCTGCCACAACTGTTGGTTGGACTACTTACAATGTGCAGAACGCATCTAGTAAATTACACTTCAAAAGTAATAGCGGTTACATCTATAATAAAAGCACATGGGGAACAATCAATAGTGTTTCCTTTAGCGATAACCAAAGTAGCAATTTCAATGTATATATTGGAAGTAGTTCTCAGCCAAGTTCTGCTGGTTCCGGCGGTTTCTTTAAAATAGCAGCAAAAACCGTATCCGGAGGACCATATGTAGCCACAATTACAATTACATATACTCAAGGCTCTCCTGCATCTAGTTATGAGCAAACAACTTACACCGACTACGCAACCTCTTGTTGCACTCCACTGGGTTCGATAAACGGGTCGGTTTCGGAGGACCAGCCGACGAGTGCAACTTTGACATGGGATGTTAAAGATAATGTTACTTGGACAGTTAGCTATAAAGTAAAAAATGCTGCTGGAGAAGCATCGACTGCTAATGTCGGAACTATTACGACCAGTGAAGGCAAGAACCATTGCACCATTACAGGACTCAATCCTGCCACCACTTATGAGTTTTATGTACACGCTACAGCAACCGGTTACTGCGAGAACGAGGAAACATGGACTATAGAAGGCACGACCGCAGCAGCACACACAATAACGGCTGTTTCCAGCAATAGCACATACGGCACCGTCAGCCTCAGCGGAAATGTGATTACAGGAGAACCGGCAGACTATTGCCAGTATGCCAGTCCGGCATTTACCGTCACCAGCGGTACGGCGGATGTTACACAAGAAGGCAATGTATTTACCGTTGATCCTTCTTCGGACTGTACCGTGCAGATTAATTTCGAGAAGATACCTGTCTATACCGTAAACCTGAATGCCGGCACGGGAAGTGTAGCATCGAGTAGTCTTCCGGAAGAATACCGTACTTTGGGCGTAACACTGCCAGTAGCAACAGCACCTACGGGTTGGAGTTTCGTAGGTTGGACTACTGCTTCCGTCACGGAGACCGCCACACGTCCGGCTACTATTTATTCGGCTTCTTCGACCTACATTCCGAGTGCAGACGGCGAGACACTTTACGCTGTCTATGAGCAATGGGACGGCAACGAAAACGAATTCCAGCGCGTAACGGCTCTTAATGGTTTGGCAGCCGGTGACCGCGTGGTTGTTGTGTCAAATGGTACTTATAAACATACCTTGGCAACCGATAACGGCTCGTTCAAAAAGAACGAAACAGCCTATACCGCTGATGCGAATAACAAAATTTCCGTTAGCGACAACAAGCATATCTGGACTTTAGGCAGCACCAATACGACCAATGTTTATACGCTCACCAATGTAGCTACAGGTACTACACTTGGCGCAAGTGCTCTGTGTGGTTCAGGCAATAATGAAAAACAAAAAGATGTAAACCTGACAAGTACCAACAACCAATGGTTGCTCACTAAAAGCGGTACTGATTTCGTGATAAAGAACAATGCAGGCACAAGCTATCTGGAAACCGCAAGTGGAGGTTTCTGCATCTATTATCAATATAGTGAGCCAAGCGGTAAGCCTTTGTCCGACTACTATCAAATGTTAATTTTCAAGGGTACTGCGGAAAAGAAATATGCTACCGCTCCCAAGTCCGTTAAGGCTTTGGCTGTCAAGACAGCTCCGACAACGGCATACCGCGTGGGGGACGTCTTTGACGCAACCGGAACCGTATTGGATGCGACTTATTCGGACGATACACATGGCGATATAACGGAGGGTTACACCTATGTAGTAAATAATCTTTCTGATGGCAAACTGACCGCAGAGAGCAACCAAGTGACCTATACATACAAAGGTCAGACCGCTAATCTGGCTATAACCGCCGGCACTCTGAGCAGTATTGTTATTACCACAGAGCCGGCGAAGAAGAAATACGCAGAGGGCGAGAGTTTCGATGCCACGGGAATGGCGGTAAAGGCTGTGTTTAGCAATGGTTTGGAGATAGCGGATGTCAATGGCTATACGTTCAGCGATGCCGCTCTGACACCGAGCGACGAGAGCGTAACTATCTCTTATACCTACGGAGAAGACACCAAGACCACGACACAAGCTATCAGCGTAGGCAGTTTGTCTTCTATCGCTGTAACCACAGCACCGAGCACTACCAGCTATACCGAAGGAACAGCTTTCTCTACTGCCGGAATGGTAGTAACCGGAACCTACAGCAACGGCGAGACGCGTGTGCTGAACGGCTATACGATTGAGCCGAGCGGAGAACTTTCCTATCCGTGCACATCGGTAACCATCAGTTATCAAGGCAAAACGACAACCCAAACTATTACGGTCAGCGAGGCTCCCAAGTACACCGTTCATTTCTGGACCAACGGGACGGACAATGTGAGACAGGTTATCCAAGGTCGTGCATTGACTGATATTCCTACTCCGGCAGCTGTGGACGGCTTTACGTTTATGGGATGGGCAAGTGCTGAATTGGCGGAGACAACCGCTGAGCCGGCTTCGTACGCTTTGAGTAACAATGCAAGTTCGTATACGCCGAGTCAGGACGGTGTAGAATTCTACGCTGTTTATCGTCGTTCGGAAGAAAGTGTAAAGAACGGATTCAAGTTATCCGTAACCTATAGCAACACAACTTATTATGTAGGTACATATGGTTCATATTTCGAAGCAGAAAATAATCTAGAAGATGCTGAAGTATATTTCTTCGATGAGGATAAGAGAATTTACGGCTATGATGGAACTACCAAAAAATATGTACAGATTAGTGCGTCGAGCACTACGAGTAATTATTCCGCAACAGCCTTTACCTTTTCAACAGTTACAGAGGCAGATGGAAAAGTAAGTTATTCTTACACCAGCGGAACCGATACTCGCAGATTCGCTTTGAACACGAATAAAAAAGATCGTTTCAGTGGTTATAGTACAACAGGAGTAGAAAGTCAATTTACTAAGACTGCTGCACAAAAAGTTGTTACTGAGTACTTGTATTCGACTTCTGCGGTAGTTCCGGTACTGCAATCGATAGCCGTTACTACTGCTCCGACGAAGACAGAATATTTCGAAGGCGATGACTTCGAGGCAGACGGAATGGTTGTTACGGGTACGTTCAATACCGGCGCTAAGGTATTGACAGCTTCGCAGTACACCATTAGTCCTTCTACCAATCTGACGGCAGGTACAACATCTGTTACTATTGCGGCTGTGGAAGATAACACTAAGACAGCATCGCAGACCATTTCGGTAGCGGCTATTGAGTTGACGAGTATTACGATTACTACCCAGCCGACTAAGAAGGTTTATGTGGTAGGTCAGAATTTCGACCCGACGGGTATGGTTGTAACGGCTCATTACAATGACGACCGTAAGGATAAGGCGGTTACGGGTTACACCATGACGCCGAGCACTTCTACTGCTTTGACAGCCGAGGATGATCATATTGAGATTTCTTATACCGAAGGCGGTGTGACGAAGACTGCTAATCAGGCGATCACGGTTAACGCGGCATTGACGGGAATTGAGATTACAACCAACCCGGATAAGATGACGTATATCGAGACCGAGACGTTTGATGCAACCGGTATGGTTGTTACGGCTCATTATAATGGAAGTAGCGATCAGATTGTAACGGCAAGCGTTACTTGGGATAAGACAGGTGTGCTGGCAGCATTGAACAGTTTGGCTAATCCGACTGTTGAGACGATTACGTTTACCTATGAAGAGCTGGGTGCAGAGGTAACGACCACTCTGAATGTAACGGTTAATCCGTATCCGCGTTACACGGTTACGTTCAGCGCGAACGGAACACCGACGAATGTCACCGAGACTGCAGGTCAAGGTGGTGTAACTGTTCCTGCTAATCCTGCAAAGGTTGGAGATTACACGTTTGCCGGTTGGAGCAAGAGCCAGCGTGCTGTTGAGTCTGCAGACGATCCCGCATTGGTTACCATTACCGCAGGTAAGTACTATCCGGAAGGCGCTGAGACATTGTATGCTGTTTATACAATGGATCATGAAGACGAGGTGGCAGGTATGTATCTCACAGCGGTTGTAGATGCCAATAATACAGAGAAGACTATCGGTTATTTCAATAACAACTCTCTCTATCCGACGGACGAAAATCATTCAGCTTTAGCATTATGGTACTTAGATGATTATTTGTTCTACATGAACGGAACAACAAAAATTTATCTATACAACACTGGTAATTCAGAGACGAAGATTTTCAATGTCTCGGAAAATGGGAAAGCTGCTGATTTGGAAGCTGCTGCTAACAACAAATGGACGAAAATCACGAATAATGATGGAACGATTACTTTCAAACGCGATGATGGTCGTATCATAGCATGGAATAATAGTAGTTATTTCCGTTGCTATGGAGAAAATACTTATCCATACAACAAATTCACTGCTACCACTGCATCAGAATCGATTACGTTTGAAGTACCGTATTATACTACTGCTCCTTCGGCAGATGTAACCCCGACGATCTCGTTTGCAGAAACGAGTAAGACCATTACGGTGGTAGATGAGAATGGTGCTCTGAATACATGCACGAATGCACTGACTACTAATTCGACAGGCGCTGTAACATATGTATCCAGCGACGAGTCTATAGCCGAGGTTGCTGCGAATGGTACGGTAAGTGTTAAGGCGGTAGGTGAAGTAACGATTACGGCAAACGTAGCAGCTGTAGCCGGTACATGGAAGGCTATCAGCAAGAGTTACACGCTGACCATCGAGAAAGCAACCGCTTCGGCATCGTTCGGTACTCCGGCAACGACACTTGTTTACAAAGACAATACTATTGCCCTGCCGGCTACATCTGAACAAGCAATTACGATTACGTATAGTTCAAATGATAACACTGTTGCTACAATTGATGAATCTGGTAATGTGACCGGTGTTGCCACATCTTATGGAAACACTAACCAGCGTACTGTTACCATTTATGCAAATTGGGCGGAAACGGATTACTATGAAGCTTCCACCAACAGCACACGCGGAAAGATAACTGTTACCGTCAAAAACAATGCGAAGACGCAGACGCTGAGCTTTACGGACGAAGCGAAAGACTTTGGAAGCGACCAAGGCGATAAGGTTTATACCAACACGTTGAATGGCGCGAAGACAAGTGTTACTTATGCTTCGAGCGATGAGACAGTTGCCGAAGTTGATGAGAATACAGGTGAGGTAACGGTTCACACGAATGCAGTAGGAAGCGCAACGATTACGGCAACTGCAGCCGCAGGTAATGTAATCGAAGATGGTATCCAATACGCTTATGCACAAGCGCAGGATATGTACGTAATTAGTATTGTATATCCGAGACCGACTATCTCTGTAGCTTCGTGCGAGTTCAAGGCTCCGTTTGAGGTTGCGTTGAGTTCTGAGGCGACCAATGTGGAAATGATTGTTTATACAACAGATGGTACAGATCCTTCATATGCTGATAATAATGGAGATATCTATACAGAGCCGATTGCTATCAACGCGACAACGACATTGAAAGCTATTGCGGTATCTGATGAGGATGAAGAGAGTCCTGTAGCAACGGCTACCTATACCAAGTTAGTTCCGGAATTGACAGAGTACAGTTACGAGGATAACGCAAGTTTGGCTGCAAATACCGAAATGACCATTACGGCATCGGAAGGCGCACTTGTAGCCTATGCAATATGTGATGCAAATAATGTAGAACTGACTCGCGAGGTAGGAACAACCAATTCCCTCACTTTCCAAATTGCTGAAGCAGGAACATATAAGATTTATGCACAAGCTAAGTGGGATGTGGAGAATGGATTTAAGTCTGCAACCGAACTCCGCACCGTTCATATCAAGGGTGCAGTACATCTGCCGATTAGTTATGAAGGAAAAGGAACGGAAATAACTTCGGAGCCGTACTTCACAGTAGAAGGAAATTATGTAGTGGATAATTATGGTGATGCTTATATCAATGCGCCTATTAAGATAAAGAATACCGGTTCATTGACCGCTGCGTTCTTAGATGAGCCGAACAACGTTGTATTCTACCTTGGAGGAAATGGAGTTAGCGGAAGTACGCTAAAAGTACAAGAATCTGCTGATGGTGAAAACTTCGAGGATGTAGAAGAATATACCGCAGACGACATTCCTGCATCTGTTGTCAACTTTGAAACCGGTTATAATGGCGGTGGTGTCAAACAAAACTTGAACTTAAAGTCAACGACTCGTTTCGTACGTTGGAGCTATACCAAAGTGAGCGGTAATGTAGCTCTTGGTAAGATTGCAATCTATCCGAAGTCTATGGAGCCTGATAATTCATACGAAGTTCCGGTTGATTTCACGGGAGACGTAGTAGTTGAAGATGGCGTAGCATGGAATATAACGGAGGCGCAGACGATCCACGACTTGACCGTTAAACAAGGTGCAGAGGTTTGGAATAATGAGGCTATCACAGTAAACAACCTCTACATAGAGGCGCAAGAAGGTAAGTCCGGTCAGATTACAGAGGACGAAAGCATCACTATCGTTGGCAACGCTTACTACGACCTGACGCTGAATACCAGCGGAACGATGGATAACAGCAAATGGTACGCATTTGCAGTACCGTTCCAAGTTGATGCGGCTACGGGTATCCAACGTCTGAGCAACGACGGTAAGACTTCGAACGCAGGATTCAACAGTCACTATGTACTGCTGAAATACAACAGCGCAGCATATGCAAGCGCCGGTCAAGGTTGGGAATACGTGACCAGAGGTGAGACTCTGATGCCGGGTAAGTTCTACATGATTGCCCTGAACAGTAATGAGTACAACCGCGTACGTATGACCAAGAAAGCCGGTTCTCCGGTGAACAACAAGGCTAATCTGACGCTGAGTACTGTCGGCACAGGTATACACGCTAACTGGAATGCACTCGCAAATAATGCTTTGGCTTATGCGAATGTAAGTGCTTCAGGCTTAAATGCCGACCTGAAAGTACAGGTTTACAACTCAGCAGAGGATAGTTACACTGCATTTGACTTTAATAAAGTAACCTTCACGGTTGGTACTCCGTTCTTCATCCAAGTTGCTGAAGCAGGTACGATGAATGTGGATATCGCTGCAACGTACAACGAAACCGTCAAAGCTCCGGCACGTGAGGCTGTGGCAACAGGAGAGTTCCAGATCCGTTTGGGTGCTAACACAGAGAGTTACTATGACATCCTCTATGTAAGCGCAAGCGATGAGGCGCTGAATGAGTACCAGATCGGTCATGACCTTGCTAAATCAGGTGTCAGCACGACTGTACCGCAGATGTATGTTCCGGCATATGGTGCGAAGTTGTGCGACGCAGAGTTCCCGCTGGTGAACAACGAGGCTACCTTCCCGTTGACCTTCACCGCTCCGAGCGCAGGTACGTATCAGTTGTACATCTCGAAAGCGGCAACAGACGCTGAGTTGTTCCTGACGAAGGATGGCAGCGTGATTTGGAACCTCTCGACGGGCGCATATGCGTTGACGCTTGAGAAAGGTACGACCGAGGGTTACGGCTTGCTGCTCGTCCAGAAGATGCCGATGACGCCGACAGGAGTGGATGAGCCTACCTCCGACTCCTCCCTAAAGGGAAGAGCCACCAAGGTGGTTATAGACGAGCACGTATATATCCTCCGCGGCGGACAGATGTACGGAATCGACGGTAAGATTGTAAAATAGTCAACTGGTGAACTAGTCGACTGGTAGACTGGAAGGGTCTACTGGTCGACTGGTAAACTGGTCAACTGGAAAGCAAAGCATAGTGTAACGTAAGAGCGATGCGCATGAAGACTCTTAATCCAGGCGGATTTCTGATTCATCCCGGGGGATATCGCAACTTGTACTGCTACAAGAAAAGCGTGATCCTATACGACATGACGTTCTACTACATTGAGAAATACCTCGAACCTTCGGATCGAACGTATGGACAAATGAAGCAGGCTGCACGTTCCGGAAAACAGAATATCGTTGAGGGTTTAGAGGATAAGATGACATCTTTTGATACTGGATTACACCTTGTTAATGTTGCTCGCGGAAGTCTGCAGGAGTTGCGTGAAGATTACGAAGATGAGTTGCGATCCAACAGGTTAACTCTTTGGAAAAACGGTCATGAACGCTACGATGGAATGATACAGTTCTGTTTAGCACACACTGAAGTAGAGGATTATGCGAAATACTATGCGCAGTGGGATCAAGAGACAATCTGCAATGTAGCATTAACGCTAATCCATCAAGCTGATAAGGCGCTAATGAATCTGCTACAAAAGATGGAAGCCGATTTTTTAGCGGACGGAGGTGTCAAAGAGCGAATGTTCGCGGCACGAAAAGACAAACGCGGCTTCTAGTCAACCAGAAGACCAGATCACCAGAAGACCATAAAATTTAGAAAAAATAGCAAATTATTTGCGTAAATAAAAAAAAAGTAGTAAATTTGCAGCCGATTTTAAAAAAAATGTTTGGTATCCTAATAGACATAGATATGACAGCAGAGCAAGCAGAGGAAATTCGTAATCTTCTGCAACAAAATGGTTTCGTTCAGCAGACCGGAGGGTTCTTCTTGTCGAAAAGCAATGAAATGACATCCTTGTTTTATGCGATAAATGATCTCTGTGCGATTCCATGGCTAATGTCTGCGCGGAATATACATGCCTTTCGCGTTGAAGAATGGTCTGATTTTACTCCGAAATTTAAAAAATAACAAGCATTATGAAAAAACTAACTTACATACAACCGAAAATGGAGACAACGGTACTCCCAAAAGAAGTGTTAATGGAAGATATTAAGCCCGCATCGGGAGGAGAATTTCCACCCGTACTTCCAGCAAACCCTGCACCTAAACGCCGCACACCGGTGTTCTAAAAAGCCTAACCCCGACCCTTCCCTGAAAGGAAGGGAGAAAGGGAGTGAGGGAATGAGTGAAGGAGTTAGAGATAAATGGAGCGTTTCGGCGCTCCATTTTCTTATCTAAAAAATGCCGGCACACCGGAGAGACGGATATGTATTTTTGAATTATGCAAATTAAATTATGCAAATTGTATAATTTGTTTTACATAAAATGCAAAAGACAATGTTTTTGCCTATTTTTGAAGTCGAGAATGATTAGAAAATGTATTTTTTCCATAAAATAATTTCCATAAAGTGGAAAAATATTTGCGTATGTCAGAAAAAAGCAGTACTTTTGCAGCAGATTTCAATTTTTAGTATAAAATTATTCGTGGTTTATGGAGCCGAAGATATTAAATCCGTTCATTACCGTAGGATATGCAGGTGCAAAGTATTTCTGCGACAGAGAGCAGGAGACAGCAGACCTGACTCGCCTATTAACTAACGGCAATAATGTAGCACTGATCTCCCCTCGCCGTTATGGAAAGACGAATCTTATTCGTCATTGTTTCGCGCAGCCTGATATTGCAGAGAACTACTACACTTTCATCATTGATATATACTCCACAAAATCAGTTGCTGATTTGGTTCATCGGTTAGGACTCTCCATTTTAGAGACGCTCAAACCGATAGGACGCAAAGCTTGGGAGAAGTTTATTGCCGCACTGGCTTCCGTGAAACAAGGAATCTCTTATGACGCTTTTGGTACGCCTTCTTGGATGATGAGTATCGGCGACATCGCTACTCCAACAACTACCTTGGAAGAGATTTTTTATTACTTAGAGCACGCAGACAAACCCTGTATTGTTGCCATTGATGAGTTTCAGCAGATTACTCAGTACGGAGACAGTCTTATAGAAGCCACTTTACGCACACATGTGCAATACTGCACGAACACGCATTTTATTTTCTCCGGTTCACAACGCCATCTGATGGGACAAATGTTCACCTCTCCGGCACGACCTTTCTACCAAAGTGTAGCGATTTACAACCTTCCTTTACTCCCGGAAGACAAATATATCGACTTCTGCGTACGACTCTTTGAAGAGCGCGGAAAGCATGTGTCGCCGGAAGTGCCGCACGCTCTCTATGAACGATTCGAAGGAGTCACTTATTACATGCAACGCGTAATGAACGAACTCTTTGCGCAAACGAATGAAGGAGAAACATGCACTGCTCAACAAATCGAAGAGGCAATACGCTATATTATCCTTACGGCGGCAAATACATATGAAGACTTAATGTACCAACTGCCGGAGAAACAATCATTAGTTTTGCGTAGTATTGCTCAAGATGGGAAAGCCCGTAACCTGACATCCGGCGCTTTTATTAAGCGGCATGCATTATTATCAGCAAGTTCTGTCAAATCAGCTGTTCCTGCGTTATTAGATAAGGGACTTATTACCAGCGACAAGGGCGTTTATCAGGTATATGATAAGTTCTTAGAGATATGGTTGCAAATTGGCATGGGAATTTAGAAATATAAAAACACACTACAAGAATGTATATCAATTTTAACGCGATGCGCAGCATGGGCAAGAAAGCAGTGTCGCTGATTATGATGCTCACGCTTGGTCTGACAAATGCATGGGGCGAAACAGAGACTAAAACAGAAGGATTTGAAACAGCATCTACAGGTTCCTATAATAGAACCGTATATAAAAACACCAATCAAAGCGATTGTGAAATCGGATGGAAGATATTCTATGGTAATGTATCTACCACAAATGCTATTACAGATTCCAAGTCGTGCCTGGTGCAATACTACAAAGCCAGTTCTACCAATAAGGGATATGCACAAACTACTACTCCGTTAAAGGGCTTAACTAATGTTTCTTTTAAAGCCAAAATTACCGACATCACCATTCAAATGAGTGTATCGTATTCAACGGATACTATAAGGTGGCATGTTATACCTACAGATGAGACGTTTTTACTAAAAGATTACACCCATAACTTTTCTTACGACATTCCATCTTCTTCCCCGACAACTGATTACTACATCAAAATAGGTATTGTTAATGGAACAAAAGATGGCACTTATCTGATCATCGATGATGTGGTTTTCACATACACGAAGAGCGAGGAGGAACCGGAAGAGGAAGCGACGATAGAAGACGGGGAGACGATGAGTATAGATGAGCCTCAGGAGATGGAGAAGTTAACCATCGAAGCAGGCGGAACCATAGGCGGAGAAGCTGCGCTGACCGTCAAAGATTTGACCATCAAGAGTGCTTTGGGCACCGTATCCGGAGGAGGAAACAACAACGGCAAATGCGCCGAAATCACCAACCCTCATATCACGACCACCGGAGACGTATTCTTTGAATTAGAGTTAACTCCCGCCGAACAGGCTTCGTACGGATGGTATGCATTCTCTGTTCCTTTTGAAGTGAGCACCACTGAAGGAGTGTATTTCCAAGACACAAAACTGACCAACGAAAACGGCTATGCC
Organism: uncultured Bacteroidales bacterium; assembly: GCA_946406195.1. Lineage (GTDB taxonomy): Bacteria > Bacteroidota > Bacteroidia > Bacteroidales > Paludibacteraceae > Colicola. The sequence goes on from CAMJJT010000001.1 coordinate 113,617, forward strand.
ATCATGGCTTACCGCGGAGACATCCGTGCGCAAGGCAAATATGCATGGCAGAAACATACCGGCACACTGCAACCCGGCGTGCTCTATATCATCTCCGTTGGAGACACCGATTATAAGACGCTGCGGTTTAAGAAACAATCCGAAGCCGCGCTCTATAACGACGTGCTCAACGGCTCCAACCAGATGATCACAGAAGCATTCCCTTCCACGAACCCGGATCATGCCGGTTGGAACGGTTTGGGTAATCCCTATTTAGGCAAATCGCATATAAGTTCTTTGGATTTGCAATTCCTTGACCATGAAGCGAACGCTTTCAAACTGCGCGCCAGCGATGACGTGAAGCTGATGATGGGCAGCGCGTTCTTCTACCAATCGAACGGAAGTGCTATCACTGTCACGAGAGATGACATCGGCAGCATTGCTCTGGCGCCCGCGCGCGCTTTAAGCGCGATGGAGCAGAAAACGTATGTTGTGCGGTTAATGAACGAAGCCGGAGAGGAAGAGGACCAACTCTTTCTGCGCACCGGTGAGGAGGATAGCGACAGTTACGAGATCGGGCGCGATGTAGCTAAGATGAGCATAGGCAATGCGAAGTGCGCGCAGATGTGGGTGAAGGCTTATGGTACGCAGTTATGCGCAGCGGCTTTCCCGTTGAAGAACGGTCAGGCTTCTTATCCGCTCACGTTATATGCGCCGGCAGCAGGCAGTTACTCCATCGCGATGCAGGAGGCACGTGACGCGGATGTTTTCCTGACGAAGGATGGTAGCCTCCTTTGGAACCTCAGCGAGAGCGCGTACACCATCGAGTTAGCGCAAGGCACGACAGAAGGATACGGATTGCTTCTGAAGGCGAAAATGCCGACAGGAGTGGAAGAGCCTACCTCCGACTCCTCCCTGAAGGGAAGAGCCACCAAGGTGATTATTGACGAGCACGTTTATATCCTCCGAGACGGACGGATGTATGATGTGATGGGAAGGATGAAATAGTTTAGGGTTTAGTGTTTAGTGTTTAGGGTTTAGAATGAAAGAATGAAAGAATGAAAGAGTTAAAGAGATATATAACGCCGGAAATAAAGATGGACGTAATGACTGCCGAAAGAGTCATGACGCCCATCGCATTAGCAGGTTCTTCCACCGGACCTAAAGTAGGAAACGAGGCTCCGAAGAAGAGAGTTTTTTAGAGTTTGGATAGTTCAATCGCAGCCAGAATAAGAGGTGCCACTCCTTTGGGGTCATCCTCACGGATACGCTCATTCACATAATAGGAATAGGTGCCATCCCGATAGGGATTACCGCCCAAACCGGCTACTGCACAACAATCAATAAGCGAAAGAGTACCATCTTCGTTGGTACGCAGTTTATAGGTCTTGAGGCCATCCATGACTTGGATGGCTTCTTTTTTATACTTCTCAGGCAGGATGCCGAGACGAACGCCTTTCGCCATCGCAAAGCAGTACATTGCCGAACAAGTGGACTCCAGATAATTGCTTTCTTCGCCGGCACGGTCAGGCACTTGATACCATAGATGGGTCTCAGGATCCTGCACTGCCAGCAGCGCGCTCATGACGCGATTGAGGATAGCCTCCAACGCCGGACGGGAGGGTTGATCCGCCGGCATCAGTTCCAGTACATCACACAGCGCCATGACGTACCATCCTTCAGCACGTCCCCATGTCTCAGGACTGCAACCTGTGATCGAATCACTCCACCCCATCTGCTTGCTCTCATCCCATCCGTGATGGTTGAGTCCGTTCGCCTTGAGGGTGTGTTGATCGACCACGAGGAACTGGTTCACTATATCCTCCCAAGCCTCCGGTTCGGGTTTCCACGCCGCATAACGAGCATAGAAAGTCGTACCGGTGAAAAGTCCATCGAGCCACATCTGGTGGGGATAAATCTGCTTATGCCAGAAACCTCCTTCGCTCGTTCGAGGCTGGTCACGTAACTGGTCACGCAGCGTCTCGATCGCAGTGGTGTATTGGGGTTGGGGATTGATAGCATTGAGCATAATGAGGAAATTACCGCCTTGGATGCGATCCATGTTATAGAGGCTCTGCTTATAGGTGAGAATCGAACCATCTTCGCCGATGAAAAGGTCGGCAAACCGCTGCACATGGTTGAGATAAGTTGTGTCACCCGTACGCGCATATAACTCAAGGAACGCGCGCGCCATGAGGGTCGGCGTATACTCCCATTTGGGTTTAGGAGCTCCATCGCAGGTCCACATCTCGGGGTTATGCTTCATCTCGGACAGCGCAACCGATTCCGCCGTTTGCAGGTAGGGGTTCGGCTGTGAGCATGAGGTAAAAAAGACTAAGAAAAAACAGACTAAAGAAATAAGACTAAAATGTTTCATGGTTCAATAAGGCGATTTTTTGTGGAGCATAGGGGAGTCGAACCCCTGACCTCAACATTGCGAACGTTGCGCTCTACCAACTGAGCTAATACCCCGTGGAGCTAACGGGAGTCGAACCCGTGTCCAAACAAGGAATACTTGTGCTTTCTACACGCTTATCTTGGCCTTCGTTTTCGTTCGGCAGCAAGACCCAAGCCACCAACCGCCGACTTATCTGCTAAAGTTTCGACACCGCATCGCAGCCTGCGATATCTATTCTGTGAATTTCCGCACCGCTATATCCATTGAGCCCACAGACTCGGCTTGGAGCGATGTCTCGTTCAGGCGCCTTGCACCCGAAAAAGGCTAATCTACTATACTTCGATTAGGCAGCGAGAGCATACTCATAGTTGCCAGTTATATTTTGAAGCGAGATTAACGAGCGTTGCCTCATTGCTCGGCGTGCTTACACAACCATTCTACCTGCTGTCAAAACCAAATAGCCCCAAATCATTTACGATTTGACGATTTACGATGTACAATTACGTCTTTTTCGAAAATCGGGTGCAAAATTACAAAAAAATTTGCATATGTCAAAATATTTTTGTACTTTTGCACGATTTTTCTGTAAAAAAGACAAAAATGGCAGTTGAAATTCGCGAAATACATACCAAACGGGAACTGAAACAATTCATTCAGTTCGCTAATGATTTGTATGCGGATTGTCCCTATTACTGCCCGCCGTTGTTCTTCGACGAGATGAACTGCTTTGATGCAGAGAAGAACCCTGCCTTGGAGGTATGCGATTACCAATTATGGATGGCTTATCGCGAAGGCAAACCCGTGGGACGCGTAGCCGGCATCATCAACCGCCGCGCGAATGAGAAATGGGGTTTCAAGCATGTACGCTTCGGGTGGTTCGATTTTATCGACGACGAGGAAGTCAGCAAAGCGTTGCTGGACACGGTCGTTGCATGGGGCAAGGAGAGAGGCATGAACGCCTTGAACGGTCCGGTCGGATTCACGGATTTTGACCATGAGGGTTTGCTATTGGAAGGATATGAATATCCGGCGGTGATGGCTTCGCTCTATAACTACCCGTACTACGTGAAGCATATCGAAGCCTACGGATTGGTCAAAGAGGCGGACTGGATAGAGCTGCAGGTGTTCCCTCCCAAAGAGGTGCCCGAACGTATCGAGCGGTTGGCGGAGATGGTGAAACAACGCTATCACGTTAAGATCGTCAAGGTGAAGAACTCACGCGAGTTGGTGAAACGATTCGGTATCGAGTACATGGATGTGATAGACGCGGCGTATCAGAAGCTCTATAACTTCCAGCCCATGACAGACAAGCAGAAGAACTACTACAAGGATATGTATTTCCAGTTCCTGAACTTCGATTTCGTGACGCTGGTTGTGAATGAGAAAGAGGAACTGGTGGGAGTTGGACTCGGCATGCCGGATATAGCGCCTGCGCTGCGCAAGAGCGGAGGCAAACTATTCCCCTTCGGATGGTATCACCTCATCAAAGCGCTGAAGGCGAAGAAGATGGAGCGGTTCAGTTTTCTGCTTATCGCCGTTCGGCCGGATTATCAGGACAAGGGCATCAATGCGCTCTTCCTGCAGGACCAGATTCCGCTCATCAACCAATACGGCATCCACACGCTGGAGACCACCAGTATGCTGGAGACCAACACCAAAGTGCTGTCGTTCTTTATGCAGTTCGATCATAAGCAACATAAGCGTCATCGCGCATATATCAAACCGCTGTGAAAGGACAAAAGACATACGAAGCGGCACTGGTCAAATTGAATGAATACATCAGCGCGCACACGATGCGCAAATCGCGTGTTCGGGAGATGGTCTTAGAGCAAGCATGTCTGTTGCCACCGCTCTTCACAGCAGACCAACTGGCGAAAGCGTGCGAAGCGGAGCGGATATCCGTAGCAACGGTGTATAACTCATTAGAGTTATTCATCAAAGCGCAGATCATTCACGCCATTGACAGACAAAGGGGAAAAGGCGCTACGCAATACGAAGTGATCCCCGGCAAACAGATACATATGCAGATACGATGCGGCAAATGCGGACGTGTCTCGGAGATCAAAGATCAAGCTATTGACCATCTTATACGGGTGCGCAAATATCTGAATTTTGACATGCAGAGCTACACGCTGCTGATCTACGGAGAGTGCAAGCATTGCCGCAAACCGAAAACAAGTACAGAAAAATGAGCAGTATATCAATATATTGGATTTTATTCATCGTCATCGCTATCGCTAGTTGGATCGTATCCTCTTCGCTGGAGCGTAAGTTCGAGAAATACAGCAAGGAGAGCCTGCCGATGACTGGAAGGGACGTGGCACTCAAGATGCTGCGTGAGAACGGTATTGACGATGTGGAAGTGACCTGTATTAGCGGTCAGTTGACCGACCATTATAACCCTGCCACGAAGACGGTTAATCTGTCGGAGGCGGTTTATAACGGTGCTAATATAGCCGCAGCAGCAGTTGCGGCACACGAGTGCGGTCACGCGGTGCAACACGCGAAGGCTTATGCGCCGCTGAAGATGCGGTCGGCGTTGGTGCCCGTGGTTTCGTTCTCCAGCAGATGGATGACATGGATTCTACTGATTGGCATGCTGACGATCGAGACCTTCCCGACGCTGATGTTAGTGGGTATAGCGCTTTTCGCCACCACGACTTTGTTTGCGTTTATAACGTTACCGGTGGAAATTGATGCCAGCCGCAGAGCGGTGAACTGGTTGGAAGAATCCGGTCTCACCCAACGGGAGACCATCGCGATGGCTTCCGACGCGCTCCGCAGCGCTGCCTATACTTACGTAGTAGCAGCCCTCAGTTCGCTGGCCACACTGATCTACTACATCCTGATTTTCATGGGAGGAAGAAGGGATTGAGAGTTGATAATTGAGAATTGAGAATTGAGAGTTGATAATTGATAGTTGATAATTGATAGTTGGAGGAATTACCCTCTTAGGCGGAAGCCGCTCCTCCCGTTCCGTCGGGAGGACGCTCCGGGCCCCGTAGCTCAATTGAATAGAGTGTCAGATTCCGGTTCTGAAGGTTCTGGGTTTGAGCCCCAGCGGGGTCACAAAAAACGGACAGTTTCAATAACTGCCCGTTTTTTATTGACGTTTTACAGATTTACGATTTACGAGTTATTGACGAATGAGTATAATTGACGATTGTTCAGCGCATAGTCAATCGTAAATCTCGCGAAGCGACAAATCGTCAATCAATCGTACCTCGTCAATCGTCCAATCGTCAATAAAACTTGGATTGTCAATAAAGTTTGATATCCACAATAATCGGTTCATGATCGGAGTAGCGGTGCATGGAGGTATCTTTCTGTTTGAAAGCGCCATGCTGGTAATACCAATCAGCATTGACATGCCACGGGCGCACACGCACGATATAACTTGCCATTGAGGGATTAGCAAAACAGCGGTCGAGGTACCCGATCTCGCCCTTATAGACATAGGAATAGTTATCCGGACAGAAACGGCTTATCTGGTCCTCATAACCGGCGCGCACAATGGTCTGGATCGGTTGCTCCTGCGTATAGCAGTTATAATCACCGAGAAGGAGTATATCCGAATCACCATAAAGCGTCATCGCTTGCGGCAACATCGCCAGCAGCGAGTCCGTGTTCTCCATCCGTTTGAGGTTGGTGCTATACTGCGTACGTCCGGGACGTTTGGATTTGAGATGATTGAGGGAAACGATGAAGCGTTCTCCGGAAGCACGATCCTCAAATCCCTGCGCAAACATTCGCGCGTAGTAATGGCTGGTCGAGTCATGGTACGCCGAGAGGGGCGATTCGTATGGCTGAATCCGGTCGGTGTTATACACAAAACAACAACCAATCCGGTCGATATTATCCATCGGCATGGCAACAAAAGCATAATGCCCATGCTTATTCAGCTCCGCCAGCAACATCTTCGGCGCTTTGTCGCCCACCTGCATCTCACAGAAAGCGAAGAGGTCGGCGTGCATAGCGCATAGCGCAGAGACGAGTTTGCGCGTCTGGAGCGCCTGTTGGGCAGGAGTAGTGCGTTTATGGGCGTAACCGCCGAGATCCGCGAAGTAATTCTCAATATTCGCTCCCACGATACGCAGTTCGTTCTTGCGGGGTTTGGGCAGTTTATCGAGCGGAGCATGGGAGGTCTTGACGCCTTGTCCTGTCACGAAATGCCGCTCACTTGTCACGCGCGCCTTGAATGTGCGCACGCGATCACCCGTGCGTACCTTATAATATTGGTTGCGGCAGTGGACCACGATGGAGTTAGCACGATTGGATTCCACGATCTGCCAGTAAGCGGTGCTATCTCCATCGGCAAGTCCAACTGCCCTCTCTTCCGGACAATAGAGCCTCTCAGGCGCAAGGACGAGTGAGTCATAGAAACTACCGCAAACAACAAGCGGCGTAGTCACTTGCACCATCCGGTTCGTGTATTTAGACCAATCGGACTGAAGCGTTTCTAAAGAAACACGCTCCACCGAATGAACAGCAACCGTCAGCGAGCATAAAAACAACGCAAAAAATAAGTGTTTTTTCATAATTGATGTTGAATAATGGTGCAAAATTACAAAAAAATACGTATATATGCAAAAAAATCTGTAAAAAATTTGCGTATGTCAAAAAAAAGCAGTACTTTTGCAGTCCCATTTGAAAGAAAATGGTGTTATATCGCGGAGTAGAGCAGTGGTAGCTCGTCAGGCTCATAACCTGAAGGTCGGTGGTTCGATCCCGCCCTCCGCAACAAAGAAAAATCTCGTATACACTTGCGTATATGAGATTTTTTTTGTACCTTTGCAGCCAAATTCAATTCAATATGGCAAAATATATCATTATGGCAGAAGAAGGCGAGTACGGATTGATCTCCCAAGTGAAGGAAAAATTAGGTTTGGACCTCAGCGACGCCGAGATCATCTACACCGGTGTGGGAGCCATCAACATCATCCGTTCGCTGCAAAACATGGACCGCGAGGCGGAGATTTATAATATCGGCTACGCCGGTAGTGCGAATTTTGATTTGGGCACTTGGGTCGAAGTGACCGAAGTGAAACTCAACCACCCGAATGTGACGTACCCGGAGCCCGAACTCAAAATCTCACATCTCACATCTCACATCTCAAATTGTCTTCAGGCTCCCTGTTACACCAACTGCGATTTTGTGCTGGCTTCGGACTACAAAGACTGCGTCTTCGACATGGAGCTGGCTTTCATCGCTGCGCTCGGTTTCAAAAACCTGCATAGTTTGAAATACGTAAGCGACAACCTCTCGCTCCACGCCTACCATGACCTCACACACGGGGTGGAATAGGAGATAATTGAGAATTGAGAATTGAGAATTTAAAGATGACGACTGTATATTTAAAACCACATAAAGAGGAGTCGCTCAAGCGTTTTCACCCTTGGGTCTTCAGCGGAGCTATCGCTCGCGTGGTGTTGGACGCCCATCATAAAGGGGACGCGCCTGAAGAAGGCAAGATCGTAGCGGTGTACTCCGCTTCGAAAGAGCCCTTAGGTGTCGGGCATTGGCAAATAGGCTCTATCGCCGTGCGGATTCTCGCGTTCGGCGTGGAAGAACTACCGAAGGATTTTTGGCAGGAGAGAATCAAAGCGGCGTATCAAGTTCGCGAAGCGTTGGGACTAATTCACAATGCACAATGCACAATCAATAACACGTTCCGCCTTGTCCATGGAGAGGGAGATTTTCTGCCGGGACTGATTGTGGACGTCTATGCAGAGACCGCTGTTATTCAGGCACATTCGGTAGGCATGCACGTGAGTCGGAAAGAGATAGCAGAAGCGATTCTGGCGGAAGTGCCGCAAGTTAAAAACATCTATTATAAGAGCGATGACACCCTGCCCTTCAAGGCTCCGATTGAGGGAGAGAAGACAGGATGGATTAAAGTACAAAATGACGATGTACAATGTACAAAGGACGAGTTTTGGAGTATAGAGAATGGGCTTCAGTTCCGCATCGACTGGTTACGGGGACAAAAAACAGGTTTCTTCATTGACCAACGCGAGAACCGCGCCCTTGTGGAGCGCTACGCCAAGGACAAGGATGTTCTCAATATGTTCTGCTACACCGGAGGTTTCTCTCTGTACGCCTTGCGAGGCGGGGCTAAATCCGTGGATTCGGTAGATGTGAGCCAGAAAGCGATTGATCTCGTAAACATCAATGTGGCGAAGAATTTTCCGAAAGCCGCCAACCACACCGCAGTAGCTGCGGATGCGTTTGAGTACCTGAGCAAGCAGAAGTCCGAAGGTCGCACTTTTGACCTGATTATTCTTGATCCGCCGGCTTTTGCCAAACACCGGGATGCGGTGAAGAATGCGTTAAGGGGCTATCAGCGGATCAATGCGAAAGCGATTGAGATGATTCGCCCGGGAGGTATCTTGTTTACCTTCTCCTGCTCGCAGGCTGTGGATAAAGAGGCATTCCGTTTGGCGGTCTTCTCTGCTGCCGCACAAGTGGGACGCAAAGTGCGGATTCTTCACCAGCTCCATCAACCCCAAGATCACCCAATTAATATCTACCACCCCGAAGGGGAATACTTGAAGGGACTTGTTCTCTACGTAGAATAATTCCCATTTGAAATTTGAGAATTGACATTTATGCAATTAGTTTGTTTTGACACAGAGACAACCGGTCTCGATGTACAGAAAGAGCATATTATCCAGCTCTCTCTGGTGAAAATAGAGACTTCCGATTGGTCGGTTATAGACCAACGGGATTGGTATATCCTCCCGGAAGGCGAGTTCACGATCCCTGCCGAAGCGGAAGCGGTGCATCATATCAGCAAACCATTCCTCATGGAGAATGGCGTCTCGCTGCGTTCGGTCTATGACGATTTCATCGCGTTTACCAAGGGTTGCGATTTCCTCTCCTATAACGGAAACGGCTACGACGCGCCGATCCTTCATTATAATCTGGCGCGGCTCGGTCTGGACTTCTCTTTTGAAGGCAGAACTTGGTACGACGCCCTGCTCTTGGAGCGTATTCACACGGCAGGAATGGTAGATGAGAACGGAGAGAAAGTGCGCAATAACCTCACCGCAGCTTATACCCGTTACTATGGTCATCCTTTTGAGGGTGCCCATAACTCGCTCGATGATGTGATGGCGACGATTGAGGTCTTCAAAGCGCAAGTCGCCGCACACGGTTGGGAATGGGCACAACGCGATGAGTTCGGCTTCATCTGTTACGACCGCTGGCTCACCAAGAAAGGCGGTTATTACTACCTCACTCAGGGTGCACATAAAGGGGAGTCCATCGAATCGATGATGCGCATCGACAAAAGTTATCTCGATTGGATTATCAATAAATGTCAATGGACCGATGATCAAACCCGTGAGATCATAGATAAGGTACTAAGGGGAGATGTACAATGTACAAAGGACGAAGTACAATGTACGAAGGAAACACCGAAGACCCCTTCGCGAGGCAAAAAACGTCCGAAAGGAACCATCTCAGATGCCGATTTGAGCCTTTTTTAACGCATATTTGCATTTTTTTGCCTAAAAATTTGGTCATTTCAAAAAAATATTGTACCTTTGCACCCGCTTTCCACGAAAGACGGAAAATATAGGGGATGAGGTCCCCGAAAATTTCTAATTTTTGGGGAGAGCGAGAGCACGGCGAAAATTCATATGAGTTACGTAGTAACGAATCGTATTGAGCCGTCGCTCGCGCGACGGCCGGTTGGATGAGCGACTTAGTCAGCGGTCTGCAAAACCGTTTAGAGCGGTTTGACTCCGCTACCGGCCTCAGAGAGCCGCCCGACCAAGGGTGGCTCTTTTTGAATTAAAAATTAAGAATTAAAAATTAAGAATTGGATTCCCTTATTCAAGATATCACTTCGCAGGAATACAAGTACGGCTTCACGACGGATGTAGAGACAGAGATTGTACCTGCGGGTCTGAACGAAGACATCGTTCGGCTTATTTCCGCGAAGAAGCACGAGCCCGAGTGGCTGCTCGAGTTCCGCCTCAAGGCCTTCCGCAAATGGCAGACCATGTCTGTCCCCACCTGGGCGCACCTCAATATACCAGAGATTGACTTCCAAGCCATCTCATACTATGCTGCTCCAAAGGCGAAAAAGAATGATGCGAATGATGAGAATGATGCCAATGATGCCAATGATGCCATCGACGAGGAGATCATGAAGACCTTCGACAAACTTGGTATTCCTTTGGAGGAACGGGCAGCACTCGCGGGAAACATGGCGGTCGATGCAGTCATGGACAGCGTGAGCGTGAAGACGACGTTTAGGGAGACCTTGGCGGAGAAGGGTATCGTTTTCTGTTCGATTAGCGAGGCGGTAAAGGAATACCCGGACTTGGTCAAGAAATACTTGGGAAGTGTGGTTCCTCCGACGGATAATTTCTATGCCGCGCTTAACTCTGCGGTTTTCTCGGATGGTTCGTTTGTGTATGTGCCCAAGGGCGTGCGGTGCCCGATGGAACTGAGCACCTATTTCCGCATCAATGCCGGTAAGACAGGTCAGTTTGAGCGGACCTTACTGATTGCAGACGAAGGCGCGTATCTGTCTTATTTAGAGGGATGTACAGCACCTATGCGCGATGAAAACCAACTTCACGCAGCGATTGTTGAGATCATCGTTCATAAGGACGCCGAAGTGAAGTACTCCACCGTCCAGAACTGGTATCCGGGAGATAAGAACGGAAAAGGCGGAATCTATAATTTCGTCACCAAACGAGGTATCACCCACGAGAACGCGCGGTTGAGTTGGACGCAGGTCGAGACAGGTTCTGCCATCACATGGAAATATCCGAGTTGTATTTTAAAAGGGGATAACTCCACGGCGGAGTTCTACTCGGTGGCGCTCACCAATAATTACCAACAGGCAGATACAGGTACGAAGATGATTCACATCGGCAAAAACACCCGTTCTCGTATCGTCTCCAAAGGTATCTCCGCGGGGCATAGCCAGAACGCTTACCGCGGACTCGTCAAGATGGGTGTTCATGCCGAAAATGCCCGTAACTACAGTCAATGTGATTCGCTTCTGTTGGGCGATAAATGCGGCGCGCACACTTTCCCCGACATGATTATCTCCAACCCCACAGCTACCGTAGAACACGAAGCAACAACCTCCAAGATCAACGAGGATCAGCTCTTCTACTGCCAGCAACGAGGTATCAGCATGGAAGACGCCGTTGGCCTCATCGTCAACGGCTACGCCAAAGAGGTCATGGACAAACTGCCGATGGAGTTTGCCGTTGAAGCACAGAAACTGCTGCAAGTCTCTCTCGAAGGAAGCGTGGGATAAATATTCTCTCGAGTTATCGAAAAATCTCAAAAAAATGGCATACCTCTTGCGTATGTCATTTTTTTTGTGTACCTTTGCAGCCGCAAAGGTTTAGAAAACAAGAACAACTATGCAAACAGACGTAAAACATCAACCCAATGACGCACCTATTACAACAGATGCAATAGGTACCGGAAATGTGCAGAAAAAGTACTATACTGCCGATGAAGCAATCGCTTTCCTTGAACCGCGCATTCGCGCTATGTTCCTATGAAAGAAGTTGTTTACACCAAGCAAGCTCTTTTGCAGTTTGAAGAAAGTGTAAAAGAGTTAGTTGAACAGAAGAATTAGAGAACGTATATAGTATAGTTTATCTTGCTAATAATAAACTAATCGGCCATCTGTTGGATATTAGTTTATAACTCAACCACCGCTGGCATCGACAGCGTAAAAAAGTGAATAGTACATAAGGGGTATTAGCTCATCTGGCTAGAGCGCAACACTGGCAGTGTTGAGGTGAGCGGTTCGAGTCCGCTATACTCCACAAATACAAGCGCAAAGTGTTGCGCAAAAATATATTGATTAAAAGAAGCGTTTGCTTTCACTCTTTTGTTTGAGAACGTCGGAACTTTTCAAACTGATAAATAAGAGAATGGCAAATAGTTTCCATGTTTTAGCGTGGAGTTACTATTGTTGCATACTTATTTATCACAGGTTTCCGACGACCTTCAAACAAGAGTGTGTGGCATAGCAGCCTCACGCTTTTGTTTATTTATAACCGCTTTTGCAGGAGGCAGGCGAAGCAATGTAAAATTTTAAAATTATGTCTTCAGAAGATTTGTGGGTAATCGTAGCCCTTATTTGTGTGTTCTACTTATGCCGTGAATTAAATTGTTGGTATCTAAAAATCAACGAACGTAAAAAACAAATGGATCAAATGATTGAAAACCAAAAAGAGATTATTGAATTACTAAAAAAAGAGAGAACAGCAAATACACAAAATAGGGAAAACTCAGAAAACTAATAGTATATGAAAAACAAATCGTTTTTTTGTTTAATAATGGTTTTTGTACCATTTTTAATGTGTGCAAAAGAACCACAACTATCACTCGTTGCAATAAAGCAGACTGGGCAGAGCCAGATCTTTAACATTAGGGACTACCCATGTCTTACCATCAAAAACGAGAATGGTGTACCATCCTTCAATATCAAAGATAAGCAGAACATCGTAGCGAGCGGTGTAATAACTTGCGTTTTTGAAGTCACCGAAACAAATGATATTGAAGTCGTGACTAATCAAGAGACATCTAATCGAATAGTAAAAAAGTATATAAAAAATGGTACTCTTTATATAGAGCACAACGGCAAATTATACTCTGTCATAGGACAACGCATAAAATAACAATTATAAAACAATACTATATGAAAAGAAATCTCATACTTGCCATAATTTTTATAATGGCATTTGGCACGATGCGTGCGCAACAGTATTTGTATTTATGGAGAACAGATGGTTCTCACATCTCTTATCCCGTAGCCGATATAGACAGTATCGGGTTCTGGGCTCCGTTTTATATTGTAACCCTAGAAGCAGATGGAAAAGGAACTGTAAGCGGAAGTGGTGAATATGCAAAGGGCTCAACAGCAACTCTTGTCGCTACTGCAGAAAAAGGATATTCTTTTAGTCAATGGTCGGACGGCAACACAAGCAATCCCCGTATTGTCACCTTAAATGACAACCTCACTCTAACAGCAACTTTTAGTCTTGCAGCAAGTGCTTTCAGTGTCAGTCCCACAACTAAGGTCATGTTCTCACCGGGTAACTTGCAGTACAATCACTCATTAGGTTCTCATCAGTGCGCAGACGGGACTTCCAAAGTTGGAACTTGGCGTTTCGCCGAACATCAATGGGATATGATAGGTTATGGATATGGTATGACTTGGTCCATGTATGATAATAATGTAGGCGGAACAGTAGAGGGAAGTAGCAATAACAATGGTACTAATGCTTGGAAAGATTTGTTTTGCTGGGGAACAAGTGGTTGGAAAAGTGGAGCTAATGCGTATAATCCATTTGCTGTTAGTGAAAATTATTGGGATTATTATTTAGGGGGTGATCCAAATTATGATTTCTCGGGCAATTATATTTACGCAGATTGGGGAACCTATAATCAAATAGGCGATGATGCACCCGGAATATGGCGTACTTTGACAAAGGATGAGTGGGAGTACCTCCTACAAAAAAGACCCGAGGCACTCAACAAATATGGAGCAGCAAGAGTGAATGGAATAACCGGTATAGTTATTTTGCCTGACGATTGGACATTGCCTAATGGTTGTACTTTCGTTGCAGGAATGACCACTGCTAACGACAACAAGGACTGGGGATTTGTTAATAATGTCTATGTTGGTTCTCAGTGGGAATTAATGGAGGCTAATGGAGCTGTATTCTTGCCTGCAAGTGGCTTTAGAAGTGGTAATTCCAACTATTCTTCTAATATTATCTCGCAATATGCTGGAGTAGCAGGATATTATTGGTCGTCAACAGTTTACAATGAAAGTTCTATTTACGGCCTCTATTTCACTAGCAATACTCTATATTATCAGAAAGATTTGACCCGCGGTTTTGGGCGAGCAGTAAGATTAGTTGTAAATTTGTAACATAATTATCATATTATCTAACCAATGCTCAATGGGATATAAGTGAGCAAAAACGAGATGAAAAAAAATAGTGTTGTTTTTAACCATGTTAGGTATGGTATCGTGCTTTACTGATAGTAATTTGACGGAGCATGAAAAACGGGTAAAAGAGGCAAAGGAGTATCTGTCTGCTGATGTGGCTCTCTCCAACAAACAAACCGCTGGAACAAAAGTGAACGAGTTCACCAAGTTGGAATCAATTGTTTTTGATGGTCAAAATGTAATTTACACATATGAAGTAGATGAAAGTTATTATACAATCAGCCTATTAAGGACAGTTCAAAGTGAGTTAGAAAAAGAACATAGAAAAGAATTTTATTCGAATAAAGAATTAGCCGAAATAAGATATTATCTATCCATTCTTGAAGGAACAGCAATCTATAACTATGTTGGAAATAAAACAAAGCAAGTATTAACTATCAAAATATAGCCCAATATCTACTGAGCTTGCGATGAGGTTAGGGGAATGTATATACCATCACAGGACAGGAAGTGAAATAAAGCAGCACATAGATGAGCGGCGCATAAACGCTATAAAAAGCGGAATACAATTCCGCAGCAAAAGACGAAGTCAGGCGGGATATAATCCCGCGGAATGAACATACGAAAGGCAGCGAGAAATCCGCTGCCTTTTTTGGCGGCATCGGATGCCATCCGATGTAAAACCAAGAAGAAAGAGGAAGCGCGCCAGCGGAGGTGGCGCGTACAGAACACCGAGGGGCGAAAAAAGCAGAGAAAAACAAAAAAAGGAAAAGAAAACCTAAAAATATCATCAAAATTTGCATATGTCAGAAATTTTTTGTATCTTTGCAGAGATTTTAGAAGTTCAACGAATTTTCGGTAGATTTTAGTCTTTTGGGGCCGTGGTTTTTGCGGTTTTGTCCCAATATCGTCACGTGATAATACCGTGAATAACCAAACAATATCTAAAATATTACCAAAGAATAACTAAAGATTTACTAAAGAAAATATAAGAAATGATAGGTAAGTCAATCGTAAAAAACAGGCAAGTCAATCATAAAATGAGAGACGAAATAAAAATGTTTTGTATTTTTTTGTCTTATCTCAAAGATCATGTGGAAAAGTTCAGTAAAAAGAAATAAAACGAAATAAAAAGAAAGGAGAAAGGATATGTCAAGAGTAACATTAAGTCCGGGGATTGATATATGGAGAGGAAAAGTAAGTGGAAAATCGGGAATGACCATGCGTATCAAATCTTATCGTGACGATGAGGGACATATCGTTAAGATGGGTCCGCAGGAGTATTACCGCAAAGACAAGCGTGATTTTAAACGCCATCCGCGGAGCGAGAAAGAAGAAGCGCAGAGGTTGGTGTGGCAGGAAGTTTGCCGAGAGGCAAGTGCGATCATGAAAGACAAGAACCATCCGAGGTATGCGGAGTTGCGGGCACGATGGAATGCGCAATTTAAAGAAAAGCCTGATGTGTTTTTGAATGAGGGGTTGGCGGAAAAGAAGGTTTACGGGATGTTTCCGGTGTTTGTGCGGATGGTACTTCTGAAGGAGAGAAAAGGGTAGCGGATAGCGGGCAATCAGATTAAAGGGTAGCGGATAGCGGGCAATCGGATTGCCCTGTAAAAGAAGAAAAATTACTCCAGATCGATGTGCTCCGCTTGGACTGGGGAGGAGAGGAAGAGCGATGCGGATTGCGAGAAGCGGTCCGCATTTTCTGTAGTCAGATAGGAGCATGTCCCGTTAGTGGAGAGTTGGTCGCGGTACTCGGGGTGACGATGCAGATAATCCGCGAGAGACTTGGCTTCGAGTTCGCCTTGTGCGATAGTAGTCACCTTTGGTGAATTCACCGGAAGAGGGAATTCCGACTCATCCAGTTCATGACGAAACTCGAGCCAGTTGTCGATTCGCTCTTTCATGAGCGGATAGTGGGTACAACCGAGCACGAGGGTGTCAATCTGCGGATCTTTGGCGAGTATCTCACGCAGGTACTTGCCGATGAAATACTTAGCGCCCGGCCCGTTATATTCACCAGCCTCGATGAGCGGCACCCAGAGCGGGCAGGCTTGCTGAGAGATGAAGAGCCTACCCCCGCCCCCTCCCTGAAGGGAAGGGAGATTTTCGCTGATCTTGTTCAGCTCCAGCACATAACTCTCCGAGCTAACCGTCGCCGGAGTGGCAAGAATGCCGACATGTCCATTTTTGGTGATGGCAGGAACGGCCTCAACGGTCGGACGAATGACGCCCAATACATTAATAGGCCTACCCAAGCCCTCCCTCAAGGGAGGGATGTCATTTTGTTGGATAGTTCGAAGGGCTTTGGCACTGGCAGTATTGCAGGCCAGAATGATTAAGGCACAGTTTTTGTTGATGAGATATTGAACGGCCTGAAGGGTGTACCGATAGATGACATCGAACGAGTGCGTACCATAAGGTGCACGGGCGTTGTCCCCAAGATAGATATAATCATACTCGGGAAGCTCGCGACGGATGGCATCCAGAATGGTCAGACCACCGTATCCGCTATCAAAAACACCTATTTTTGCCATAATCCGCTGCAAAATTACAAAAAAATTTGCATATGTGCAAAAAAAAGTGTATCTTTGCACGCTATTTGTTAACAATTACAATAAAATTGTAAAAAATATTAAAACTATACGTATATGAAATTCAATGTATCGAGTTCGAAACTCTTTTCTCAATTGCAGGCTGTAAGCCGTGTGATTAACAACAAGAACGCGCTGCCTATTCTGGACGACGTGCTGTTTGATTTGGTTGGTAACGAGTTGATGTTAACCGCCTCAGACGGCGAGACGACCATCCGCACAAGTATCGAGGTGGAGGGCGCAGAAGGAAACGGCAAAGTAGCTTCGGCAGCCAAGTTGCTGTTGGAGACCCTCAAGGAGTTCAGCGAGCAACCGCTGGCATTCACCATTGACGAGAATAATTTCGCAGTCAACATGGTAAGCCAGAACGGTACCTATTCGTTCGTTGGCGTTAACGGCAACGAGTATCCGGAGATGCCTGCCGCAGAAGCAGAAGCACGTCAGATCGCATTGCCGGCAAACGTACTGCAGAGTGCGATTGAGAAGACCATTTTCTGCACGGCGGACGACGACTTGCGTCCCGTTATGAACGGTATATTCTTCGACATCGCAGCAGACAAAGTGACGATGGTAGCAACCGACGCACACCGTTTGGTTCGTTATACGAACACCAGCGTAGCTGCCGGCGCAGAGGCAAGTTTCATTCTGCCCAAGAAACCCGCAGGGCTGCTAAAGAACCTGTTGGCGAAAGAGGAGAGCGAAGTAAAAGTTACGTTTGGCTCCAAGAACGCCCGCTTTGAGTTTGGCAGCACAATCATCGTTTGCCGTCAGATCGAGGGTCGTTTCCCGAACTACAACGCCGTTATTCCTCAGGGCAACCAGAACGTGGTAACCGTTGACCGTCAGACGATTATCAACGCCTGCAAGCGTGTAGCTGTCTTCGCTAACAACGGTACCGCACAGCTTCGTCTGGCGCTCAGCGAGAACCAAATCAAAATCTCCGCGCAGGACATCGATTTCTCGACCAGCGCAGAAGAGACCATCAGTTGCGATTACAACGGCACGCCGATGGCCATCGGTTTCAAGGCACCGTTCCTGATCGACCTGCTGAGCTCGATTGAGAGCGCAGAAGTACAGTTGAAACTGGCAGATCCGGCACGCGCAGGCCTCATCCTTCCGGCTGAGAACCAAGAGAACGAAGACGTACTGATGCTGCTTATGCCGATGTTGCTGAACGATTAAGAGACCGCAGCCATAGGCTGCTCAAGGAATAAAGACCGCTTTGCTCAAAGACAAAGGACAAATATGTACCGCAAATTATCACAGCAAGAGATAGCGCAGATGGAGGCACAGGGATGTAGTGCACGCGATTGGGCGGACGTGGAGGTAGCCGAAGCGTTCGATGCCAGATACGTGCGCAACACCACTTTCTCCGGACACAACCAACTGGGTGTTTTCGGACGCGAGATAGAGTTGCCCGGAGGACTGAAGATCCACTCAGGCATCTACAATGCCACCTTGCACAACTGCGAGGTAGGCGACGATGCGCACCTCTACAACATCCATAATTACATCGCCAATTATCATATCGGAGCGCACACCTGCATTGAGAATGTGAACGCAATCTTAGTGGATCGCCGTTCCACGTTCGGCAACGGTGTCCGCGTGCCGGTGATGAATGAAGGTGGTGGTCGCGAGATCCCTATTTTCAACGAATTGAGCGCCAGTTTGGCGTATATTCTAACGCTTTATCGTCATCGTCCGGCGATGATTCATGAGTTGGAGCGGCAAATCGATGCTTACGCGGAGTCGCAGGCTTCGGACCACGGCTTTATCGGCGATCACGTACGAATACTGAACTGCGGCAGTATAAAGAATGTCCGCATCGGCGATTATGCAGAGCTGAACGGCGTGAGTCGTCTGAAGAACGGTACGCTCAACTCAAATGAAGCGGCGCCTATTCGTTTGGGAAGCGGCGTGAAGTGTACCGATTTCATTATTGCTTCGGGTGTTGAAATAGGCGACTCGACCTTGGTGGACAAGTGCTTTGTTGGGCAAGGCTGTATCTTCGACAAGCACTACTCAGCGGGCGAAAGTCTCTTCTTTAGCAACTGTCAAGGAATGCATGGAGAAGCGTGCGCTATCTTCGCAGGTCCTTACACCGTGACCCACCATAAATCGACGCTCCTCATCGCAGGTATGTTCTCGTTCTTGAATGCCGGCTCGGGTTCCAACCAATCGAACCACATGTACAAACTCGGTCCGATTCATCAGGGCATTGCCGAACGGGGCGCGAAGACCACGAGCGACAGTTATCTGCTCTGGCCCTCCAAAGTAGGTGCTTTCAGTCTCGTCATGGGACGTCACACCCACCATGCGGACACTTCGGAGTTGCCTTTCTCGTATCTGATAGAGAACAACTCGGAGAGTTACTTGGTGCCAGGTGCTAATCTGCGTACCGTAGGTACGATCCGCGACGCGCAGAAATGGCCGAAACGCGATAACCGCAAGGACCCGAATAAGTTAGACCAGATCAATTTCAACCTTCTGAGCCCATATACCGTGCAGAAAATGTGGCGCGGCAGAGAAGTACTGAACGAATTGCAAGCTTTAGGAGGAGAAAACACAGAAGTGTATGGTTATCGAAACTGCAAGATCAAGAATAGTTCGCTTCGTCACGGACGGGAACTATACACTATCGGCATTCAGAAATTTCTCGGTAACAGCCTGATTAGCAGGTTAGAAAAGGAAGAATGGCACACGATAGACGACATCCGTTCCGTGTTACGACCGGATAGCAAAACCGGAGCCGGAGACTGGGTAGATATGGCGGGATTGATTGCGCCGAAGAGCGAAGTGACACGTCTGTTGGACGACATCGAGAAAGGGGCGCTCAGCCTCATTGATATCCAGAAACGGCTCGTTGAGATGCACGCCAATTACTATTCGTACGAATGGACCTGGGCGTGTGAGAAATTAGAGCAGGTTTGGGGTTGTAGCGTAGAACAAGTGACGCTGGAACAACTGCGCAAAACAGTTGAGGAATGGAAAGAGGCGGTGGTCGGATTGGACAAAATGGTGTATAACGATGCCCGGAAGGAGTTCGATCTCAACAGCCAAACCGGTTTTGGCGTGGACGGAGACCGCGAACAAGCGGAAGCGGATTTCGAAGAGGTACGCGGTAATTTTGAGTCCAACTCGTTTGTCAAAGCCGTGTTGGAGCATATCAAAACAAAGAGCGAATTAGGCGATCGAGTGCTCGCAAAGCTCGCACAAATTGAAAATTTGAAGATTTGAAAATTTGAAGATTTTGAGCGAAGGAAAAGTAACCATATTAGGATGCGGCAGTGCCAAGCCGACGAGGACCACCTCGCCTTCGGCGCAATTGGTGGAGATAAGCGACAAATCATTCCTTGTCGATTGCGGCGAAGGAGTGATTTTGACGATGCAGAAATTGGGGATTCACACCTCAAGGCTGTATAACATCTTCATCTCGCATCTACATGGAGACCACTGTTTCGGTCTGATCGGGTTGCTTACCACGCTGGGCATGCTCAAACGTACGCAGCCCATGCATATTTACGCTCATCCGGATTTGGAGAAACTGTTGACGCCGCTCTTGGAGTACCACACGAACGATCGGTTATACGACATCATTTTCCATCCTATTAACCCGCGCAAGCACGAGGTCATTTTTGAGGATCGCACTGTTTCCGTGGAAACTATTCCTCTCAAACATGGTGTTCCTACCTGTGGTTTTCTTTTCAAAGAGACCCATCGGGTGAAGAACGAAGATGGTACGTTCAGCCATGAGACCCGCAAGCGGTACGCTTATTGTTCAGACACGCAATACAGCGAAAAAATCCTTCCGATCATCGAAGGGGTGGATACGTTGTATCATGAGTCCACATTCCTTCAGGCACACGGGGCTCGGAGCAAGGAAGTCAAGCACTCAACGGCTGCCGACGCCGCGACGATAGCCAAGATGGCAAAGGCGAAGAAACTGATTTTGGGTCATTATTCCGCACGGGTTGAAGACCATAATCTCTTCTTGCAAGAGGCCAAACCCATCTTCGATAACACTATCCTTGCAGAGGAAAACGACGTTATAACTCTCTAATCGCGCATCTATGCACGATGTAAAAAATGGCAAAGTCAACGATCCAATATGTCTGTTCGTCCTGCGGTGCTAAAGCTCCGCAGATGTTAGGACGCTGCCCGGTCTGCGGCGAATGGGGCACATATGAAGAGGAGGTCGTCGAAAGTCGAAATACCGGTATATCGAAATATCGGAATATCGACGAGAAAACCATGCCGAAACGTCTGCAAGACGTTGTGGCTACCAACGAGATGCGATTGGACATGCGAAACGGCGAGTTTAATCGTGTCTTAGGAGGAGGTCTGGTTCCGGGAAGTCTTGTGCTCTTGGGCGGTGAACCCGGAATAGGCAAATCCACACTCGCGTTGCAAGTGTTGATGCAACAAGGCGAGCGAAAGACTTTCTACGCTTCCGGAGAGGAGTCCGTACGCCAACTCAAACTGCGCGCCGAACGCTTAGCCGGCAATGCGGAAAATTTATACATTTCTTCGGAGACATCGTTAGAGCGCATTTTGGATCAAGTCAAAGAGTTGGAACCCGAGATTGTTGTCATCGACTCCATCCAAACAATTGGCACAGAGGCAGTTGAAGCCTCCATCGGCAGCCTCACACAAGTACGCGAATGTGCAGCGCGCATCTTGGAGTTTGCCAAGACGCGCAATATACCGTTTATCATCATCGGACATATTAACAAGGAAGGTTCGCTCGCCGGCCCGAAAGTGCTGGAACATATTGTAGATACCGTGCTGCAATTCGAGGGCGACCAGCAATATATGTACCGTATTCTGCGTGCGCAGAAGAACCGGTTCGGCTCAACGTCCGAGATCGGTATTTATGAGATGCGGCAGGATGGTCTGAGGGAAGTAACGAACCCCTCGGAGTTACTGCTTTCTACTGCCCGCGAAGGCTTGTCCGGTATAGCTATAGCCGCAGCTGTCGAAGGGGTAAGACCTTTCCTCATTGAGGTGCAAGCACTCGTCTCCTCTGCTGCTTATGGTACGCCGCAGCGCTCCTCTACCGGGTTTGACGGACGGCGACTAAACATGTTATTGGCTGTCTTGGAGAAACGCGTGGGGTTCAAACTGCTGCAAAAAGATGTCTTCCTCAATATAGCCGGTGGCCTCAAAGTGCAAGACCCCGCTATCGATTTGGCGGTTCTGGCTGCCGTCCTCAGCAGTAACATGGACATCGTCTTGGACGCGGGTACATGCCTCTGCGGAGAAGTGGGTTTGGCAGGAGAGATTCGCCCGGTCAACCGCATCGAACAACGTATCTCCGAGGCGCAGAAATTAGGTTTCCGTCGCATCCTCATCCCTGCCGAGCAAAAGGTAGAGACAGGGCGCTACTCTATTGAGATTGTGCCGGTTAAGAAAGTGACGGACGCTTTTCGCTTACTCATAAAAAATTAAACACCATGAACCGATTATTTCTCTTTTTATGCTTGCTCACAGTATCCGCTACCACGATGGCGCAACGGGTTTATTCCACCGATCATGAGTATCAGGCAGACGTAAATGTTTACGTAACGGACCATGAGTACCAAGCCGATTTATTGGTTTACTCGGCTGATCATGAATATGAAGCGAAAGGCAATGAAGGCAAATGGTATTTTGTGGATCATGAGTATCAAGCAGATGTAAATATCTACTTTGTAGATCATGAGTACCAAGCGGATTTGACCATTTGTTTTGTTCGTCAGGAATACAATGCCGGTTGGCGAAATAATTCCAAAAAGCACTTCATGTACAAATCCAATTAATCCAAACGGACACGATAATCGATAAATCTGCATCAAAAGTGCAGATTTATTTGCATATGTCCATTTTTTTTGTACCTTCGGCACGCCCTTATAAACAAGGAATTCTCCGAAGGAAGAGTAAAAAAATCCTGCAAATGGCAAAATAAAACAAGTTTTATTTGCACATTCGGATTTTTTTTTGTACCTTTGCGCCCGATTTTGTAATATGAATAATTATGCGCGTGTGCGCAGGAGAAGAATGAGGCGGTACATCTATATAATAACGAGCGTGTTAGTGCTTGCGTGTGTAAGCGTAGAAACACGCGCACAGGTGCTCAGTACGGACCAGCCGTACTTGTGCGAATTAGGTGTACAGGGAGGATTCGGGTATTATGTAGGAGACGCTGCGCCGCATATTTTCATGAATATCCGCGAGGCGTACGGTATTCATTTCCGGTATAAATTCACCAAGCGCTGGGCGATACAGGCAAAAGTGTCGGGGCAGCGCATTGCCGGCAATGATTTCGATATACGCGGTACAAAACTGGATACCCGTTGGCAGAACCAGATGATCAACGTGGACGTGATGGCGGAGTTTAATTTTTTCCGTTTCGGTACTTCCAATAAATACGACAAGCGTATCCGTCCTTACACCCCGTATATTTTCTTAGGTATCGGCGCAGGTATGTATGGTTTAGGAGACCATGCGGATTTATCCCGCGGCACTCATGCCACTGCCTATATTCCGCTGGGAATCGGATTCAAATGGAAGTTTCATCGCTTCATTGGCATGAATATTGCATGGCAACATAATATATACATGGCGGATAACTTGGAGAGCCGCGATGCGTTGGATAACAAGCATCAGTTGAACGGCTGGAATTGGATGAACTGCGACCTGACAGGTATGTTTACGGTCGGGCTTGTTTTTGAGTTCGCCAAGGCCAAGAAAGAATGCCGGATATGTAATTTTTAAAGACAATGGATTATAAAGAACAAATAGACAAATCGACCCTACCGCGCCACATTGCCATCATCATGGATGGTAACGGTCGTTGGGCAAAAAAACAAGGTCTGGCACGTATGTTCGGGCATAAGCAAGGCGTAGAAACCGTGCACAACATCACCGTAGCAGCAACCAAGTTGGGCGTTGAGTATCTGACGCTCTACACTTTCTCCACGGAGAACTGGAACAGACCCAAGGAGGAAGTAGATGCCTTAATGACCTTGTTGGTTGATACGATTGTGAAGGAGACCCCGACGCTGATGAACAACAATGTTCGTCTGCAGACAATCGGTGATATCGAGCGCTTACCGGAAGGTACGAAACAGAAATTCCTCGGTTGCATTGAGCAGACGAGCCGCAACACGGGTCTGACGATGGTGATTGCACTCAGCTATTCTTCGCGTTGGGAGATCACGGAGGCAATGCGTACGGCAGTTCGTCGTGCACAAACAGGAGAACTGCGTGCCGAGGATGTGAATGAACAGCTCGTAAGCAGCCTCATGACCACCCACGAGATGCCGGATCCGGATCTCCTCATCCGAACCAGCGGTGAGTATCGTATCAGCAATTTCCTGCTTTGGCAACTGGCATACAGCGAGCTGTATTTCACCGACTGCCTATGGCCGGAGTTCACAGAAGAAGAGTTCTACAAAGCCATTGTAGATTATCAGAAGAGAGAACGTAGATTTGGAAAAACAAGTGAACAGATTCATTAATATCATATTCTTTTTGCTCTTCAGCATCGGTGTTTTCGCGCAAGACATCGAGTACGGCTTAACCAGTAAGACGTACGAGATTGCCAGCATCGAAGTAGAAGGCGCTGACAACTACGAGGATTTCGTGCTGATCGGATTCTCCGGTCTGGCGGTAGGCGATAAGATTGACGTACCGGGTCCGCAGATTACCAAAGCCATCAAAAGGTTCTGGAAACAAGGTCTTTTCTCCAATGTCAAGATCAAAGCGAAGAAGATTGAGGGGAATAAGATCTGGTTAGTGATCGAGTTGGCGCAGCGTCCGCGTATCAGCGAAGTCAAATACGAGGGTCTCAAGAAAAGCGAACGGGAGGATGTGGAGATCAAAGCCGGTATCCGTCCGGGGTCGCAGATGACGCCGAACGTAGAGGATCACGCCAAGACAGTAATCAAGAAATTCCTTGCGGACAAAGGATTCCACAACGCGGAGATACATATTGTTCAGAAACCCGATCCGGACCACAAGGGCTATGTGCGTGTGCTGGTAGCGGTGGATAAGAAAGCCAAGACCAAAGTAGGAAAAATATATATCACCGGAAACAAAGCCTTGAGTCACCTACAGATTAACAAGGCGATGAAGAAGACGAATGACAATCACATCATCAATATGTTCCGCACGAAGAAATTCGTAGATGCAGAGTACGAGAAAGACAAACAAGCGGTGATTGATAAATATAACGAGGTAGGTTATCGCGACGCGTACATCGTAGCCGATTCCGTGGTACCGAGTCCGACAAAGAAGAACCGCGTAGATGTCTATATGACCATCAGCGAAGGTGATAAATACTACGTCCGCTCCATCAAATGGGTAGGAAACACTATTTATCCTTACGAATATCTGGATGCAACGTTAGGCGTCAAACCGGGAGATGTATATAACCTGAAGACGCTCAACGAGCGCTTACAGACCGACGACGATGCCGTCAGCAAATTGTACACCGACCGTGGTTATCTCTTCTTTAATGTAGAACCTGTTGAGGTGAATGTGGAGAATGACTCGATTGATTTCGAGATGCGCTTGTACGAAGGCAAACCGGCTACCATCAATGATATCAAGATTGTAGGTAACACGAGGGTCTATGAGCATGTCGTTCGCCGTGAGTTATACACCAAACCGGGACAACTATACTCCCAATCGGATATTATGCGCTCCCTGCGTGAGTTGGCGCAGATGGGACACTTCGATCAAGAGAAACTGGTTCCGGATATTCAACCGGACCCAGAGAACGGAACGGTGGACATCACTTATAATCTGGAGACTAAGTCCAGCGACCAAGTGGAGTTCTCCCTCGGTTGGGGCGCTACAGGTATTACGGGTTCGATTGGTTTCAAGTTCACCAACTTCGCTATCCAGAACCTCTTCAACAAGAAATCTTACCGCATCGTGCCGCAAGGAGAAGGTCAGACTTTCTCCATCAACCTGCGTACGAACGGTATCTACTCGACGTCGGTCTCGCTGTCATTCCTTGAGCCATGGCTGGGAGGAAAACGTCCTAACAGCCTCAGCGCCAGCTTCTTCTTCTATAACCAAACGGGTTATTCCAGCCGTTACCAACGTGCGTACCAAAACTTATACAACTCCTATTCGGATTATTACTATTATTCCGGTAACTCCAATTATTACCAGCAGTTAGCGGAAGCCGAGGCGGATAAAGGCAAGTTCATTCGCCAGTTCGGTTTTGCACTCGGTTATGGTAAACGTCTCCGTTGGCCGGATGATTATTTCACGTTCTATACTGAGCTGAGCTATACGCTCTTCTGGATGCGTGATTGGGCTTACATGCAAGTGGCTAATGGTACCATGCACAACTTGGCGCTGAACCTGCAAATCAGTCGTTCGTCTATCGACAACCCGATTTATACGCGTCGCGGTTCGCAGTTCAGTTTAGGCGTCAAACTGACACCACCTTGGTCGCTCTTTGAGAAAAAAGACTACTCCACCCTGACGCCGGAGGAGAAATTCCACCTTATTGAGTATCATAAATGGACATTCAAAGGAAAAGTGTTCACTCCGCTTACGCGAGACAGCAAACTGGTACTCATGACCCGTGCAGAGTTTGGTTATCTCGGACACTACAACAAATATAAGAAATCACCGGTTGAGACCTATACGATGGGTGGTGACGGTATGGCGGGATACTCCGGTGGTTACCAAACCGAATATATATCCATGCGTGGTTACGCAGCCGGTTCGCTCACACCGTACGACGCCTATACAGGACGTAACTTAGGATATGTATATAATAAGTTTACCATCGAGATGCGCTATCCTATTACGCTGGAGCAGAATGCCACTATATGGGTACTCGGTTTCTTGGAGGCCGGAAACTGCTTCGCGAACATAGAGGAGTATAACCCCTTCGATCTCAAGCGTTCCGCCGGTGTGGGTGTCCGCTTTTTCCTGCCGATGTTCGGTCTGCTCGGTATAGACTGGGGTTGGGGCTTCGACGAGATTAACGGAAGCAGAAACTACAGCGGTAGTCAATTCCACTTCGTGCTTGGACAAGAAATGTAACAATAATAAAATAAGAAAATGAAAAGGACAATCATTATACTAATAGCGGCTGTGATGAGTTTTGGCACGGCTTTTGCTAAGGATCAATCGGTAGCATATATTGATATGCAGTATATCCTGAAGAATCTGCCTCAATACGAGCAAGCAAACGAACAGTTAACGATGCTCTCCAAGAGGTGGCAAAAAGAAGTGGACGCGGCGCAGCAGGAAGCGCGTGTGATGGCCACCAATTATCAAACGGAGCAGATCTTCCTCTCCGAAACGATGCGCGCCCAAAGAGAGCAGGAGATTGTTCAGAAAGAGCAAGAGGTATTGGAACTCAAGCGTAAGTATTTCGGTCAGGAAGGCGAGTTATACAAGAAACGCGAGGCGCTTATCCGCCCTATCCAAGACGAGATATACACGGCTATTCAGGATCTGGCGAACGAGAAACATATTGATGTTGTCAAAGACCGTTCTGCCGACCCGGCATTGATTTATATGTCCTCCAAACTGGATGTATCGGATCAGGTTCTCCAGAAACTGGGTGCAAAATAAATCCTACCCCTAATAACGAAATAACGAATTAAAAAATACAACAATGAAAAAGATTATTATCACAATCATGTTGGCGTTGCCGATGCTCGCCAGCGCACAGAAGTTTGGTCACATCAACACGCAAGAGCTCTTTGCTCAGATGCCGGAAGTGGCACAGGTAAAACTGAAAATGGATACTATCAATGCTCAGTACGAGTCCCAGTTGACTTCGATGCAGGAGGAGTTCCAGAAGAAACTGCAAGATTATCAATCCCAAGAGGCTACAATGGCTGATGCAGTGAAGCAGATTCGTCAGCAGGAATTGCAAGAAATGCAGCAACGTATCCAGCTTTTCTATCAGACCGCAGAGCAAGATATCCAGAAAAAGCAGCAAGAACTGCTGGCTCCGGTGCATGAGAAAATGTCCAAAGCCATCAAAGCCGTTGGTGAGCGCGAGGGTTATACCTATATTTTTGACTCCGCAGCGATGGTGCATATCGGCAGCGATGCTACCGACGCCACTCCCGCAGTTAAGAAAGAACTCGGTATTAAGTAAAATTGTACATCATACATTGACAATATGGCTGACGGCTATTTGGAAAGTCATTACGCCGAGTACGAAAAGAAAAAAGCGGCATGGCTAAAAAAGAAAAATTCTTATTCATACAATTATGGTAAAAGCAATACAACAAACACTTCGCGATAGTGCAGCTGCCAGATGGACAGTACTAGTCCTCGTGGCATCGATGATGTTCTTCGCGTACATGTTCGTAGATATCCTTTCCCCATTGGCATCGTTATTGAATGATACGATTGGTTGGGACCAAGGTGTCTTTGGTACTTATGCAGCCGGTGAATATCTGCTGAACGTCTTCGGATTCCTCATCCTCGCAGGTATCATCCTCGATAAGATGGGTGTTCGTTTCACGGGTCTGCTCAGTGCCAGCCTGATGGTGATCGGCGCAGCAATCAAGTACTGGGGTATCTCATGGACAGATGCCAACACGGTCGAATGGCTGAACGCTTGGTGGCCCTCAATGCCGGGTAGCGCTAAATTGGCGATGTTCGGTTTTATGATTTTCGGTTGTGGTTGCGAGATGGCAGGTACCACAGTGAGCAAGATCCTCGCCAAATGGTTCAAAGGTAAAGAGATGGCATTGGCGATGGGTCTGGAGATGGCGATCGCGCGACTCGGCGTCTTTGGCGCTATGTGGCTCGCCCCGATGCTTAGCGAGAAATTTGCGGTGGACGGAACGAACTCCGTAACAGCGCCGTTGCTCTTTGCATCGCTGCTGTTGGTAATTGGATTGCTCAATTTCTTCATTTTCACTATTATGGATACGAAGTTTGACAACCAACTCGTAGCTATCGGTGAAGCTACCGCGGAGAAAGATCCGGAGGATGAGTTCCATGTTTCGGATTTGGGTCAGATCTTCCAATCGAAGATGTTCTGGATTGTTGCATTGCTTTGCGTGCTCTACTATTCCGCCATCTTCCCCTTCCAGCGTTTTGCAACGAACTTCCTCGAAGAGACGCTTGCTATTTCCAACGCCGAGGCAGCCGGCCTCTTCAAATGGTTCCCGATCTTGGCGATGGTTCTGACACCTTTCCTCGGTGCGTTTATTGACTACAAAGGAAAAGGTGCTTCGATGATGTTGCTCGGAGCAGTGATTATGATTGTATGCCATTGTGTCTTTGCTTTCGTATTGCCAGCATACCCCAGCAAAACGCTTGCGCTTGTCACGATTTTGATTCTCGGTGTGAGTTTCTCGCTTGTGCCGGCTTCCATGTGGCCGTCGGTACCAAAGATCATAGATGAGAAAGTGTTAGGTTCGGCTTACTGCTTGATTTTCTGGGTACAGAACATCGGTTTATGCCTCGTACCGCTGCTGATCGGCAAACTGCGTGTAGCCACTAATGGTTACCTCATACCGATGTGTGTCTTTGCATCGTTCGGCGTTCTTGCTTTCTTGCTGAGTCTTGCATTGAAGATTGAGGATAAAAAGAAGAACTATGGATTGGAACTTCCTAATAAAAAATAAAGAATCACTCCAAGTCACGACAGATAGCCGGAAGGTCACTTCCGGCTCTATCTTTGTTGCGCTGAAAGGTGAACATTTCGACGGTAACGATTTCGTAGAGCAAGCAAAAGCGCAAGGAGCAGAGTACGTCATCTGCGGCGAGAACGCATTGATGGAGCTACAAGATTTAGCGCGCGCTTGGCGTCGCGAATTAGGATTGCCGATCTTAGCGATTACCGGTACAAACGGCAAGACAACAACCAAGGAACTGTGTGCCGCGGTGCTTAAGACGAAATACAATATCTATTACACGCAAGGCAACCTGAATAACAGTCTCGGCGTACCGCTCACCTTATTAAATATAACGCGCGCGCATGAGATGGCAATCGTAGAGATGGGAGCCAGCCATCCGGGAGACATCAAAGAGTTGGTAGAGATAGCCGAACCGAATTACGGGCTGATCACGAACGTGGGTAAGGCACACCTACAAGGTTTCGGTTCTTTCGAAGGCGTGCAAACTACTAAACGGGAGTTGTACGATTACCTCGTCGCCCATAAGGGAACTGTCTTCATTAACGAGGACAACCCTTATCTGGATAAGATGTTAGAAGAAGCAAAAAAACAAATTGTCAATTGTCAATTGTCAATTGTTAATTATTCTACGGGCACGATGCCGGAAGGCACTCATCTGGTAGGAAACTACAACGCAGAAAATATCTCTGCGGCGCTGCGCGTGGGCTTGTATTTCGGCATAGCGGAAACAAGGGCCTTAGCCGCTATCCGCGCGTATATACCCTCTAATAACCGCTCGCAGTTGATGCAGACAGAGAGGAACATCGTAGTAATCGATGCCTACAATGCCAACCCGACTTCCATGACCGCAGCGATTGAAGCCTTCGACCATCGAGGCGCTGACTTGACCATTAACCAACGACCGAAGGCTTATATCCTCGGAGCAATGCGCGAGTTGGGCAAATACAGCCATCTGGAGCATCAGAACATCGTGAATATCTTGCTGGAACGCAAGGCGGACAAGGTATTGTTAGTGGGTGAGGAATATAAAGAGACTACAGCTCCCTATCCTATTTTTGAAAACGTAGAGGCGCTGTGTTCCTTCCTTGAGCAAGAACCGCTCAGCGGCTATACCCTCTTGCTCAAAGGCAGTCGCAGCAACCAATTAGAGAAAGTGATTCCGTTATTATGACAGAGCAAACAAACAAACATATATGGCTTCTCATCGTCCTTTTAGTGGCTGTCATCGTCGGGTTAGTTGCTTGGAACCTGACGCAGCGCAACGAACTGAACGATATAGTAGAACAGATGACGATTGAGAAAGAGGAGCTGCAAGAGGAGTACGAAGATTTAGCCATCCAGTTCGACGGATACCAACAGATGGACATCCGCAATGACTCGTTGCAAGATCTGCTCAGCCGCGAGCAACAACGAGTACAGGACCTGCTTGAAGAGTTGCGACATACCAAGGCATCCAACGCGCGGAAGATTGCAGAGTTGAAGAAAGAGTTGGCTACCGTCCGCATGGTCATGAAAGATTATGTACGCCAGATTGATTCGCTCAATGCTACCAACGCGCGTTTGACTGCAGAAAACCAACAATATAGAGCGGAGAACCAGCAAGTCAAAGAGCAGAATTCTCAATTGTCAATTGTCAATTCTCAATTGGCAGAGACGGTCACCCGCGCATCCATGATGGAGGTGACTGCCTGCACTGTAACCATGCTGAACAAAAACGACCGCAAGACACGCATGGTGAGTCATTTATGTAAACTGCAGTTTGACTACACGATTGCTAAAAACATCACATGTACCCCCGGACTCAAAGATCTATACGTACGAGTCATGGACCCGAACGGCAATCTACTGGGAGAGGAAGAAGAACATCTCTTTGCTTTCGAGAGCGACGAGATACCGTACTCGTTGACGCAACAGATTGAATATACCGGCGAGGTATATGAAGGCACGTGCTATCAGGCGATGGGGAAAGCCGTTGAAGGATTCTATACCATTGACTTCTTCTGCGAAGGAAACATGATCGGTTCATTCCCCTTCCAACTGAAAAAGTAAATAAATTAGCAGATTTTTGCCAAAATATTTGGTCAATTCAAAAAAAAGCAGTAATTTTGCACGCTTTTTCGTGAAAAAGCAAGTAAATCCGGCGAAGTTGTGATCCATGCGATACTCCTTTAGCCGACATTGTTTAACTCCCATTTGTTAAATGGTCCAACGGCCAATGACAAATGGCCAACGACACATTAAATCATGTATTTAACTTCTGAGAAGAAAGCGGAGTTGTTCGCTAAGTACGGCAACGACGCAAAAAACACCGGTTCTGCTGAGAGCCAAATCGCTTTGTTCACCTTCCGTATCAACCACCTGACCGAGCACCTGAAGGAAAACCGCAAGGACTTCGGTACAGAGCGTGCGCTGACCGCATTGGTAGGTAAACGTCGTCGTATGCTGGATTATCTGAAGGCAAAAGACATTGAGCGTTACCGCGCAATCATCAAAGAACTTGGTATTCGTAAGTAATTTTACGAAAAAATCAGAGAAAAGAATGGCATACCCTTGCGTATGTCATTTTTTTTGTGTATCTTTGCAGCCGCAAAGATTATGATAGAGATAAAAACGTACATAGAGCACGCGGTGTTGGTCGGACTGATCACTCCGAGCCAGCCGGAAGACCGCACAAAAGAATACCTCGACGAGTTGGCATTCCTCGCCGACACGCATGGTATTGTGCCCGTCAAACGGTTTACTCAGCGCTTGGATCAGCCCAATACGGCTACGTATGTCGGCGAAGGAAAGTTAGAGGAGATTGACCAATTTATTCAAACCTCTCCCCTGCCCTCCCCTCAAGGGAGGGAGACCGTCATTGATGTGGTGATCTTTGACGATGAGTTGAGTCCGAGACAGATTCGAAACATAGAGAAAGCGCTGAACCACAAGGGCAAGCCGGACGTGCGTGTGATCGACCGAACGATATTGATTTTGGAGATTTTCCTCCAACGTGCGCAGACCTCGTACGCGAAGACGCAGGTGGAGATGGCCCATCTGCAATATATGTTGCCGCGTTTGACCCGTATGTGGTCTCACCTCGATCGTCAACGAGGCGGAGGAGGCACGAACCGTGGTATGGGTGAGACCCAGATTGAGGCGGATAAGCGTGTCATCGGGCAGCGTATTGCTTTGCTGCGCGAACAACTCAAGACCATCGACAAACAGATGGCCACCCAACGCCAGCACCGCGGCAAGATGGTGCGCGTGGCGCTCGTCGGATACACCAATGTCGGCAAATCGACGCTGATGAACCTCCTCTCCAAATCCGATGTCTTTGCGGAGAATAAACTCTTTGCTACCCTTGACACCACGGTACGCAAAGTGACGATTGAGAACCTGCCGTTCCTTCTCTCCGACACCGTTGGTTTCATTCGCAAACTGCCGCACCATCTTGTCGAATCCTTCAAATCAACGCTGGACGAAGTGCGCGAAGCGGATCTGTTAATCCACGTGGTGGATATATCGCACCCAAATTTTGAGGAACAATACAATGTGGTGGAGCAAACAATACAGGAGATAACCTCACCCCAACCCTCTCCACAAGAGAGGGAGAAGGGGAGGTCAGGAGGGGTTTCGATTCCCCACATCGTGGTGTTCAATAAGATAGATAATTTTAAATACACCCCGAAAGAAGAGGATGACCTCACGCCGATGCAGCGGGAGAATTATTCCTTGGCGGATTTGCAGAAGACGTGGATGGCGCGGCTGGGTGAGGATTGCATATTCATTTCCGCAAAAAACAAAGAGAACATAGACGCTTTGCGTACGCTAATGTACGATCGTATAAAAGCGATTCACGTGAAGCGCTATCCGTATAATGATTTCTTATTTCAAAACTATGAGGACAGTTGACGAACAAGGTTATCATTTTGAAGAGTGGTTAACCCCTCAACAAATAGCGAAAGATGTGTCTCAAGTAGCAGATCGCATCAGTAACGATTATCACGACAAAGAACCGCTCTTTGTGGTTATTTTGAACGGTGCTTTTGTCTTTGCGGCAGACTTGATGCGCGCGCTCAAGGGGGTACGTTGCGAAGTGACGTTCATTCGCGTCAGTTCCTATTGGGGCATGTCTTCTACGGGGCAGTTGGAGTTTATCGTGCCCTTACAGCAAGTAGTGGAAAACCGCGATGTGATTATCGTGGAGGACGTAGTAGATTCCGGTCTGACCATTCATCAGCTCAAGGCGCACATGAGGGCGCAGGGCGCTAACTCGGTCAAAGTAGCTACGATGCTCTTCAAACCCAATAAGTTAGAGTACGACGATGCCAAACCGGATTATATCGGACATGAGATAACCGATGAGTTCGTTATTGGTTACGGGCTTGATTTTGACGGATTTGTGCGAAACTTGGACGCCATTTACAAAGTGAAACAGTCGTAATAACGACTTATCGTAATATCGTAATACCAAACAAATTATTAATAACAATTTAACATTAATCACCATGAACGAAGAATTGAAAAAAGTAATGGAGGTTGCTGAGGTATGGACCAAGGAGCCTTTTGACGCGGAGACCCGCGCACAAGTGAAAGCCATGATGGATGCAGAGGACAAAACGGAACTCCTCGATGCGTTCTATCGTACGCTTGAATTCGGTACCGGCGGTCTGCGTGGTATCATGGGACCGGGTACCAACCGGATGAACAAATATATCGTTGCCATGGCTACCCAAGGCTATGCCAACTACATGCTCAAAGTGCAACGCGAAGGCGGTTTTGACCATGTGCAGGACGGTCGTGTAGCGGTTGTAGTGGGACATGACTGCCGTAATAACGGACGTCTCTTTGCCGAGACCGTAGCGAACATTTTCTCCGCTAACGGCATTAAGGTCTATCTCTTCGAATCTCTTCGTCCGACGCCGGAGGTTTCCTTCGCTATCCGTCATCTCAAATGTCAGGGTGGTGTGAACGTAACGGCTTCTCACAACCCGAAGGAATACAATGGCTACAAGGCATACTGGGAGGATGGTTCGCAGGTTCTTCAGCCGCATGACCAGGGTATCATCGACGAAGTGAACAAAGTAACCCTCGCGGATGTTAAATGGGAGGCTAACAAAGACCTCATCGAGATCATCGGCGGCGAAATGGACTACGACTACATGATGGCTGTGAAGGACGTCATGATTGACCAAGACTCGATCCTCCGCCAAAAAGACCTCAATATCGTTTATACCCCGATGCACGGTGCCGGACGTCAGATTGTACCGATGTGTCTGCGTTCATGGGGATTCCAGAACATCCACGTGGTACCCGAGCAGATGGTCATCGACGGTAATTTCCCGACGGTTGTTTCCCCAAACCCAGAGAACGCAGAGGCAATGACCCTTGGTATGAAACTCGGTACGAAGCTTGGCGCTGACCTCGTGATCGCTTCCGATCCGGACGCTGACCGTATCGCGATTGTATGCCGTAACGACAAGGGAGAGTGGGTTATCATCAATGGTAACCAGACCAACATTATGTACCATTATTACATTATCAATAACATGAAGCGACTGGGTAAGATGCGCGATGACATGTATATCGTCAAGACCATTGTTACCTCTGAGCTCATCCGTAAGATAGCGGACGCGCAAGGCGTGACGCTTACCGACGAATACACCGGCTTCAAATGGATTGCCAATCGTATTCGTATGTGGGAAGGCAAGCGCAAATACATCGGTGGTGGTGAAGAGTCCTTCGGCTTCCTGCCGTACGACGCTGTACGCGATAAATGCTCGCCTTCGGCTATCTGCCTCATCTGCGAGATCGCTGCGTACGCGAAGGATAATGGTATGACGCTGTATGATTACCTCCTCAAGATCTACGCAGACTACGGCTTCCAACGCGAGACGACCATCAATGTCGTTCGTCCGGGTAAGACAGGTGCTGAGGAGATTCAGCAAATGATGAAGGACTACCGCGCTAACGCTCCGAAAGAGATTGCCGGCGAGAAAGTATGCCTCATCAAGGACTACAAGACCCTCAAACAATGCAAGCTGGAGAACGGTCAATGGGTTGAGAGCGACATCGAGATGCCGCTGAACGCAACGAGTAACGTACTCCAGTACTTTACTGAGGGTGGTCTCAAGGTGTCCGTTCGTCCGTCCGGAACAGAGCCGAAGATTAAGTTCTACTTTGAGATTCCGGTGAAGACCGAACTCGGTAAGCCGTTCACAGGCGCTGACTACGAGCGTTGCACCGCCGAAGCGGAAGCACGTGTACCGGCTATCAAAGAGAGTTTAGGTTTGTAGCCATTTTCGAAATCTCGTCTTTGCATTGTTTCAGCAATGTAGAGACTTCTAAGGCGAGGCGCTTGTATTCATCCATACTAAGCGCCTCTGCTTTTTCTAACTGCTCTATCAGTTGTTCGGCGCGCTGTATTGCTTCATCGTATGTCATAATTCAACGAATTGGAAAGGTAAGTTTCTGTTTGCTCGCATTGTGCACGTGATGAGAAAATACTTTTGAATAAATGTTTCCCGATGTCATTGCGACGACTATATTCCTCATAGTTTTCCTTTTCAAAAGCTATCTCATGGTGCGGATAACTATGAGGCGTAATATTGATATAGGTAAAAAGGGGTATGAGGTTCTCTCGCGGATCCGGATGAACCGTTTCCTCAAAACGCTCTATATTGATCTGTTCGGGAAAGAGCACAATAATACCGCGTTTCCGACATCTTTCCGCCAAAGGACGAATGACCGTTTCCAAACTGGCGGAAACGATGGTGAGATCAAAATTAGTATAGGACGAATCACCTATTTTGCGGATTGGACGCAGTTGTAATTGATTAATCGGTATATCGGCAAACAACTTGTCAAAATCGGCCAGTTCTTCCACATTATCTGCATTCATGGTATAGTTCACACGAACATTAAATGCCGGAAAATGCGCTTTCACTCGTTTGATAGACTGCAACAACTCGAGGAATGCATCATAATTCGCGGTGGGACCCATGAGGTTCTCATACGTCTCCCGATGAATACCATGTAACGATATCGTCAATTCATCTAATCCGGCTTCGACCAGTGTGCGTAACTGTTCATAGGTAAGCCTTACCCCATTACTGGTCAAAGCGATATAAGGAATGCCGTACTGCTTGCCCTGTCTGACCAATAATAAGGCACCCTCCGGATCCATGGTAGGCTCTGCGCCACAACCTATCTGCAGTTTGATCGTTCTATGAAAAATAGAACGCGCTATATGATGAATCTGCTCAGATGTCAATTTACCGCGTCTGCGTTTGCGCTCCTCTTCGTTACTGAAATAGCACATGCGGCAGCGATAGTTGCAGGCCAGTACGGAATCGATAAAAACACCGACGTAACGGCGCCTGGTAATATGCATCAACCATAATGCCGCCAATTTGATACGACTACCTCCTAATTGGGAAAAACGATGTAATAGTTGATAGATATTCATTCCTACTTACCTTTTCCTTGAATAATAACTCCTACTGTAAAGAATAGTATTTTCAGATCAAGCAGCAATGACATATTCTCCACATAGACTACGTCGCAATTGAGCCGCTCTATCATTTTCTCCATCGTATCCGTATATCCTACACGGATGGGTCCCCAGCTGGTAAGTCCCGGACGCACCTTATAAAGCAGACAGTAGTAAGGCGCCTCTTTCATGATTTGCTCCACGAAATAGGGTCTCTCCG
The DNA here is from genome assembly GCA_946406195.1 of uncultured Bacteroidales bacterium. Lineage (GTDB taxonomy): Bacteria > Bacteroidota > Bacteroidia > Bacteroidales > Paludibacteraceae > Colicola. The sequence goes on from CAMJJT010000001.1 coordinate 150,850, forward strand.
GACGCGGACCGACGATAGACATCTCGCCGCGGAGTATATTCCATAACTGCGGCAGTTCATCCAAACGGTATTTGCGTAACCATCGCCCTACCTTCGTGATACGAGGGTCATTACCCTGTGTCAGATGAGGCACTCCATCTGCCTCTGCGCCGGCTATCATCGTGCGGAACTTATAGATTTTGAAGGGCAGCCCATATAAACCAACGCGCTCTTGACTGTAGAAAATAGCACCTTTGGAGGAGCATTTGATCTGTAAGGCGATGAGTGCCACGAGCGGCAAAAGCAATACCAATCCCATCGCAGAAACCAGTACATCAAAGGCACGTTTGATACAGATCTCCGAATCACTCATCGCTTGCTCGGTGATGCGGATCAGAGACGGCCGGTCCAGATGACCGATACGCGCCGCACCCGTGAGCATGTCATACACGCGCGGAACCATACTGATCTCACACGAAAGCGGATACAGGCGCGCAATGACCGTATACAGTTCCCGATCGGAGTAACCTTGCGGCAAGTCGATAATCACTTCGTCTTGTTCTCCGGCAATCAGATGTTCCGTTTCCTCCATCGAGTGAATGGTCTTGGTGCGTATAATTCCACGACGACGAGAAAGAAGAGTAATCGTCAAACGCGGGATGTAACTCAACACAAACTGCAACCCGAACAACACTCCTAACGATACGATATACTGCCGGTAATTAACAATCGGGTCGTCTATGATGATGAAGAAAAAGAAGAGCAGCGCAATGATGCCGGCACAAACAAAAGTCCGCATAAACTCCCGCCACAATGGTTTTTGGAAAGGACGAAGGTAATAACCCGACATATAATAGATGATCAGACAAACCACCGGATAAACCAACAGCGGGGGCCAAAAATTGAATGCCGGAATGAGCACGTCTTCCAACAAACCGACACGACCGTCATAAACCATCCAGCGGAAAATAAGGAAACACAACCACACCAATTCACTACTGATGAGGTCCGCGATCACATATCGTAACTGTTGTTTACGTCTAAGATTCATCACTCCCTTATTATTTTAAACGACCCATCGTCGTTCACTTTAATTATACTACTCGGTTCGTGCGGACAGTCATCATCCCGTCTAAACCGGCATACATAGTCTGCGCCGTTCAGTATCGCTGCCTCTATCTCCCCGAAAAATGGTGCAGAAGGATGACCGCTGATGTTCGCGCTCGTCGATACAATCGGATGCCGCAACTGTTCACACAGCGCCTTGCTGAACGGCTCGCTCGTGATCCGGATACCTATACTGCCGTCTCCTGCAATCAGGTTTTCCGCCAAATGCCGTGCGTTCGGATAGATGATCGTCAGCGGCTTCCCCATTCCCTCATTTTCCGTTGCCTCCATTAGTATTTCTGCTGCTTCAGGGACATCCACGTAGTAGTTCAGTTTAGCCACCGAATCGAGCAGCACGAGCATCGATTTGCTGTCCTCGCGTTGCTTCAAGGCATAAATCCGTTTCACCGCCTCCGCATTCGTTGCGTCGCAACCTATTCCCCACACTGTGTCGGTGGGATAAACGATGATCCCGCCGCTTCGCAGTACACGCAATGCTTCCTGCAAATCTTCCTTATCGTAACGCTTTGCATCCATAATCGGCTGCAAAGGTACTGCTTTTTTCTGGATTACACAAATTTTTTACTGATTTTATTTACGCATACCATACTTTTGTTGTCACTTTGCTGCGGATTTAAAAATGGTCAACTAATAAATGGACCAACGGCGGGGCAACAAACGGTTTATGTCCGTATTGCCTTCGAGATTCTTTCGAGATGAGTGCGTAATGCCCCCGATAACAACTTTATAAAACCCTCAAAAACAAATACATATGGAAAGGGGACACAAAGAGCGGTAGGCGGTAAGGAGGGAAAAAGTGTGTGTTTGAGCGGTTTTTCTCTTTTTTATTTGCATATATGCAAATTTTATTGTACCTTTGCACGCGGAATTATCTTTAACATAAAAAATCATATGAAAAGATACATTTTTGGGGTGCTATTAGCGGTCACCGTATTGACCCTTACCGGCTGCACGAAGAGCTCGGGGTTCGACAAACTCGACCAATGGACGGAGAGTTGGAAAAAAGGTCAGCAGACCTATTTCGGGTATCCTTGCAACCAGCAATCGGCTTTGCATGATTTCTACGAGTGGTACGTGGGTACAGGTTTGGACAGGGTGAACCTCAATAACGCCGGTGACCCGATGACCGATCATCCATGGAGCATGTCTACTCAGGCTTTCGAGCGTGAGGTGATTGAGTTCTTCACCCCCTTATACGGTTTCGACAAAGACGATGTATGGGGTATCGTGACCTATAGCGGCACTGACGGCAATAACCACGGAATATATTTTGGCGCCAACGACCTCATGAACCGCACCGGTCAGTTGCCTATCGTTTATGTGAGCGATGAGGCGCATTACTCAAACATGCGCCTTTGCGACTTGCAGCACTTGGATGTCAGACTGATCAAGAGCGACGCCATGGGCCGTATGATCCCCGAAGAACTGGAGGCATCGCTGGATACCACTCGTCCTGCCCTGATTGTCTATGCTATGGGTTCGACTTTCAAAGGTGCCATCGATGATATAGAGGCGCTCAACGCCGTGTTGGCAAAGCACCCCTCGATGGAGACCTACCGCCATGTGGACGCCGCGCTCTTCGGCGGATACCTGCCCTTCACCGAGCACCAACGGATGGTTAGCAGCAAAGAGATGCATTTCGAGTCCATCGCTATCAGCGGACATAAGTTCTTCGGCATTGATTCGCCCTCTGGACTGTTCCTCTGCACCCGTAAAGTGTATGACAACCAGAATAATTTTAATGTCACTTACCTTAATGGTAACATGAAGATGATCAGCTGCTCGCGCGACGCCGTACAACCCCTCAAGTTCTGGTGGCTGATTCAGAAAGTAGGATACGACCAATGGTCGAAGCAGGCGAATCAAATGTTAGATTGCACCGCTTACTTGGAGCAAGAGTTGAAAAAGATCGGTTGGCCCTGCTGGCGAAACGAGTACAGCAACACGGTCTTCTTCAGACGCCCATCGCCTGAGTTATGCAGTCTCTATAACCTCGCCTTGGGTTACGACGAGGCGTTCGGCGGAGAACTCGCGCACTTGGTGGTAATGCAGCACGTAACCAAAGAGAAAATAGACGGATTCGTTAAACGATTGACGAACGACTAAATACCCCCTCCTACATAGGGAGGAGAATAATTATGAATTGTAAATTGTGAATTTCCTATGAAGAATATTCTAACAGGAGCAACCCTCTTCCTTGGCGGCGCTATCGTCGGAGCCGCAGCCATTATCCTTCTTGCACCTAAAGCCGGTGAAGAAGTGAAACAAAAGATTACCGACCTCATTGACAAAGCAAAACAAGAGCAAGATGGAGAATAATTTTATCCAAATGATCAAGAAAGAGCTTTCCTCTTACTGCGCCGCAGTGGGCAAAGCCGGACAACTCCGCCTCGTCGGAATCATCAGTCGTATTTTGGGACTTTTCCTGCTTATCTTCACGATTGTTCTTTTGGTTTTTGCAGTGCTCTCTTTCATGGCGGTGGCTATCATCTCCGCCCTCTCCTATCACATGCCTGTCTGGGCAGCAGCACTCATCATAACCGCGGTTTATATTGCCCTCATCGCTGTGGCTATCGTCTGTCGCAAACCTCTGTTCATCCATCCTTTCATCCGTCTGATGACCAAACAGATCCGTACCGAGCAGGAACTGGAGATGAAAACCATCGAGGCGGATCATGAGGTGGAGATCCAGCAGGTACGTTTTGACAATCGCATCGAAAATGCAACGAATAACCTCAATTTTGTGCTCAACCTCCTTAGTTACGGATGGTCCTTCCTTCAAAAACTCTTCAAGAAATGACATTGGTTTTTGCAAGCAATAATGCCCATAAACTGGAAGAAGTACGTGCCATGATGCCCGTGTCCGTCCGCGTATTAAGCCTGAAAGACATCAGGTTTGAGCAAGACATAGACGAAACCGGTACTACGCTGGAGGAAAACAGTCTCATCAAAGCCCAAGCCGTGTGGGAGTTTATTAGCCATCAGAAATCAGAAATCAGCAATCAGATGGATGGTGTATTTGCGGACGATACGGGTCTGGAGATAGATGCCTTGGATGGTCAGCCCGGTGTTTATACCGCGAGATGGCACTTGGAAAGGAGGAAGGACGAAGGAGGAAGGACGAAGGTGATGGGTGAGAGGGAGATTTTTGCGGCGAACAGAGCCAAAGCCCTGCACGAATTAGAAGGCAAGACCCATCGCGGCGCCCAATTCCGGACCGTGATTACGTTAATCAAACGACCCACTACTAACGACCAACAACCATCTGTGATTCAGGTGGAAGGCGTTGTGCGCGGACGGATAGCCGAAGAGGAATATGGCAGCGGAGGATTCGGTTATGACCCTGTCTTCATTCCCGAGGGTTACGATAAGACCTTCGGCGAACTGCCGGCAGAAGTGAAAAATAGTATCAGCCATAGAGCCAAAGCCCTTGAGGAACTGGTGAAAGTGATAAACAAGACATATGATCAGATATAAATTTATAGCAGGCATTGTCCTTTGCTGTCTGCTTGTGCAAGTACAGGCGGCGAGTTGGACCACTCATTTTGCGTATAATAACGTCACTCGGATTGCTATGACGCCTGATAAGGTGTTTGCCCTGTCGGACGGCAACCTCTTCAGCGTCGATAAACAGACCGAACAGATTCGCATCTATAACCGTCAGTCCGGACTCCATAGTACCGGCATTTCGTCTATCGCGTATGACGAGACGGGCAAACAGCTCATCATCGGTTATGAGACCGGTAAGATAGACATCCTCAGCTCCCTCGGCGTACATTACATCGGCGAACTGTACGACAAGGATATGACACAACGCAAAACGATCTATAACATTACCATCAAGGGACGCTTGGCTTATCTGGCAACCCATTATGGTATTCAGACGATGGACCTCCGAGAGCATAAGTTAGTGGATAGCTACTGGTTGCGCCCTGGTGGCGAAGAGACACCCGTAAAAGATGTACTGCTGGCAAACGACAGTATTTATGCCTTCACGGATGACAGTCTCTTCTGTGCCGCTATGAAGGATAACCTGCCGGACTATCATTTCTGGAAACGCGGAGCACGCTCAGGACGAATCAGCCCCGACCCCGAAAAGGGCGTTCATTATCAAGACGAGTCTGGTCATTGGTACGCCGGACAGGCAGAGGGTATCGTACGTTTCACTCCAGTTGAGCGACTGACTTACAAGCCACAAGGACCGCTGGTCAACGAACCGAATCGCATCTCTATCTCCCACGAGAAGGTATGGGTCACACGCGGTGGACGATGGACTACGCAATACCAGATAGCAGGCGCAGTCATGCATTATGACGGTTCCCGATGGACCAACATTGACCGCGACGCCATCCTCGCAAAAGGATGCAAGGACGTGTTGGATTTCATGAACATTGCCGCAGACCCTAACGATCCTACCCATTTCTACGCCACCAGTTACGGAACCGGATTATACGAGTTTCGCGACGATACTATCCGCCAATTCATTGCGGACGGCACGAATCCCCTTAGTTCGGCAGCACTGACAGATCCTGCGCACTACACCCGTCTGGATTACGCCACCTTCGATACAAACGGACACTTATGGTTCCTTAATGCCGGTCAAAGCACTGAGATAGCCTATCCGCTCATCTGTATTGACAAGAACGGCGAGTGGCATGGTCTGAGCGTCATAGAGGGCACTAATGCCATCAGTTTGGTAACACCCACGGGTCTGGTCATTGACGCTTTCAATAACCAACGTAAGTGGTTCGCCAACGGGCGCTATGGTCCCTGTCTCTGCCTCTTGGACGATGGAGGCACCCTTTGGGATCCGTCCGATGATAGAGTCAAGAGCCGTATCTCATGGACCGACCAACTCGGTAATAACTTTCAGCCGAATAACATCTTCTCTATGACACAAGATGCAAAAGGAGGCATATGGATTGGCACGGATTTAGGCGTAGCGTACATCGAGCCGGAGACTGATTACTTCCAATCGGAGGCAATAGTCCGTCCCTACCTCTTGGACGAGATAGGCGAGACGCCCCTGACCGAACAACGGATAGATGCCTTATGTATCACTCCAGAGGGCGAAATATGGATTGGCACACAGAGTAAAGGGATCTATGTTCTTGATAGCGAAGCCACTCGCATCCTGCAACATTACACCATTGAGAACACGGCACTACCCTCCAACGGTATTCTTTCGTTAGCGTGCAGCGAGAGCGGTATCGTATGGATTGGTACAGGGGATGGTCTGGTGGCATATGACCCTAACGGTACCACCGAAAAACTAAACCGTATCACCGACGAGAACGGCTTTGAGTGGGAGTTTGGTAGCACCGGGCAATGGAAACTACATTTGTCTTATACCGACCCTACTGAGATAGCAGCCTCTTCTTCACGCATCTATGCGCAAGCACAAGGAGCCGTCTTTTATTTGGACCGCGCAACAGACCAACTGGAGTACCTCAGCCGTGCTACCGGTCTGAAAGGTTCATCCGCCGCGCATATAGCGTATGACGAGCCTACCCAACAACTCATCATCGCCTATGAAGACGGGCGAATTGACCTCATGGATAAGGACAACAATGTCCGCCAGATGCCCGACCTGCCTCTCAAAGCAGGTTCGATAAGTGTAGCTATCCATTGTATCACACCCGGTACCAATTACGCCTATCTCGGCACCTCCTTCGGTATCGTTACCATAAACCTAAAAAAGGCGGAGATAGCCGACACCTATTATATAGGACATGAGGCAGCCGCCATAGAAGTGCAGCAGATCGTGGAGTTGGGCGACACGCTCTATGCCTTCTCCTACGACTCGCTCTATAAAGCATGCCTCAAGGACAACCTGCCCGACTATACGTTTTGGCACACCGAGAAACTGCCCTGTGTGCAGGTACAACAGGCTGTCGTTTGGCGCGACAAGATGTATATATTGTGCGATAACCGTCTCTACCGCCGTACTGCTGCAGGATGGCAAACCGTACTGCAAGAAAAAATACGATGGATACATGCCAACGACGGACAGCTGCTGCTCTATACAGACGCCGGACTCTTCCGTCTGACCGAAGACGATCAAACGCAGGCACTCAGCAATCGATACTCCATGAACGATGCGATCTACTCAAAGGGCGAATATTGGGTAGCTGAGTACGGTTTCGGATTGATCAAACTGGGTACGGAAGGAGATTCTTATTATCATCCCCAAGGCCCCAATAGCAACTATGGATACTGTATGAACACGGCGCATAACCAACTATATAGCGCCATAGGTGGACGATGGGCTTCTAACTGGGGACGCTATGGACGAATCAATATTTACGATGGACAGAAATGGAGAAGCATGGATCCGGATTATATCGGATACCGCGCAGGCTCATGGCCGATGGATATATCCAGTATAGCCGTTGCCCCCAACGATCCCGGACATTTCTTCGCTGCCACCTACGCGACCGGTGTCTTTGAGTTCCATAACTATGGGGAAGACGGCATCAAGCATTACACTGCCGACACCGTGTATCATACCACCACGCTCCGTGAAGCTGTTCCGGGATTGTCAGCGAAGGACTACCAATGGTTCATTCGTACCGATGGCGCCATGATGGATAAGAGCGGTAACTTATGGGTACTCAATGCAACCACGGTAGGAAAACCATTGCATGTCTTCACACCGAACAAACAATGGCACGCGCTGAACTTGCGAAGCGGAGGAACGAACCTGACGCTGACCACCCCGGCAGGTATCTGGGTGGACCGTCGCAACGAGAACCGCAAATGGCTATTTGACCAACGCTTCTCGCAAGGTGTCATCCTCTTAGACGATGGTGGTACGCCTACCCTCAACTCCGATGACCGCTGTATCAAGCGTTCTTCCTTTACCGACCAAAATGGCAATGTGCTCACCCCTACACAATTCCGTTGCTGGGCGCAAGACAAACAAAACCGTATATGGATCGGTACCGAAAAAGGTCTCTTCCTCATTCCTGAAAAAGTGGACTTCTTCCTCTCTGATGCTTGCCATCGTATCATTATCCCGCGTAACGACGGCACCGGATTAGGCGATTACCTCTTGGGTAACGAACAGATCAATTGTATGGCGATTGATGGGGGAAACCGTATGTGGATCGGTACCGCCAACTCCGGTCTGTACATCATCGAAGACGACACCATCACTGTGGCACAATTCACGGAGAACAACTCCCTGCTGCAATCCAATGCCATCCAGTCGATTGCTATCATGCCGAAGACGGGCGAAGTGTTCGTCGGGACGGATAAAGGAATCGCTTCTTTCCGTAGCGATGCCAGCGAACCACAGGAATCCATGGGCGGCGCATATGCTTTCCCGAACCCCGTACGACCGGACTATATAGGTTATATCACCATTACCGGTCTCACGGAAAACACAACGGTAAATATTATCGATGAAGGAGGCAACCTTGTTTGCAAGACCCGCAGTAATGGAGGTACAGCCGTTTGGGACGGTAAGTTAGCCGACGGACGACGTGCTACCCCTGGCGTCTATACCGCCCTTTGCAATAGTACCGGCGGACACACGGCTGTCAAGATATTAGTGATTCACTAAGATGTCAAACAAGGTCAAAACAGTATTTCGCAGCATAGTATTACTCACTATACTGCTTTTCCCGAATATCTTGGCTTGCTTTGTTGCCAGTGACCTGTCGTCCCCATTCAAAACCATCGCCTATCTGACGGTTGTATTTGCCGGTTTATGTGTACCGATGCTCGTTCTACGCAGGCGAACATATTTTGTTGTGATGGGTGCGCTTTGTCTTTTTTGCGCTCCGATAGAAATAGCGAGTCTGTACCTGAATCACAATCCCGCGACCGCTACCTTTGTAGGGCTATTCTATTCCACTAATTGGGAGGAGGTGGTCGGCGTGCTGAGTGCAATATGGCCTTTAGCAATCATGTTAGTGGCTATATGGGCGGGCTATTTTTTTCTGGCATGCCGCCAGCCGAACGAATGGATCATACCTCGCTGGATCGGAATATGGACAGCCGGTATCGGACTCCCCCTTCTCCTCATAGGCGCTCTTATCTTCTTTTATCAGCACGCACGGAACATAAACAACATAACGGATAAAAAAGAAGCCATCACATTCGCCAAGGAGCTGATTGTGATGAAATTCAACAAGATATTTCCCTATAATATCTACTTGAATACACAATCCGTCATAGCAGAGCAATACCATGCCAAACAGGCTCAAAAAGAACTGGACTCGTTCCTATTTGGAGTAGAAACTCCTAAGGATAGTTTGCCGGAACTATACATCCTTGTGATTGGTGAAGCAGCTAGAAGCGAAAACTTCGCGCTGAACGGATACGAACGGGAAACAACACCACGACTGCAGCGCCGTAAGAACATCATCAGCTATCCGAACATATATTCTCAAGCGGGCACTACCGAAGTGTCTGTACCACATATGATCAGCCGTATTGCTGCTACTGAAAAAGAGCGAATTAACACAGAAAAGACCCTTCCTGAAGCGTTTCATGAGGCAGGCTACCAGACTGCTTGGATTACCAATCAATCTCACATTCTATGCACAGAACGCATTCTTGCTACGGTAGATAAACGCTTCGAGAGCGGAAAAGATATGAGTGTCACTAATAACTATGACGAGTATCTGCTAGCGCCATTACAAAAAATACTGACCAACCGAAGTACCAAACAATTTATGATCGTACATACAATGGGTAGTCACTGGCGGTACGACACGCGTTATCCTTCTCAATTTGAACTATTTACACCCTCTTTGGGGGAAGATTTCCGATTATCCATGATTAAGCCGTCCAATCGTCAAAAGCTTGTCAACGCCTATGACAACACGATTCTCTATACCGATTATTTCTTGGATTCACTCATCTCCGTGACGGAAAAGCAGCAGATACCGGCTGTCGTTCTTTATATATCTGATCATGGAGAGAACCTTTATGATAATGAGCAAGAACTGATTTTGCATGGCAACTATAGTGCCAGCAAATGGCTGTATCATGTTCCGCTCATTGTTTGGTATAGCGATGCCTATGAAGCGCTATATCCGGAGAAAGTAGCGGCGCTACATGCTCACGTCAACAGCCGTGACAACTCGTCCGTAGTATTCCACTCGATGATAGACGCAGCAGGTCTAAGATATACAAACGATACTGCGGGCAACGCAACGATGCGCACCCGCAGTATATTCTCAAGCAGTTATTGCCCCTTAGACACGCTCTTTGCGCTCACGGCAGAAGGAGAATGTATCGCTTTGGAGTATTAGCCTTTAATCAGTTTCATGAACTCTTCGCGGGTCTTGGCTTGCTGGAAGACCCCGGTGAAATCGGAGGTCACGGTCATCGCGTGCTGTTTCTGCACGCCTCTCATCTGCATACAAAGATGCTCTGCCTCGATGACGACCATCACACCTAACGGATTGAGCGTGTTCTGAATACAATCCTTAATCTGGGTTGTGAGCCGTTCCTGCACTTGCAGCCGACGGGCGAAGACATCCACCACGCGGGCAATCTTACTGAGCCCTGTGATACGTCCGTTCGGGATATATGCCACATGTACTTTCCCGAAGAAAGGCAGCATATGATGCTCGCAAAGGGAGTAGAAATCAATATCTTTGACTACCACCATCTGACGGTAATCCTCCTCAAAAAGCGCGGAACGAAGAATAGCTTCGGGATCCTCTTTATAGCCTTTGGTCAAAAACTGAATAGCTTCTCCAACCCTATGAGGGGTCTTGAGCAGTCCTTCACGCTTCGGATCTTCACCTATCTGCTGCAAGGTGGACTCCACGGCTTTCTCGATAGCAGCCGTCACCTCGGGGTTACTATGAAACTCCTGTAGATTCATTTCAACACTTTGATTTTATCCCGTACGATATAAGTATCTCCTAATAAATCCGGGAAAATTTGCACTACTTCTTTCTTATATTCCTTCGCTTCCTCATACTCGCGGAAATCTCCCAGACGCACTTTCCAGAACGGCGGAAGGTACTGCACATAAATGGTCTGGCTCACTTTCTCTTTCAGCCGGCTCTCCAGTTCTAGTGCCTCCGCTTTTGCGGTCTGCTGGCGGTTGGAGGAATAGACCTGCACACGATAACCATCTACCTCTATCCATTCTTCCTTACCACTCATAGCCGCCTCCATGAGCGCATCCATCTGCGCATCTTGGATCACTTCCACACCGGGCATCGACTCCAACAGGTTAGGGCGCGGCGCCACTACCTCTATCGAATCATCCGCCCAAACACTCAGGGCTGCAAAAGCCATCAATATGACACTCCAAACTCTCATAATTCTCAATTGTCAATTATCAATTATCAATTCTCGTGCCATTAGTATCTGAACGACGAACCACCGACGAACTCGCGGAGGAAGGATGTTGGCGGAATCTCACGCTCTGGGATGGGCACGAAATACTGCAAGAACTTCAACAACCGGTGTGCTTCCGTATATTCCTGACAGAACTTAGGCACCTCCGACAGGATCGGTTCAGCATGGCGTTTGAGCACCGCAAACTCGAAGATCAGCGCCGAGTTAAACATCACATCCGCTTCTTCTTGGAACGGATAGACCCATTTCTGCTCGCCTCGGATGACGGAGGGACAACGAGCAATCGTCTCTCGTGCCGAGAACCCGCGATACTTATAATCGCGCACGATTCGGCGGAGCAGACGGATATCGGTCGTCGGGATCCAGTTATGGTTATCTATATTGATTGTCGTAAGGGTGGAGACATAGATCTTATAGGTCAGACTCTTATCCACATCCGGCAGGATGCAAGGGTTCAACGCATGCAACCCCTCAATAACGAGCACGCTGTCTTTCTGCAGTTTGAGTTTATTCCCCTTGAAGACACGCTCACCTTTGGTGAAGTCATAAGTCGGCAGATTGACCTCTTTCCCCTCCATCAGGTCTTTCATCTGCTCACGGAAGAAAGGCAGATCCACCGCATTGACGTTCTCAAAATCATATTCGCCGTTTTCATCCCTCGGGGTATCTACACGATTCACAAAATAATCATCCATCGAGAGCACCTCGGGTTTGATACCATCTACCAACAGTTGTATCTGAAGACGTTTGGAGAACGTCGTCTTTCCCGACGATGACGCACCGGAGATAAAGACAATCTTCGGGCGTTTGGCAGCGATAGAATCCGCTATCTGAGCAATCTTTTTCTCGTGCAGCGCCTCAGCTAACTTGATCAACTCAAATGATTTATTGAGTTTGCAAGCCACATTAAAATCGCTCACATTATTGATTCTCAGCAGTTTGTTCCATCGGTTATACTCTTGGAAGATAGAGAACATCTTGTCTTGCGACACCTCATCCTCGAGCACGGTAGGGTTCGAGCGGTTCGGGATCCGAAGCAATAAACCATCCTTGAAAGGAATCACGTCATAAACATTGATATAACCCGAACTGGGCAGAAGTACATTCGTATAATAGTCCACGAAATCACCCATCCTAAAATAGCGGCAGTAAGGGTTTCCGAGTGCTTCGAAGATAGAGGACTCGTTATTATACCGCTCGGCGAACATCTTGATCACCACCTTGGTCTGTTTTTCCTCCTCAATGATCGGTCTGTTTTCTGCAATGATGACCTCCATCCTCTCCTTGATAGCCTTCACCATCTCGGGTGTCAGTAGCGGCGGTTCTTTCTCCTCTCCGGGAGTGACCTCTTTGTTTAGATGCCATTGAAGAGTGCAGTAATAGCCTTTGCTGATGGGGTGCTCCACACGCAGGTCCATCTCCGGGTATAACTCATTCACCGCGCAAGCCAACACCATACCCAGTGTCCGCACATAAGCACGCATACCAGAGGGCGATGAGGCATCCAGAAACTCTATATCTTTGGGTTTATAGAGCAGGAAATCGAGGTTCTCCACCTTGTAGTTCACATGCGCGGCGATGATCGGGTACTTCAACTGCAAGCCCAACAGGTCTTTGAGTTGAATTAGCGATATACCACGAGGGATCTCATGGTACGAACCGGTGTTCTTGCAAAAAATAGTGATCTTTTCTTCCATGTTGGTATATGGTTTTGCTATTTGACAAGTTCGTCTATCCTCAGCGCCTGTTCGAGCAATGCTCTCATCTGCGAGAGGGGTACTTGGTTAGCGGCGTCCGAGATAGCCTGTTCGGGATCGGGATGGGTCTCGATGAAAAGACCATCAATACCTACAGCCGTAGCGGCACGCATGAGGGCAGGCACCATCGCCCTGTTTCCTCCTGTTATTCCGGCTTGCGAAGAAGGTTGCTGCACCGAGTGGGTGGCATCAAAAACGACGGGACACCCGAAACGTTTCATCTCCACGAGGCTGGTCATATCGACAATCAGCCGTCCGTATCCGAAAGAAGAACCGCGTTCGGTCAGCCATATCCGACCGTCACGGGCAGCCATAGGAGCCTCTTGTTCAATCTTTTCGATCGCTCCTTTCATGTCCCAAGGCGCCATGAACTGACCTTTCTTCACGTTCACTATCCGTCCGGTCTTAGCCGCAGCTTGCAGCAGGTCGGTCTGGCGACTGAGAAAAGCAGGAATCTGCAACACGTCCGCCACTTCAGCTACCGGTGCACACTGCCATGACTCATGCACGTCCGTCAGGATCGGCAGCGAATAAGCGGACTTCACCTCTTGCAGGATCTTCAGCCCCTCGTCCATCCCGACGCCGCGCGCCGAGGCAGAGGTGCGGTTCGCCTTGTCAAAAGACGACTTGAAATAGAGCGTCACGCCTAACTCATAGCAAAGACTGTTCAAGGTCTCTGCCGTCCTCAAGACGATTTCTCTATTTTCAATGGCACAAGGCCCTGCAATCAGAAACATAGTTTAAATTACGGATTACGAATTAGTCCACTGCCCTATAGACGCGAGCCCACTGCACTTTCAGTTTTCCTTCGCCGCCTTTCTCTTTGCCCGGCAGGAACGATTGTGCCAAGAGGAACATTGCCTCTTTGGGCAGACTGTTACGCAGACGAAGTATCTCTAAGTTATTGACGTACCAAACGATCTCGTTTTTGGTCCAACGGAACGTGTACACATGGTACATCGAGCGCAGCACACCGGTCAGGTCACCCATCCGGGTACGATCACCATCAATGAGCCCCATCTGGTGTACATCGCCGTTATAGTGATAGAGCGCTACCATCGGCGCACCGGGTTTGCCGGTTGAGAGACCGAAGAAATGGTGACCCGAACCTTGCGAACGCACCTTCGCCATGAACATTCCTGCCTCCTGCGAGAAAGCCTCCTTGGTGTTCATCACATCGGAGGTATATTCGAACACATGCTCCGTGAAACCTTTCTTCTCATCCCAAGCCACTGCTTTCTTGCTCTCATGACGGGTCTCGATGTCCATACGTCCCTCCGCGAAGAACGTGTTCTTACCGTTGTTGTATGCCTGCTGCTCGTTGGTACGCGAATGACCATCTTTCATCGCCGGGTTCGCATAACCGTAACCCGCTTTCCAGTTCTTGTTGGAAATCATGTTGTCCTCAAAAGCCGGACGGAAGAGTTCAGCCCAGTCGATCTTCTCCTCGCGGGACTCGAAATAGAACTTGATATCCTCCGACTTAGCCAACTCCAGATAGCGCTGCTCGATCTTATATTCCTCCGAGTGCTCCCAACGCTTACTGTCTGCCCAGAAGGCATTACGTTTCTGGAAATCCTCAGTCTGGATCTCTTTTTGCAACTCCGTCAGTTGTTGCAACTCAGGCGAATTGAGCACTTTCTGATAGTTCTTATAGAACGCCGAGCGGAAGATCATGTTGTACATACGCCGCTCGGAAGCGGTGATCGAGTTATCCTCTTTGTTCTGGAACGCATCGCTGTCACGGTATTTCAGGAACGCTTGGAAAGTCTCACTCTCCAACGCGTACTGATAACCCTTCATGCGCAGCGAGGAGTTCAGTTTCTCGAAAGCACTCATTTTCTTGCCTTCGTCGGTATCTTTGTACTTACGGTTAGCCAGTTCGTTCTTGCGTTCTTGGAAGTCCGAACTTTCCACCTTCTTTTTCAGTTCCTGATACTCTGCCAGTTCAGGTGATTTCTCAATTTCGCGCCATCTCTTGACACGTGCTTGCATGTCTTGGATAGCTTTCTCAAATGCTTCCGTAGAGAGCATTTTGCCGGTTAATCTGGCTGCAAATAGATTCATAAAATGCCTATTTATATTTTTATTGATTACTTGTTTTTAGCATTCACTTTCTTCTCCAGAAGAGCTATCTCCGCCGGATCCTGCTTGAGGTAGAACTGGATATCCGCGCGTTTGGATAACTGTTTGTATCGCACTTCCTGCTGGTACTCATTCGTTGTTTTCCAACGGTTCGGGTTACTCCAGAAAGCATAATCTTTCTTGAACTCAGGCGTAGCCATCTTAGCCATCAACGCCTTGAACTCCTCCGGAAGACCGCTGTTGACGAACAACTCATACAACTTATACTCATCCGAGTGCTCGAAATTGTACATACGCTGTAACACCGCCGATTCGTCCACCGCCTTGCTGTCCTGCAATTTCGCATAATCAGGCGAGGCCTTGAAATTCAAGAACTCTTTCAAACGCTTACTACCCTCGATCTCCAAGAACGACTGCAAATCTCTGTTATTCAGCAATTCTTTGTAACGGGCTGCTGTCTCGTGAGTCGGGGTCATACGATAATCGGTGTTCATCCAGTTATATTTCTTCTGCACGAACTCCTCGCTCTCGACGATTCTGTCCAGCTCCAGATACTCTTTGAGCTCAGGAGAATTCTCTACTTCGCGATAACGTTCAACCAGTTCACTGTCCGCCATGTGACGAAGCTCTTTTTCTTTTTGGGGTTGGATTAGTCCAAACAGTTTTTTAAACCAGTTCATAGGATATGTATTTTAAATATTTTCACTTTTCAATTTTCTCAAACAGTTCTTCGAGTGAATTGACGAAGACGGGCTTGTAGGCCTCTTGTTCGGGAATGAAATGAAGAGTCCGCATTAACTCTATCTGCTGTTTGAGGGGCTCGTAGAAACCTTTGTAGTTCAGCACATACGTCGGTTTATGGTGCTCGCCTACGATCGCAGATGAGGTAGCGTCCATCATTTCGTCCAGCGTGCCGTAACTGCCCGGCAGACAAACGATCACATCCGCTATGTCTCGCATCGCTTGTTTGCGTTCGGACATACAACGCACACGGTATAACTCATCGCAGTTGTCCGCTTTACGTCCGCAGGCTACGATCCGAGGAGGAATCACTCCTATCACGTATCCGCCTGCCGACTTAGCAGCGTCACTCACGCGGGACATCAATCCGCCTGTCGCTCCGCCATAGACCAACACATGCCCGTTCTCTCCGAGCCATGTACCCAATGCGTCTCCCAGAGCCAAATACTCCTCAGGAATAGCATCCTTCGCACTACAATATACTGCAATCTTCATTAATTACGAATTACGAATTACGAATTAAATCTTTCTAAGCATTTCTCCGATTTTCCGGAGTCCAATTCAGAGTCGTATCATTTCTCCGATTTTGGAATTTGTCTTGAGCAGATTAGGTTTTTCCGGTGAGGGAGTTATGGGGTCCATAATGACCGAACCGAAAAGCCAAAGATGCCAAGAGAAAACCAAAATCCCTAAGCATCGATGTTGGCGTACGTCGCATTCTCCTCGATGAATTCTCTACGAGGCGCGACATCGTCGCCCATCAACATCGCGATGATACGATCCGCTTCGGCAGCGTTCTCGATAGTTACCTGTTTGAGCATACGACGAGCCGGATCCATAGTGGTCTCCCATAGCTGCTCATCGCTCATCTCACCCAGACCTTTGTAACGCTGCGTCTTGATCGCTTTCTCGTCACCTGCTCCGTATTTCTGGATGAAGTCAAAACGCTGTTGATCGTTCCAGCAGTACTCGCTGTAGTTACCTTTCGAGCACTTATAGAGCGGTGCACAAGCGATATAGAGGTGTCCTTGCTCGATGACCTCTTTCATATGACGGAAGAACAGGGTCATGATCAGCGTAGCAATATGTGCACCATCGACATCGGCATCGGCCATGATGATCACTTTGTGGTAGCGGATCTTCGAGAGGTTGAGCGCTTTCGGGTCCTCTTCGGTACCGAAGGTGATACCGAGGGCCGTAAAGATATTCCGTACCTCTTCGGATTCGAACACCTTATGCTCCATTGCTTTCTCCACGTTCAGGATCTTACCTCTCAACGGCAGAATAGCTTGGTGCACACGGTCACGTCCGGTCTTGGCGGTACCGCCTGCAGAATCTCCCTCGACGAGGAAGAGCTCACACTCAGCCGCATCCTTGCTCACACAGTCTGCCAACTTACCGGGCAGACCACCGCCACTCAACGGCGACTTACGCAGCACACTCTGACGTGCGTTACGAGCCGCGATACGAGCCTGAGCGGCAAGGATCACTTTCTCTACGATCTTCTTGGCGTCATCCGGGTGTTCCTCAAGGTAGTTCTGAAGTGCCTCGGCTACAGCCGAAGAAACCATGCCTGCTACCTCCGAGTTACCGAGTTTGGTCTTCGTCTGACCCTCGAACTGCGGCTCTGCCACCTTGACGGAGATAACCGCCGTCAGACCTTCACGGAAATCGTTCGGATCGATGGTTGAGTTACCGTCTTTATCTTTCAGTTTCGCCTTCTCCAGCATCTTGCTGTCCTCGGCATATTTCTTCATCACACGTGTCAACGCAGCGCGGAAACCTGCCACGTGCGTACCACCCTCGATGGTATTGATGTTGTTCACATACGAGTGTACGTTCTCGTTGAAATCGGTGTTGTAGATCATCGCTACCTCCACCGGCGTACCGTACTTATCCGTATTGAGATGGATCACCTCGCTGATGAGCGGTGTACGGGTACCGTCGATATACCGCACGAACTCGCTCAGACCCTTCTCCGAGTAGAACACCTCTTTGCGCTCTTTCAGCTCCTCTCCTTCAGGGGAGGTCGGGTGGGGCTTCCTCTTATCTTTGAGGATGATCTTGATTCCTGCGTTCAAGAATGCCAACTCACGCATTCGGTTGGCGAGGATCTCCCAGTGATAAACGGTCTCCGTGAAGATCGTATCATCGGGCCAGAACTGCACGAACGTACCGGTCTTGCGTTGTTCCCAGTTACCTGTTGCCTCCGCCTCGCTGATCACATGCACCGGTGCCAACGGCTTACCCTTTGCGTAGTCCTGACAGTGGATCTGTCCATCGCGATAAACCTCCACGTGCATCTTTGTCGAGAGTGCGTTCACACAACTCACACCTACACCGTGCAGACCGCCGGACACTTTGTAACTGTCCTTGTTGAACTTACCACCGGCATGGAGAACGGTCATTACGACCTCCAGCGCACTCTTGTGCTCCTTCGGGTGCATGTCCACCGGGATACCACGTCCGTTATCCTGAACGGTGATAGAGTTATCCTCGTTGATGTGTACAGCGATCTCGTCGCAGAAACCGGCGAGTGCCTCATCAATCGAGTTGTCCACTACTTCATAAACTAAGTGGTGCAGACCCTTCAGCGAAATATCGCCGATGTACATCGCAGGCCGCTTACGCACCGCCTCTAATCCCTCGAGCACTTGAATACTCGAGCCATCATACTTCTCGTTTACTTCTTCCATTTTATTTTTGATGTTATTATATTCGTTATTTAATTTATCGCATATACACGCGCGTGCCACACTCGCGCATACAAATCGGCTGCAAAGATACAAAAAAAAATTGACATACACAATAGTGTATGCCATTTTTCTGCATTTTTCGCCAATTTTTACATAAAGATTATAGATTATTGGTAAATATTATACCAACAAATGCGTATAACAAATAAATTAGTAATAAAATTGTTACTAATTATAAAATTACCTGCATTTTTCGCCTTTTGTATCCACGTTCTCAATTCCTTCTGTAATCGGGTGAGCCGGATCTTGGAAGAGTGCCTTCAGATAGGTATCTCCGCTTACATGAACGATACGAATGGCATTCTTGTCACCGTCACTCCAACGCCCGAATTGAAATAATCGTTAGAGCACCGCGAGATAAGAATTCGGGCTATCGGCTCTGCCGACCTCTGCCCACGATGTCCTGTGTTCGGCACCTCCGTTGCCGAATAAACAATCGTCCACGGTGTCCTGTGACCGCGAGTTCCGCGAGCGGTTCTCCCTTCTCCCTTCTCCCTTCTCCCTTCTCCCTTCTCCCTTCTCCATTGCCTCCTTGCATCGGGTTTGCACCCTTCTCGCAATGGGTGCTCAATGGATGCTGAAAGGGTGCTCAATGGTTGCTGAAACCATCCTGAGCACCCTCTCGCTTATCTATCAACCCTCGGATCACTATCCTTCGGTCTTCTTACGGCTCTATCGTTCTGCCTGCTTTCAACGCCTCACTCACCTCGTGCCGCACGTAGTCGCACAACCGCCCCTGAATAGGCTTATTACGCCGTCTCGCCTTGCGTTTGGCCTCATCATACTTGGCTTGCCACGCCGCACGACGCTCCGGATCATTAAGAACAGCTTTGCTGGCAGTTATATAATCCGCAAAACTCTTGCATGTCGGATGAGCAGCTTTCTTTTGCTTCGTCTTTTTGCTTAACTCCGGCTTCAAACACACTGCCGCCCATTCTCCGTTACCGGGTATATGTCTTGCATAATGTCTGCTGTCTATATTTCCTTGCAAATCATCTATTATACTGGTCCATTTGGCTTTCATATTGCGGCACTTTTTTACTTGATTACTAATTCGACGACAAAGGTACACAAAATTTTTGATATATGCAAATTTTCGTACTTGCTTTTATAACAAAAACTTAGTTTTTTTGCTTTTTCCGCCTTTTGTATCCTCCAAAATTGGCGGATTGGGCGGTGACACTACTGTTGATATATGCAAATAAATTAAGAAAAATCTTCTTTTTCTTGCACATATCAAAAAAAAGCAGTAATTTTGCAGCGCAAAATTGATCAGTCTATGAGACGAATAATCGGATTACTATTTTTGGCGGTAACAAGCGTCAGTCTGATGGCGCAGGTCAAGTTACCGCAAGTGAGGGTATTGGAGACGAAGGGATGGCAGATACAGCACTCGGTGATGTCATGGGATTCGCTGAGCATCTATTTCTCGGCTCAGGCACCGGGAGCGAGCAGTTATGATCTGTATGTAGTGCGCGCAGAAGGTTGGCGATGGAGCGAACCGGAGCGGCTGGAGACCATCAGCACAGACGAAGACGAGTGGTGGCCTTCTATCAGCAGCAACGAACAAATGCTCTTTTATGTGCACCGCACCGCTGCTAACCCGAACGAGAAAAACAGCCGCGAGAAACAACAGATCTACCGTGCTTGGCAGAAGAACGGCACATGGACCGAACCGGCGCCGATCATCATTAGCAGCACCGACGACTCGGAGCCGCAGCTCTTGGAAGATAACAGTACCTTGCTCTTCGTGCGCCGCACGGAAGGCAAACGGCACGAGAAAACCGCCACACCGATGGTAGCCTCCATGATGGACAGTCATAACTGGACCCTGCCTTCCGCATACACGGAGACGCCCCAACCCAATCCCATCTTAGCCCTCAGCGGCAATGTAGTTATGACGAAAGGACGCCGTCCCCTGACTACCGGCTTAGTGATGGTCTATGACGCCATGACCGGACAACTGGAGCAAGAGGCGTTGGTTCATCCCATGAGCGGACATTGGCGCGTCGCGCTCGGCAAAGACAGACATTACCGCTTGGCGATCACCGCTCCCGGCTATTCCTACCAATACCTCGATATTCGCACCGACTCCTTGCCGGCACGTGAAGAGCGGAGCGTAGCAACGATCGTCCTCGATAACCAACTATCGCTGCGTCTGAACGGCTACGACGCCGAGACCCAACAAACGGTGTACAGCACGCGTCAAGTACTCCCCTTAGGTCAACTGCACTCCCTGCCTATTGAGCAGAAAGGCTACGAAGACACCACCTTGGTCATTAACACCAAACGACCGACCGTCTTCACCGAGACCGAACTGGACATCCCCTTACACCCTCTCAAGAGCCGGCACCTCTTCATCGTGACGAACGCCCAGACCGAAGAGTTGGTGGAGGACGCAAGGCTGCGCCTGAACGGTCAACCTACCGCCGCCGACACGACCTTACGAATCGGACAGGAGGTAGCGCTGCAGGTCTCCGCACCGGGCTATCTCTTCTATGACACCGTCCTCAATACAGGCACCTCCACCCAACAAGCCACTATCCGTATCCGCCTCCTGCCCATCGAGAAAGGAATGGTCCTTCAACTGCGGAATATCCAATTCGAATACGACTCTTACGAGTTGACCGAGAGTTCCAACGACGCTTTGGAAGCTCTCGCACAACTGATGTTCATCAACCCCACGCTGCGTATCGAACTATCCGCACACACGGACGATCAGGGCTCCGACCGATACAACGACAAACTCTCCACCCTCCGCGGACAAGCCGTTCAGTCATGGCTCAAACAGCGCGGTATCGCCATCGAACGGATCGAATCCGTAGGCTACGGAAAGCGTAAACCCTTAGTAGCCAACGACAGCGAAGAGAACCGCGCCATCAACCGAAGAGTGGAAATGAGGGTGATTGATAATTGAGAATTCTTATCTCGCTTTGCTCGAACGATTATTTTCGACAAGCGAAAATCTTGATAATTGACAATTATGCGAAAGATATTCATATTATTGATTGCATGCGTGAGTGTATGCGCGCAGGCACAGGAGAAATACAGCGTGGTACTGGAGCGAACCAAATCGCTCAGCCCTTACGAAGCCATCTACGAACTGATGGACTACCAGTACTGGAAACCCGAATTAGCAGCCGTCTATTACGAGTTAGGCAACCATTGTTACAGCCTGCTGCCTACCCGCGATCCGCTGCACCATTACACCGAACTGAGCACGCTCCTCTATCAATCCCGCCTGTTCTACGGTAACTGTCTCCATTTTGCCAAGGACCAGAAACTGCCCGGATGGCAGTACTCCGAGATAGCAGACGGTCAGAAAAAAATCGATTATGCCACCTTGGAAGCCTATGTTCGTCCGCGACTCAAAGAGGTGGAACGCCAACAGATAGCCTGCGACTCCATCTATCATACTTTCAACCGCATGTCCGACCGCTACAACCGCTGTCTGACGCTCTTCAGCACTTTCCTCGAAGCCTACACGCGGGAGAAAACAGCCCATCTGCAACTCCAACCCTCCGAACGGGACATGTTGATCGCTCTGCAACGCGAAGCGGACACGCTGGAGATAGACATCCGCACTTTCAAACAAGCCCTGTCGCTGCAACCCATTCCCGGATACGAACCTGTCTTCCGCAAAGAAGAGATCGCCCTGTACCGTCTGGACGGGCTGACGCACACGGATTTCTTGCAGAACAACGTCGCCCTTTGGGACTACAGCCAATGGGTGAGCCGTTTCCTGAACGAACAGACCGAAGTCTATGAGCGCTTATACGCAGACATCGACCGCGAGTACGCACAATTATGCCGCCAGACGGCACTCTATGCGCAGGGTGAACCTATTTCAGGATATTTCGACGCCTCCCTAAGCGGACGATGCAACCGTCTGGAACTTCGTTCACCGCGTATCGATTCTATTCTCTTCATGCAACAATCCATCCGCCATGCCGCTGCGGAGCGCTTACTGGCACAGAGCACCGATCCGCAGTCCATCCGCGAACTCCAACCTCTGCTGCAGATAGCATCGTCCGTCTATAACGAGACGCCCGATAGTGCCCTGACGCTAATCAAAGAGCACCTCATCCGGATGGCACAACCCCTCCGCGTAATGCAGTCTCCTAATTATATCCATCCTGTCAGCGGCGAGACAATCCGTTACAATGCCTATGCCGGAGAACAAGTTCATTGCCTGCTGCCTGACGAGAACGGATTCCGCTGCGTCATCAGCGATGAGGAAGGCACCCGTGTACTGCTGCTCAACCGCGACATGGAAGCCCTCCGCGTAGTGACGCACGCCACCAACGAGAAGCCGCTCGTCTATACCCGTATCCCGGGCAACCGATGGGCTTTGATAACCGACCAAAATATCTATATCGATGATTTGCAATGATCTACATAGCGCCTTGACACCCTTTCTCACGGACCACCAACAGGTCTGCATCGTACGCGATGAAGGAGTGAAGGAGTTAAGGATTGAAGGAGTGAAAGAGTTAGTACTCCGCACCTCCGAGCAGACTAAATCCATAGAGACGGTACAGGTCATCTGGGATTTTCTCTTTGCGCAGGAGATGACGCGCCACGGACTGCTCATTGCCATCGGCGGAGGAGTACTGACAGACTTGGCAGGTTTTGCTGCCTCGACCTACAAACGGGGTATCGATTACATCAATATTCCTACCACCCTTCTTGCTATGGTGGACGCCTCGTCCGGAGGTAAAACGGGCGTTAACTACCACGGACTGAAGAACAGTATCGGGGCTTTCTATCCGCCCGTAGAGACACTCATCTGTCCTACTTGGCTCAAGACCCTTCCTGCAGAACAGTTCCTTTCGGGCTTCGCTGAAATGCTCAAAACAGGACTAGTAAAGAAGAGGGAGGGAGAAAAGGAAGCCTTGTGGGAGGCATTGTTGGGTTATGATCTGGACACGTTGCCGCTGGATACACTGACACCCCTAATCGAGCAATGCGTTGCCGTCAAAGAGGAGATTGTGGCGGCAGATCCGAAAGAGTCCGGTTTGCGCAAAGTGCTTAATTTCGGGCACACCTTCGGGCACGCGTTGGAAGAAATCCAAATGGTAAATGGTCAATGGTCAAATGGTAAATGGCTTCACGGCTACGCCGTCCTCTACGGCATGATTGCGGAGTTGTACCTGAGCGTAGTAAAACTCGGCTGCCCCAAAGAACCCCTCCAACAACTGACGCAACTCATGCTCCATTATTACGGTCGTCCGCAATGTAACTGTTCAGACCGCGAGGCGCTTATCTCGCTTATGCAGCAGGATAAAAAGAACGAGCGTACCGCTGAGATCAACTGCACGCTCTTACAAGAAATAGGTTCGCCTCGCACCAATCAAGTAATCACGACCGACGAAGCAAACGAAGCCTTAGAATATCTTTTCGCCCTGTAAGGTATAGCACCCTTCTTCGGTCTGCACTACCACCACACCGTCTCGTACCACGAGGCGGTTTTCTCTTTCATCCTCCACCTGTCCGATACCTTGAGGCGCATAGCGTTCCTGACGGATGATATACAGCGTCACGACGTCATAATCATAACTGACAATAACATACGTACGCGTCGGAACATCTTGAACGAAAGACGATAACCGGAACTTATTCTCTACGGCGTACTTCTTTCCTTTATAACTCAATTCGGTCCATCCGTTCACTACCGTACTATCCAGCACTAAATAGCGACAAACATCGATGGAATCGATACTTTCTGGTGCTTTTTCCGGCAAAACCTCCTCATTCATTCCTATCCGGAAAGGCTCTGTCGGAGACAGTTCAGGTACTCCGAAATAATTCATAAACCGTCCGACCACACCGGACAAAGGATCACCGGCTTTCACATCCGCACCGTACCGTTTACCTGTCACGCCGTCCCCGCGGTCAAATAGCAACATACTGCCGGTTTCATCGCGTACATAGATATAGTTGTCATATTTCTTGGTAACCACTACATCGTTCAGATAAGTCATCGCGTAGTCTGCCGACTCAACTGCCTCGCTCACGTTTTTCTTACGTTCCAGATGCAGCAGAACCAAAACCGACGTTTGTACATCGCCGGACGTAAACAACAAAGTATCCGTATAATGACCCGCTTGAATGACATTATACGTAATCGTCAATACGTCTCCGTCACGATCTAAAATATCCGATGAAAGCGAGAAGAATTGCGTATTGGTATGAGTCACTTGAATATCCTCAGACAAAAGATTTGCATTGATCTCAATAGTCTTCGCTCCGGAAGTCTCGGTCGTTATTCCGAAGTTTACCATCGGCGCTATAATAGCCGCTACATCTCCGATAGCTTCCACACGGCGATAGAGACAAACCGGAGTCTGCGAACGCTCTGCGTAACAAGCAAAAAGCGTAGGATTATTCGAGGCGTTATACTGAATAATCTTCGCCAGACTGTTACCCTTGTTGGTAATCACCGCCTCGCCTCCATTTTCAATCCTTATATCCCAATAACCGTAGTTCCCGTAAGTCTGCTCGCTGACTACATCCGTCCAAAGCGCCAAACGGTTCTTGGTGCGTCCTCCCGACGCCACCAAATAAGCTTCTTCGTATCGTAACTCGTCTTGGAAGATATACGATTTTTCTCCGTTGAAATCGGCGATATGTAGGGTATAGATCGCTCTTTCATCTGCCTCCACGTGCATACGGTCAGACGAATAGTGCGCCTTGATAGCATGTATATTATTGACACTCTCGTACTCGTCAAAATAACCCATTATATAGTTCACACCCTCTTTATAGACACCGAAGATCACTTGGTCGGAGTCCTCTAACTGCGCCACATCCGTCACCAACTGATAAGTATCCATCGTGAAGACAGTGCTACCTCCTGCGCCCGAACGGATAGTGACAGAGTTGATATAAATAGCGTTCTCGGTACACTTAACCCATAACTTGATTTTACCACTCTGCGGAGTCGCAAAAGTTACGATGGAATCGCGGTTATATACACCTTCTCCACTGCTCGCCGGTTTGGTCACAACGATACTATCCGGTCCGTTTTCACCTACCTGCACGTAGATCACTCCGCGTCCCCTACTGCTGTTCTGACAGAAATTGACCGTCACGCGTCGTACCTCTTCAAAAGCCAAGACAGACGTACACCCTGCTCCGCTGGTACCTGTTTTGACACCCACGCCGCACGAATAAAGTCTCCCGTCCGCGGCATTTCGTCCGGCGGCATACTCAGTCGCCTCTTTATCACAAACCCAGCCGTCCGTCTTTCCGTCACAGGCATTTGCTCCCACTCTACTTGCCCATTTCAACGAAGTAAACGTATAAGTCGTCACACCTCCTGCTACAGACAGCGGAAAAAGAAACAAAAGGAATGTACAAAGACTCAAAGTACCCAGTACCAATTGATTGTGTGATTTCATGCTATTAACAATTTAACGTCACAAAGTGACCATTTTAACGATTTAACGTTTGCTTTAGCAAACCTATTTATATGCCGCCACGATCTTCTTCACCAGCGGATGACGGACGATATCTTTCTCGTTGAATTCGATGATTCTTATACCTTTTATATTATGGAATCGCTCCATCGCATCGCGTAATCCGGATTGCTGGGAAGGGGGCAAATCGATCTGGGTCAAGTCACCGGTAACAATCATCTTTCCGCCAAGTCCCAGACGGGTAAGGAACATCTTCAGTTGGAGCGCCGTTGTGTTCTGCGCCTCATCCAAGATCACCACGGCATCGGAGAGTGTCCGTCCACGCATGAAAGCCAACGGCGCAATCTGAATAGTGCCTTTCTCCATGTATTCTGCCAACTTAGCCGCAGGGATCATGTCCTGCAACGCATCGTAAAGAGGTTGCAGATACGGATCGATCTTCTCCTTCATGTCTCCGGGCAGAAAGCCTAATTTCTCGCCGGCCTCCACCGCCGGACGGGAGAGGATGATACGACGTACCTCTTTATTCTTCAATGCCCTTACAGCAAGAGATATCGCCGTATAAGTCTTACCGCTACCTGCCGGACCGACCGCAAAGAGCAGGTCATTCTCTTCGTATGCCCGAACGAGTGCCTGTTGGTTGACCGAACGGGCATAAATAGATTTGCCGTTCACGCCATGAAGGATGAGATTATCAGTAGCCTGCTCATGAGGCTTGTCGCCATGCAAGAGTAGGAGCACATCCTGCTCGGTAAGACGGTTATTGCGTATGCAGAACTGCTCGCAGAGCCGCAGTGATTTCTCAAACTGCGACACCGCCGTTTCTCCACCCGTCACCTTCACCTGATACCCTCTCGCTACAACGCGTACGTCCGGGTGTTGGTTCTTGAGACAAAGGATATTGCAGTTATTCACGCCGTAAAAGGTCGGCGTATCGAGGGAATCCTGAAGAGTAATTATTGTTTCCATCTATACAAATCGTCTGTGCCCCGTTAGAGAGCAACAGATATGGTACATTGAGTTTTCGGTTATACGTGATAGCCTGATCTAAGGTCTTTTGTGTCAAGGGGACTGTCTCTGCCTTACATTCGATGAGCATCAAGGGGTGCATCTCCTTATCGTACACGACCGCATCGCAACGTTGGTTAATTGAGAATTGACAATTGACAATTGACAATTTTTCCAGAGGCACCTCTACCGCGATGAGCGAAGCGGGATACCCCCCTTCACTCACCATGCGGTGTAATAACTGCTGGCGGATCCACTCTTCGGGTGTCAAACGAACCCAACGGCGACGCCATTCACAGAAGATCTGCTCCTTGTTGTTTTGAACACGCGTCCTCATGACAGACCGCTCCGCTGTTAGACTTATTTACTTCAAGTAATTATCTTTGAGGGAGCAAGTACGGTTGAGGACAAGATGTCCGGGTTTAGAATCGTCGTCCACCACAAAGTAACCTTGTTTGAGTAACTGGAAATGATCGCCTTGCTGCGCTTTTGCCAACGATGCTTCTACCTTAGCGCTCACCACTTTGAGGCTGTCGGGGTTGAGCAGGTCGCGGAAATCACCTTCCTCAGCGCTCGGGTTCTCCACCGCAAAGAGACGGTCATAAAGACGTACCTCCGCCTCTACGGCAGAGTTGCACTCCACCCAGTTGATGGTAGCTTTAGTCTTGCGGTTACCGCCTTCCGTGCCCGATTTGGAGTTCGGGTCGTAGGTAGCATAGACGGTTGTGATCTTTCCGTTCTCGTCCTTCTCGCAACCTGTAGCTTGGATGATATACGACGCTTTGAGACGTACTTCGCGCCCACCCGGGGAGAGACGGTAGAACTTATTATCTGCCTCTTCGAGGAAGTCTCCGCGTTCGATCCAAAGTTCCTTGCCGAACTTCATCTCACGCGTACCGAGTTCCTCATGTCCGTCGATGTTCTCAGCGATAATAGTCTCGCCTTCGCCCTCATAGTTGGTGATCACTAATTTAACCGGATCGAAGATAGCGCATACACGCGGTGCGGTCTCTTTGAGATCCTCACGTATAACGTGCTCCAACAGTCCTTGGTCAATCATTCCTTCCACCTTCGTGTACCCGATCTTATCCATGAACGTACGGATAGCCTGCGGAGTGTATCCACGACGACGCAGACCGCATACAGTCGGCATACGCGGGTCGTCCCAACCGGCTACCAAACCCTCTTTGACGAGCTGTAACATCTTACGCTTCGACATGACAGTATAGGTGATATTGAGGCGGTTGAACTCACGCTGTTTTGGACGATAGTCGGGTCCGTAAGGCGAGAGTCCGGCGAAGTTCTCGCCTGTTATCTGATCCAAGAAATAGTCATAGAGCGGACGGTGCACCTCAAACTCGAGCGTACAGATCGAATGGGTCACACCCTCGAAATAATCGGACTGTCCGTGGGCAAAGTCATACATCGGATATACCTTCCATTTCGTACCCGTACGATGGTGCGGATGGGAAGTGATGATACGGTACATAATCGGATCGCGGAAATGCATGTTCGGATTCGCCATGTCAATCTTGGCGCGCAGTACCATCTTGCCTTCCTCTATCTCACCGCGCTGCATCGCCTCAAAGAGACGTAAGTTCTCCTCAATCGGACGGTCGCGGTACGGCGAAGCCACACCGGGTTCAGTCGGCGTTCCTTTCTGCTCAGCAATCTGCTCAGCAGTCTGCTCATCTACATACGCCTTGCCCTCTTTGATGAATCGGATAGCAAGGTCGTAGAGCTGCTGGAAATAATCGGAGGCATAATAGATCTGTCCCCATTTGAAACCCAACCAAGCGATGTCACGCTCGATGGTCTCTACATACTCCGTGTCCTCCTTTGCAGGGTTGGTGTCGTCAAAACGCAGGTTACATACACCGTTGTATTTCTCCGCGATACCGAAATCCATGCATATCGCCTTGACATGACCGATATGCAGGTATCCGTTCGGCTCAGGCGGGAAACGGGTCTGAATACGTCCGTTATTCACTCCCTCTGCCAAGTCTTTTTCTACAATTTGCTCAATAAAATTGAGACTGCGAGCCTCTTGCTCATTTTCACATTTATTCGTTTCCATATTATAGATATATTCATTTTTCACATTTTACGCCCTCACGATGCCTCTCGTAGAACGCCGCACAAAATCAATGATCATGTCTCTTTCCGGACTAACCGGCATCGTTGCCTCTATATGATCGAGTGCTTGCGTAGTATTCATACCTCCCTGATAAAGAAGGCGATAGACCTCCTGAATCGTATGAATCTGGTCGGGAGTGAACCCGCGGCGGTTGAGACCCACGGAGTTGATTCCGCAGAAAGCGATAGGGTCACGCGCAACGATAGCAAAAGGCGGAATATCTTTGTTGATCTTCGAGCCTCCCTGTATCATGACGTGTCCGCCGATATGCGTGAACTGGTGAACCAAAGTGCCTCCTCCAATCACCGCATAATCGTCTATCTCCACCTCGCCTGCCAACTGGGTGACATTAGACATGATAATATTATCATGCAGGATACAATCATGCGCTACATGGCAGTATGCCATGATGAGGTTGTTATTCCCGACCACCGTTTTGCCTTTACTAGCCGTACCGCGATGGATCGTGACAAACTCACGGAGCACACAGTTATCGCCGATAATAGTCCAAGTCTCTTCTCCTTTGTATTTCAAATCCTGCGGAACGGCACCGATCACCGCCGAAGGAAAAACATGACAGTTGTCGCCAATAATCACATTATCATCAATATATGCAAACGCATCGATGGTCACGTTCTTACCAATCTGCGCTTTCGGGCTCACATATGCTAAAGGACTAATCATATTATTTTCGATTTAAGGATGTACGATTTATTCGGATAAGATTTGGTTTCTCAATCGGCGGATACACTGCGTATTAAAGGTATGTCCGGGCTTATACGCCACCACTTTCCCTTGTAATCGCAGTCCCAAAAGCGACACGTCTCCGATGATATCCAGCAACTTATGACGCGCCGGTTCGTTAGGGTAGTTCAGCGGTGAGAGATAACCTAACTTGGTAGCATCCAAATGCGGCTGACCTAATTTGTCGCAGAAATAATCCATACCCGACTGCGACAACTCTTGCTCGTAGATCACGAGCGCGTTCTTGAGGTCTCCTCCCTTAATCAGTCCTACGCGCAGCAAAGGTTCTATCTCACGTACAAAACAGAACGTACGCGCCGAAGAGATATCTTGCGGATAATCCTTCAAGTCTGTCAGCGTAGCATGCTGCTCTCGGAGAATATTAGACTGAAAAGAGATCGTCACATCCACCTCATAATGGTCACATGGTTCGATACGCATACTATGTCCGTGCTCAGAGATATACTCGATAGGTTCTTTGACCACATAAACCTCCTGCTCCGCATCCTGCTCTACCAAACCGACACGCTGTATCTCCTGTACAAACAAACGGGCACTGCCATCCAAGATAGGCATCTCCGGGGCATCCACATCGATAATACAGTTATCCACACCCAAGGCATATAACGCGCTGAGCGCATGTTCCACCGTGCTGATCTTCCATTTACCACGCTCCAACACCGTACCGCGCTCCGTACCGGACACATAATCCGCCAAGGCTTGATGGCATGGTTGTCCGGGCAGGTCCACACGACGCAGACAGATACCCGTATTCTCCTTGGCTGGATGGAAAGTAGCGGTTACAAACAAACCCGTATGCAATCCGACCGAACGGAGGGTAAAACTTTCTTTTATTGTATGTTGTTTCATTTCTCTTTAGCTGCTTGTTTGAATTTAACGACAGCGCGACGCCATAAACCGGCATCGATCGCCGGATAACCCATATACGTACCAGGTTTGCGGATGGAGTTAGGCACACCGGTCTGCGCACCAAAGACACAATTATCTGCTATCTCGATATGTCCGGCAACTCCTACCTGTCCGGCTAAGATACAATGCGCACCGATCTTCGTACTACCGGCTATACCAACCTGCGCACAAAGGAAAGTGGATTCGCCAATCTCTACATTATGTGCAATCTGCACAAGGTTATCGATCTTCGCATTTTTACGCACAACCGTCGAACCCATCATCGCACGGTCAAGGGTGGTGTTTGCCCCGATCTCCACATCATCTTCAATGATGACATTACCAATCTGCGGAATCTTTTGGTTCACGCCCTGTGCATCGGGCTCAAAACCAAAACCATCCGAGCCTACTACTACCCCGGCATGGAGGATGCAATACGCTCCTATTTGGCTATGGGCGTACACCTTCGCACCCGCGTACAACACAGTATGGTCGCCAATCGTCACATTATCACCGATATAGACGTTCGGATAAATCTGCACGCCCTGCCCCAAACGGACGTTCTTGCCTATATAGGCAAAAGCTCCCACATAGGCATCCTGCGGCACAACTACCCCTTCACTGACGAAAGAAGGTTGCTCTATCCCCTGTTTGGGCGGGTTCATCGCTTTGGAAACGATGCCTAACAACTGACCCATAGCACCACGGGCGTTTTCCACTAAGATCACAGCACCGCCAGCTTTTCCTTCTCCCTCCGGAAAAGTAATTTTGCCCTCCACCACACTGCGCGTGATAAGCACCACCCCTGCTTTGGTCTGCTGCAAATACGGCAGGTATTTATCCTCCGTAATAAATGCCAGTTGGTGCGGCTGTGCCTGTTCTATCGGCGCTACGTCACTGACTTTAGCGTTTGAATTGCCGTATAAGGCGCCGCCTAACAAGTTTGCTATCTGTTGTGCACTAAATTCCATCAAGCCATTTACTATTTAGTCATTTACAATGTACCATTTATCGGGTCCAAGCGATACTTAAACAAATATCGCTTGATCGGTTTGCGTGTGAGTGACGCGAGATCCAAGATCTCACTGGCATCAGATATATCGCGGATCGTACCATCCGAATATAAGATATCAATCGAATCAGCCTTCTCCGAATACGTATTACTGGTAGATACGTGCTCGCTCCACAAATATTCCGCTTCCTTCTCCGTAATCCCCAGTTTAGCAGCATACTCTTTATCCAAAGCCTTTTTCTGCTCCTCGTTCAGAGCTTCACTCAGCAATTCGCCGCGGAAAAGTTGGCGGTTGATGAACGATTTACTGAGAACACTGAGCACTTTGTCTCCGCCTGCAATCCATGCCTTGATGGCGCAGAGTACATCATTATCATCCAGCAGCGCATACTGCTCCAAGGCTTCGCTGGTAGGCGAAAACATATCAAAAGAAACGGGTTGGTACAAGAAATAACGCAACGCCGGAGAGCAGAAGAGTTCGTCCTTGGTCGTACGTGCCAACTCTTTTGCTCGGCTGAGAATCTTAATCAGATGTTGCTCCGCTGCTACAGAAGTCTTATGCAGATAGACCTGCCAATACATCAACCTACGCGCCACCAGAAATTTCTCCACCGAATAGATGCCTTTCACCTGCACCACCAACTTATCGTTGCGCACATCCAGCATCTTCAGTAATCGTTCGCTCGCCACACGCCCCTCCTGCACGCCTGTAAAAAAGGAGTCGCGACAGAGATAATCCATCCGGTCAACATCCAACTGACTGCTGATGAGTTGATGCAGGAAATGCTTCGGGTACTCGTTGCGGAAGATAGAGATGGCGGTATCCAATTGTCCGTTTAGATCAATATTGATACGTTCCATCATCAGCAGCGATATATCTTCGTGCGTCACGCCATCCACCAGCGTGCGTTCCAACACATGCGAAAACGGTCCGTGCCCTACATCGTGCAACAGAATAGCAATCATCGCCGAAGTAGCCTCATGCTCTGTTATCTCCACGCCTTTCAATCGCAACGAACTGATAGCCTCTTGCATCAGATGCATTGCTCCCAACGAATGACCGAAACGGCTATGCATCGCACCCGGATACACCAAATAGGAAAGACCCAACTGACGAATACGGTTCAATCGCTGCACGTATGGGTGCTGCAGCACATCGTATATCAACTCGTTCGGCAATGACAGAAAACCGAAAACAGGGTCATTGATTATCTTACGTTTATTAGCCATAAATACAAAATGCGTGCAAAGATACTACTTTTTTTATAGAGTTATGTGTAAAAATTGACACTTTTAACTATTTATGTGCAAAATTTAACGTTTCTATCATTTTTTCTTGCATACATGGGAAAAATGTTGTACCTTTGTACCCGATTTTGATAGCCGCGGTGGTGGAATCGGTAGACACGAAGGACTTAAAATCCTTTGGCCAGTGATGGCTGTGCGGGTTCAAGTCCCGCCCGCGGTACATGTTACCTGTTGATTTCATAGAGAGTATGCGTCAGCAGATGGGGAATGAGGCTGAGCTACTATTACGGGCGCTGGAAACGGAGCCCGTAACTTCTATTCGGCTCAATACTAAATTAGATGTTCTCACGTTCGCGTGCGATACCGATGAGGTACCTTGGCATATTGACGGTTATTACCTGAGCGAACGTCCCCAATTCACTTTAGACCCGCTTTTCCATGCCGGTTGTTATTATGTGCAGGAAGCAAGTTCGATGTTTCTCCAGCAGGCTCTGGAACAATATCTCAACCCCTCTTCTATCGTTTTGGATCTTTGTGCTGCACCTGGAGGTAAAAGCACGCTCATCAGCGAATACTTGGGCTCGGATGGTTTATTGCTGAGCAATGAAGTGGTGCGTCAACGAGTGTTTATCTTGAGCGAGAACATCCAGAAATGGGGAAACGGTAACACGATCGTCACGCACAACAGCGCCGCCGAATACGGCGAGCGGTGCAAGCATCTCTTCGATTGCATATTAGTCGATGCTCCTTGCTCAGGAGAAGGTATGTTCCGTAAGGACGAGCAGGCACGCAATGAATGGAGTCTTCGCGCAGTCAAACAATGTGCGGAGCGTCAACGAAGCATTCTGATGGATGTATGGGACGCCCTCAAACCCGGCGGATTACTGCTCTACTCCACCTGCACCTTCAACGAAGAGGAGAATGAGAAGAATGTAGAATGGCTGGCTGAGACATTAGGAGCGGACGTGCTTCCGATTGATTACGACCCTTCTTGGGGTATAACAGAAGGAACTGTGGGCTATCATTTCTATCCGCATAAAGCCAAAGGCGAAGGATTCTATCTATGTGCATTGCGCAAAAATGAGGACGAGCCATTGGACATGGTCAAGATCAAAACCCCGAAGAACGCTGCCAACATGCCCCATCCGGAATATATGCCGGTGATGCGGAGTTGGTTGCAGCACCCCGACGACTGGGCTATCCGCTATTCGGATCGTTTTGCTACCGCTTATCCTATGAAGTATAAAGAGATTATCGACTGGATGAGTACCCAGTTGACCTGTATCTCCACGGGATTCGGTCTGGGCGAAGAACGCGGACGGGGTATCGCCCCGCAGCATAGTTTGAGTATGCAAAAAGACCTCCGTAAGGAAGCCTTTCCGAATATACCATTGACGCGCGAACAAGCGCTGTCGTATCTTAGGACTGAGGCGCTGACTTTGAGCGATGTGCCCCTCGGTCTCTGCCTTTTGACTTACGAGGGTGTCCCCCTCGGTTTCGCGAAGAACGTCGGGAACCGCCTGAATAACCTTTACCCGAACGAGTGGAGGATTCGTAAGCTTTAGAAGGATCCAAAAACCACTCTATCCTTTTCCAGTATTTCATATCATCCGGTGAGACCAGCGTCATGGCTTCGCCGCTATTCTCTGCCCGCGCCGTACGACCGATACGATGGACATAATCCTCGGGATCGTGCGGTACGTCGTAATTGATCACCAGCGGCACATCGGTCACGTCAATACCGCGGGAAACGACATCCGTAGCCACTAACACATCCACCTTACCATTCCGAAAATCAAGCATCACCTGATCCCGTTCGTTCTGCTCCAAATCACTATGCATCGCACGCGCGTCTATTTTTAAGGAGCGTAACGTGCGCGTGAGATCCTTGACGCGCTGTTTCTTTCCGGCAAAAATGATAACCTTTTTAAGACCGGATTTTCCTGACAGACAAGCAAGTACTGCCTCCACTTTCTTATTCTCATCCACGAACTCATGCATCTGTTTGATTGTCTCGGGTGGACGGGAAACGGCTATCTGCACCTCCGCCGGATCATGCATGATGGTCTTCGCCAACTGACGGATCTTCGGCGGCATCGTAGCAGAGAACATAATCGTTTGTCGCTCTTTCGGCAACTTACGCACGATGGTCATGATATCGTCATAGAAACCCATATCAAGCATTCGGTCCGCTTCGTCCAGAATAAAATACTTGACGCCGGAGAAGTCAATATCATAGATATTCATTTGGCTGAGCAGTCGTCCGGGCGTAGCGATGACGATGTCCGCTCCGCGTTGTAATCCGGTTACCTGCGTGCCCCATGCCCCATTATCTTTACCTCCGTATATAGCAACAGACGAGAAGGGCACATAAAACCCAAAGCCCTCCATCTGCTGGTCTATCTGTTGTGCCAACTCCCTCGTAGGCGCCATAATAATCGCGTTCAGTTTATCCGGGTCATGGTCATCAAAAGCAAGATTGGTCAGGAGTGGCAGGATATACGCTGCCGTCTTGCCTGTTCCTGTCTGGGCACAAGCAATCACATCCCGGCGATCCAGAATCACCGGAATCGCCTTCTCTTGCACCGGGGTACACTCATCGAAATGCATGTCCCACAGCGCATCTAATACTTCGTCTGATAGTGCTAATTCGTCAAAATACATTATTCCCAACCCTCAAATACCTCTGGTCCGTATATATTATCCTCCTTGGCATCGTGAAGCGGTGCCCATAACTGCGCAAAGAACGGGTTCTGCTTCGCTACGCGGTCCCAATGCCACGGCACTTGTTTCTCTTTCGGTTCACTCGGGTACGGATACGGCATGTCGTACGGAGACCAGTGTCCGCCGAGCAGAACCAGCCTGCGTCCGGCTTTGAACGTATTGCCATTTGCATCCTGCCACATGTCGTTACCGAGGTACTTACCGCCGCGGAAAGCCGCTGCCTTGTTCAACTCCTCGTCAGTCAGCGTCTCCACATCCTTGCTCTCGTCATAGCCATGATCCAGCAGAACAGGCGTCTCGCTATTATGGCTCACATCAAAATGCTCCCAATCCGGGATTGCTTGGTAAGCCTCCATCGAACCGTAATAGGCGTTGATACGCTTGGTGACATTGTTCTTAATCCACCACTGAGTACCATGCTCTTTGCTGTTTGCCATGAACCACATTGCCGCTTTGACGCAATGCGGGAAGAGTTTGGCAATGCGGGTCTTGGCGGCGAACTTGATTCCCGCCGGCAGCGATTTAGCTTTTGCCATCTGCGCGAAATATTCCTTCACCGGCACGTTCGCACGGAAATGCAAATACTCCTCTAATTTATCGCCGTCTATATACCACATTCCGTGGAAATTACGGGTAGTGAACCAATTGGCATTGAAGATCTGTTCGGGTTTGGGGCAACCGATACAATCGAGCAACAAACACTCGAACTCATAATTGCTGAGCCGGTACTCTGCGCCGGAACCGATATTATAATAGTTCCGCCAGAAATCAGCAGGCACTTCCGGCCGGCATACCCTTTCCAACAAACGACCGCTGTCCTCCACTGTTGCCCATTCCAACACGCCGCGAATCGGCACATGGAACATAATCGGGTCATAGTTCTTGAGAATCGCCGGATAGAGAATACCGGACTGACGAAGCGAAACCCATGTCTTGATTCCCGAATCGGTAATGATCCGTTCAGCCAGGGCTTTGGTCAGACCGTAATGGTCGTACGCCGAGACACAAATCGGGTCGCCGGCACGTCCCCAATGAAGCGGTTCGCGACGATCTCCCATCTGAGCCACCGAACCGATATAAACCACTTTGGGTTGCTGCTCTTCGGGTTGCGCAAGAACGGCCTTGGTGATGTTCTCAGCTGCGGTGATATTCGTCCGCAAAGTCGCTTTCGGGCGATAATCCGCCTGCGGCGACACCATGCCGCCTACATGCAACACGATATCTGCGCCGGAAACACCTTTCAGCACATCCTCGTACTTGGTCAGATCTCCCCAGATAACATGGAGGGCATCCTGTTTCGCCAATATTGGCGAAAGTAACTCCTTGTTCTTCTTGCTCGGACGAGCTAAAATACGCAGTTTATAGCGATCCGGGTATTTAAGAATTTCTGTCATTCCTGCATACCCCATGGTGCCTGTTGCACCCGTTAAGAAAACGGTGGTCTTCTTCATATTCATTGAGTCGTTTGTCGTTATTTCCTTTGCATCCAAGCGGTGATTTTCAACCATCGCTCTTTTATCTTCGCGCGCATCTGAGCCCGCCATAAAGCATCCTCTTCCGCCTCATCGGTCATCTGTTTATAGGTAGCCTCAGCGTCTATATCGCTAATTACCAGCAGCCTGTCGCCTACCTGCAACTCACTCGCACCTGTCGGCACAAAGAAATCCTCGGCTCTGCGCACCATGATAATCAGGGTGTGAGGCGGTATATCAATATCGCGGGGCGTGTTTCCTTTTGCCAAGATCCGTTCGGTCACCTCCACTTCGCGCGCGGAAGACTGAATCTCATCGGGCAGGTCCAGATCGAAATACTCCAACGAACGTGCTTCGCGTCCCGGAGTATCCAACGCCAATTTCTTCGCCACCGCAGTGAGCGACGTTCCTTGTACCAACAGCGAGACGATCGTGCACAGGAATACCACATTGAAGATCAGATCCGCAAACGGAATACCGCTCGCCTTGCACATGATCGCGAAGATGATCGGCACAGCGCCTTTGAGTCCCACCCAACTCATCAACAGTTTGTCGCGTTGATGGTACTGCCTAAATGGCAGCATACATAGCCAAACAGCCAGCGGACGGGAGATAAAAATCATCACAATACTGATAATCAGGCAAGGAAGCCACACGCGGTAATGAAGCAACTCTGCAGGTTCTACCATCAGACCCAACATCAGAAACATCACCAACTGGCTAAGCCAAGTCAAACCATTAAAGAACGATTTCGTCTGCCTTTTGCGGGTGAACTTATTATTTCCGATAATCAGTCCGCCCACATAGACGGCGAGGTATGTATTACCTTTTAGGTAATAAGTGATAGCAAAAATAAAGATACAGGCGGTCAGAATCATAATCGGGTACAGCGCCTCATTGCCTAATTTGACGCGCCGCATAAGCAACACCAACCCTTCGCCGAAAGCCAAACCGAGCACCGTTCCCATAACTAACTGTATAACGATGGTCTGAATAATCGGCAGCGTCTCTACGGGTCGCACCATGCCGACAAACGTGTCGGTACTCAGCACAACGCTGATAAGCGTGGTCGTCAGCACATATGCCATCGGGTCGTTCGCACCGGACTCCAACTCCAACAACGGGCGCAAGTTATGTTTCAAGCCGATTCCGTTCGTACGAAGGACGGAGAAGACACTCGCGCTGTCGGTACTCGACATCGTCGCAGCCATCAACAATGCCAACCAGATAGAAACAGTCGTTACCGCATTGAGCCAGCCGAAAAGAAAATAAATCATCACACCCGTAATGGCGCACGTGATCATAACGCCTAATGTCGCCAAAGTGACGCCGGGCAAGAGAACGGACTTAATATCGTTCAGCTTCGTCTCCAGACCGCCCGTGAACAGGATGATACACATCGCTACCGTACTCAACGCCTGTGCTGTATCTGTCTTGATTTCAATACTGCTGGTTCCCATTAACGCAGCGATGGTATGAGAACCGAAAAACATACCGACCGCCAAAAAGAGCAGCA
Source organism: uncultured Bacteroidales bacterium (assembly GCA_946406195.1). GTDB lineage: Bacteria > Bacteroidota > Bacteroidia > Bacteroidales > Paludibacteraceae > Colicola. The sequence goes on from CAMJJT010000001.1 coordinate 189,819, forward strand.
AAGCCGGTACGCCGTATTTATACCCTATCTTGTCCGCAAAAATGCTAACGAAGAATAGTAGCGATAATATCAACAGAATGAACTCAACGTGCATTTATTTCTTCTTTCCTTTAAGTCTCTCTTTCCACTTCTCCCAAATGGACTTACGTTGCTCTTTCTCAGGTTCGGGTTGAGCCTCTACAACCGATTCAGGTTGAGGCTCCGCAATCAGTACCGGCTGAACTTCGGGTCTCGGAGCCAACAAGAACTCGTCAATAATCTTGACAATCTCCTCTTTCGGATATAAACCTTTGAGTAATATCGGTCTCCCATCCATGGGAATATAGAGCACCTGAGGAATCGAAGATATATTGAACACGTACGCCAACTCGCGCTCACGTTCCGTATCGGCTTTATAGAACATTACCTCTCCGCAATACTGTTGACTCAACTCCTCCATAATAGGAGCCAACCGTTTGCAGGGACCGCACCACGTCGTATAGAAATCAATCACGCACGGTTGGTCTCCTTTGTATTTCCATTCGCGTTCGGTTTTATAATCAAAAATACGATCACGAAATAGTTCGGTCGTCATATAAATAACGTCCTCCGCCATCAACGGCGTTATTACTATCGCGCACAAAAATGTTGTCAGAATCCGTTTAAGCATATTTCTCCATTTTAAAATCGGCTGCAAATTTACTACAATTTTTTGGAATACACAAGATTTTTCTAATAAAAATATATTTCCTTTGTTTTTTTCCTCCCATCCACCCCTCCTCACCGCCCTTTATCATCCATCCCTCTTTATTCCTTTCCGCGGCATCGATGCTGTCTCTTTTTCCATTCATTAGCCGGCGATATTATCGCCTTTTCTTTTCTGGCTCGGGGATAGACGGTTTACCCCTTCGCTGGCGCTCCCTCTCCTCTATCCTCCGCTGCGCCTTCATTCCCGCGTCCCGTCCGTCACTTTGCCTGTTGCGTCCGAATTGGATTCGGACACCACATCCAAACGCGCCGTCCCGTCCGGAACGCGTCCAATGCGGGTGTACTCCGCTATCCTCGCTTTTTAGGGTTGTTTACCTGCGGTGCTAATCATTTTTATCGTTTATCTGCTATTTTCTTCACAATTATTTGCATATATCATTTTTTTGTTGTACCTTTGCACTCGCAAAGGTTTTATATCGGCCAATTCTGACCGATTGATCGCCTCTTCCGTCCCGCTCTAACGTTAAAAGAGCACCCGCGCGAAGTGTCGCGCGATTACATATTTTGATTAAAGCGTTTACACGCTTGTTTTCTGATTATTTGGAATGTAGGAAACTTCAAATTGCTGTTCAGAAACAAGACAAGTAGATGCTCACGAGTGTACAATCACCCGTCCGTGTCCTTTGGATGTGAATCCTTAGGGCATATTGGGTATAGTATACACGAGCGAGTGACTGCATTGTTTATCTGACAGCAAAGGCAATTCCTACAGCCTCAAATAACGGATAACTTCAGTTATTCGCTTTTGTATTACTATAAATAATTGAAGGAATGGGAATTGTATTAGTAGGATCTTATCCTCTTTCTGCTGATTGTATTAGAGGTGGAGTTGAATCCTCCGTTTATGGATTAGCACAGGCACTTGTGGCAAGAAAACATGTTGTTGATGTTTTTGACTATCCGCGTTTGAAAGGAAATGACAAAAGTGAGCGAAATGATTTGCTTACTATTCATCGTTACGCCAATAAAGGGACGCATAATCAAGATGCTACACAACGAGCCAAAGAAATATTCCGCGACATTGTGGCTCTACATCCGGATATCGTCCATCTTCACGGCACTGGAAAGTTGAGTTTATTGCTCTACAAAGCCATCAATAAGTATGGAATACCTGTTATTCTTACTGTTCATGGTTTGTTACATGAGGAAAAGAAAAATGCGTTGCGCAAACACCCATCTTTGAAGCATTTGTATCAATACTTTCATCAATCGAAAGTTGAGTTCAAAGTATTAAGCCTTGCGTCCCGCATAATAGTGGACACCAAGTATGTTGCAGACAAAATCAACGAGTACTACAACAAAGGCAAAATTTCTCACTTACCGACCATAGAAATTATTCCACAAGGTATCAATGAGCATTTTATTACGCTCTATAACAAGGATAAGAAACCTGCAAAGAACATCCTTTCTGTTGGCTCTATTTCCAAACGAAAAGGGCATTTGTATTTGGTCAATGCATTTGAGAAGGTGTGTCAGCAAGTTCCTGATGCCCAATTGGTTATAGCTGGAGTAAAATCAGAAGTTGCATACTACGATTTACTATCACGTAGAATAGCTTCATCTAATTATAAAGAACACATCCGTCTTCTGATAGATTTGCCACAAGAAGAATTGTATGACTATTATTCACAAGCCACAATATTTGCGCTACACAGCGAAGAAGAAAGTCAGGGGATCGCTTTGGTTGAAGCCATGGCATCGGGACTTCCGGTAGTTAGCACGACCGTCGGTGGAATTCCAGATGTTGTAACTCAAAATAAGACAGGTTTACTTTCAATATATAGCAATATCGATAGCTTTGCAGAGAATATAGTTCGCCTATTGCAAAGTCCAAATTTGATTGCAGAAATGTCCATTGCTGCTCATAACCAAGCAGAAGAGTATATTTGGGACAATATCGCTACCAAAATAGAAAAAGTATATAAGCAATAACTCCATCCATAAGCCGCTTTTCTGTCGTTCTTTCTTTGTCCCTTGCGTTCAAATCAAATTTGAACATCGGCTTTGCCGACTTACTGCCTTCTTCTACTCTCGGACTGCCTCCCACAGGGACGATTAGTGTGAGCCCCTTAAAAACAGTGGCTTTCGCGCATGGGGCGCGAACGGGAAGGGGCGCATGGGACGCCCGTTTTCAAGGGGCTTACACGCTATCCGCATGGCTTAGGCAGTCCGCAAAGCACTATCGTCTTCTTCCTTTCCGCGGCATCGATGCTGTCTCTTTATCCATTCATTAGCCGGCGATATTATCGCTGCCTCCCCTCCAAGGGATAACTACCTGTCAGCCACCTGCTTTCCACCTGTTCGCAATGGATGCTCAATGGATGCTGAATGGATGCTCAATAGATGCTCAATGGGAGATTCTTATGACGTCAGTATTATATCGGCAGAAAAACACGCTCAGAAAACACGGTGTCCGCCTTTAGAAACTGACTGCAAAGGTACAAAAAAAATTTCATATATGCAAATAAGTTGATACAAAATTTGTATATTTGCAAAAAAAGTTGTACCTTTGTGCCGATTTTTGAAAAATGACAAGTTTGACAGACATACGGAGGCCGATAGAGTCGGAATGGAAGCAGTATGAGCGGATTATGGAGAGCTCATTGCGTGCGGACAATAAGTTGCAGCAGGAAGTGCTTCGCTATATCGGTTCGCGTCGCGGGAAAGAGCTGCGTCCGCTGTTGACGTTACTGGCTGCGCAGATATGCAATCCCGTGACGGACAAGACCCATCGTTCGGCAGTAGCGTTGGAGTTGCTTCACACGGCGAGTTTGGTTCATGACGACGTAGTCGATAGTTCTGACACGAGGCGTGGAATGGCTTCTGTGCATGCCAAATGGACCAACAAAGTGGCAGTTCTGATCGGCGATTACATGTTGGCGAAAGTAATCGGTCTGGTAGCTGAAGTGCGAAACATCCGTATATTAGAGATTGTGTCGAACTTAGGCAAAAGCCTCAGCAGCGGGGAGATGGTACAACTGCATGTGGGCCAATCGATGTGGATTGACGAGGAGCGTTATTATCAGGTGATTGAACAGAAAACCGCACAACTCTTTCAAGCCTGCGCCGAAGCGGGAGCCGAGAGTGCGGGTTGTACCCAAAGGCAACGTACAGCTCTTCGTGAATACGGACGTTTGTTGGGTTTATGCTTCCAGATCAAAGATGATATTTTCGATTACAGCGATCTCGATGAGATAGGCAAGCCGACGATGAGTGATCTTCGCGATGGGAAAGTGACGTTGCCATTAATTGAAGCCCTGCGAAGGGCTCCTCAAGCCGAGGCGGCACATATCCGGGAGTTAGGCGAGTTATTGGCGGCACACAGCGAGAGCATAGAAACAGAGAAGGCCCTGCAAGAAGTCAAAGCTTTTGTTCTGCGTTTCAAAGGAGACGAGTATGCCGTACAACAAATGCTCGTCTATAAAAAACAAGCCACGGAAGCGCTGGGCGTCTTCCGTGACAGTACAGAAAAAACGAGTCTGTTAGGCCTCCTCGATTACGCTATCAATCGCGTTCAGTAAGTTCTCTTTGATGGTTTCATCAGAGATTTTATTGAGTACTTCTTTCATAAACGCGTTAACGAGCAGTTGGCGCGCTTTTTTTGGATCAATACCACGCTGCTGCATGTAGAAAAGAGCCGATTCGTCGAGTTGTCCGGTGGAAGCGCCATGTGTAGCCTTCACATCATCGGCGTAGATTTCCAACTGCGGCTGTGTACGCATCTCGGCGGTGTCGGAGAGCAGCAGATTGCGGTTGGTTTGATGTGCTTCTGTCTGCTGGGCATCCTGTGCAATCTTGAGGTCTCCGATGAATCGTCCGCGGGCATTGTCATCCAAGACGAACTTGACGAGCTGGTTCGATCGTCCGCCTCCGACGGCATGGAGCACATGTGTCTCGGTGGTTACTTTCTCCTCGCCGTGCAGAAAAGCGAGGGCATAAACCTCCGTTTGGCAACCTTCTCCGAGTTGCTCAATAAAGATTTGATTCGATATTTCGAGATCCGGAGATGTCGGGTTCTCGAGATTAATCACCACTATTTTCACCTGCGAACCGGCTTCCTGTTCAATATGCAGGTTTAGTCCGGGTTCGTTGATAAAAACGCGGTCGAATATGTCGCCTTTAGAGATTTTCATATCCATGCTCTTCGAGTTCGAGTGCCAGCGTCTTATCGCCTGTCTTCACAATCTGACCATCTGCCAAGACATGTACAAAATCCGGGACGATGTAGTCCAAGAGACGCTGGTAATGGGTAATCACTATCGAAGCGTTCTGCGGCGTTTTGAGACGGTTGACCCCTTCCGCCACGATACGGAGGGCATCTATATCCAGCCCAGAATCGGTCTCGTCCAAGATAGAAAGACAAGGCTCGAGCATCGCCATTTGAAAGATTTCGTTCTTTTTCTTTTCACCTCCGGAGAATCCTTCGTTCACGGAGCGGTTATTGAGTTTGTCGGGCAGCTCAAGGAGCTTTTTCTTTTCCCTCATCAAAGCCAGAAACTCCTTGGCGGAAAGGGGTTCTTTGCCTTCATACGCCCGCTTCTCGTTGATGGCAGTACGCATGAACGTGGTCATACTCACTCCGGGAATCTCAACGGGATACTGAAAACTGAGGAACACTCCCGCCCGAGCACGCACTTCAGGCGCCATTTCCAAGAGGTTTTCTCCCTTCAGATAGACTTCTCCTGAAGTCACTTCATACGCCGGATTTCCCGTTAAAACCGCACTGAGCGTGGACTTACCCGCACCGTTGGGTCCCATGATAGCGTGCACCTCGCCTTCGTTAATAACGAGGTTCACGCCCTTCAATATTTCCTTGCCGCCAATAGAAGCGTGAAGATCTTTTATGACTAAAAGATGATTTGCCATTTTGTCATTTACCATGTACCAATTGTAATTTGCGGCTGCAAAGGTACTACTTTTTTTGCAAATATGCAAGAAAAAGAAGATTTTAATGCAAATATTTGCATATATAAAAAAAAAGTTGTAATTTTGCGGCGTATTTTGCGCGAGTACGCGCGTGTTTTTATGAAAAGAAATGGCAAAATCGGATTTTATTATTGAGGTGAACCATGTTTCGAAGCAGTTCGAAGATGGTAAGTATGCATTGGATGATGTTAACCTCCAAGTGAAAAAAGGTGAGTTCGTCACCATCTTAGGCCCTTCGGGCTGCGGCAAAACAACGTTGCTTCGTTGTATAGCCGGTTTTCAAGTCGCCAGTTCAGGCGAGATACTACTCAAAGGCGAGGATGTAACCAAGACTCCTCCGTACAAGCGTCCCGTAAACACGGTGTTTCAGAAGTACGCTTTGTTTCCCCATCTGAATGTATTCAACAACGTTGCTTTTGGTCTGAAGTTGAAGAAAGAGGACCCTGCGACGATTAAGAAGAAAGTGCGTCAGGCGCTCAAAATGGCGAACCTGACGGGCTACGAGGAGCGTAAAGTAGATACGCTCTCCGGTGGTCAGCAGCAACGTGTAGCGATAGCTCGCGCCATCGTGAACAAGCCGGAAGTGCTGTTATTAGATGAACCCTTGAGCGCTCTGGATTTGAAGATGCGGCACGATATGCAGATCGAGTTGAAGGAGCTGCACGAACAATTGGGTATCACCTTTATTTACGTCACCCACGACCAAGAAGAGGCGTTGACGCTGAGCGACCGTGTGGTGGTAATGAGCGAAGGAAAGATCCAACAAATCGGTACTCCGACAGATATTTACAACGAGCCGCAGAACTGCTTTGTAGCCGATTTTATCGGTGAGAGCAATATCCTCTCCGGCACGATGATTAAAGATAAAAAAGTGCAGTTCTGCGGACAAATCTTCGATTGTATCGACACCGGTTTCGGTGAGAACAACCCCGTTGATGTAGTGATTAGACCGGAAGATATTTATGTTTGGCGCAAGGAAGATGAGAAACGCGGCAAAGTCGTTGCTAACGAAGAGGACGATGCCGAAGACCGCGTGCCCAAAGGCAAGTTCACGAAATGGTATGGCGTAGTGCAGAGTTGTATCTTCAAGGGCGTACATTACGAGATGCGTGTCCTGACACCCGATAACTATGAGTTTCTCATTCAGGATTATCATGAGTACCTGCCGGGAACAGAGATCGGTATGCTCGTCAAACCCGAGGATATCCAGATTATGAAGAAAGAGCACTACCTCTACAATTATCTGGAGGGCGAAGTTCTCAAGAACGGCAAAGTGCGTTTCTTAGGAGCCGAATGGGAGGTGAACGAAGAGCAAGTAGCCCGTTTCGCAGCCGGCGACAAAGTAGTTGTGCGCGTACCTTTCCGTTCTATCGATTTGCAGGACTACGAGGAAGAAGGAACACTGTCGGGCGAGGTGCATTTTATCCTCTTCAAGGGCAACCATTTCCACCTCACTATTCGTACCGACACGGGGTATGACTTCTTTGTGAACACGAATGATGTGTGGGACGACGGAGACCGCGTAGGTATCGTCATACCGAAGAATGATATTTTGCTTTCAGCAGTTGAAAGTTGACAATTGAAAATTGAAAGCAATGAATAAGATTATTCAAATAGCCTCTTCGCGCCGCACATGGGCTTGGCCTTATGTCGCTTTCATGGCGATGTTCGTCGTGCTGCCGCTAATCCTTGTGGGCGTCTATGCCTTCACGGATATACAAGGGCACTTCACGCTGCATAACTTCGCAAAGTTCTTTACACATAGCGAAGCTATCCAGACTTTTCTCTATTCGCTCATGATCGCGGTTTTCAATACCGTCATCTGTCTGCTGATCGGATATCCGGCGGCATATATCATGGCACAGGAAGATTTCAAGACGCCTAAAGTGATGGCAATGCTGTTCATCCTGCCGATGTGGATCAATTTTCTGCTGCGTACGGTAGCGACGGTGGAACTGTTCAATATGTGCGGTTTGCCTTTGGGCGAAGGAGCACTGCTCTTCGGCTTGTGTTACGACTACCTGCCGTTCATGATCTACCCCATCTATAACACCCTGCAGAAAATGGATAACTCGCTGGTCGAGGCAGCGCAGGACTTAGGTGCCAGCAGATGGCAGAGTTTCTGGAAAGTGATAGTACCGCTCAGTATGCCCGGCGTCTATAGCGGCGTGGTGATGGTGTTTATGCCGACCGTCTCCACTTTCGCGATTGCGGAGCTGCTGACGCATAATAATATCAAGCTGTTCGGTAGCCTCATTCAGGATTATATCACCACCACGGATTTGTTGAACTATGGAGCGGTGTTGAGTCTGGTACTTTTGATTATTATTGGTTTGACGTCGTTCTTCGGCGAAAATGACACCGCAAACGAGGAGAAAGGAGGGCTGGTATGAAAAGATGTACGATGTACGATGTACGATGTACGATTGTTTCGCTGCTACTGATGTTCAGTGTCAGCGCCTTTGCGCAGTCGAATCTGACCTACGAACTGAAAGTAGGCACAGCAGAAGAGAACAAACTGCTAACGGACTTCCCGGAGAGCTACGCAGGACAGAAAGTGAACATCACAATCCAGATCGTTCCGCTGACAGAGACGGACTTGGATTTCGTCTTTGTGCACGAAGGACCCGTAAATGGCTTTGACAGCATTTTTGCTTACACGGACGAATCGGCGGTGGTATGGACCGTTTGGCGTAATAATAAACCGATTAAGAACCGCGCACAGCGGGTGATGGTTGGCAATGCATATGGTACGTTTGAGGCGTACCTGCATGAGCAAGTGGATGCACGCCACAGCCAAGGATGGATTTGGTGGTTATTGGCAGGGCTGGTGATCGCGGGAACCGCCATGTATGGCGGCTACGTGGTGTATTGCCGCCGAAAGGAAAAGAACCTTTCAAGCGTGGAGCAGGAGATGCTGCGCCGCAAACGGATGGGTCTGCGCAGACACTATGTGTCGCAAGCGTACCTCTGGCTCTTGCTCTTGGTACTCTACGCCCCGATCGCCCTCATCGCCGTTTTCTCCTTCACGAAAAGCAAAGTGTTGGGTAACTGGACGGGCTTCTCGATGGACCTCTATGCAAACCTTTTCACCGGCAAAGCAGATGCAGGTTTGAACAGCGCAATGCTGTACACCCTTATCATCGCCCTCATCGCTGCCGTTTGTTCGACCATACTGGGTACCTTGGCAGCAATCGGTATTTACAACATGCGTGCGAGAAGCCGTAAGATGGTCAGTTTCCTGAACTCTGTGCCGATGATCAACCCCGATATCATCACAGGTATATCGCTCTTCCTGCTGTTTGTGGCGTTGGGAATGAGTCAGGGACTTACTACTGTCTGCATCGCCCATGTGGTGTTCTGTACGCCATATGTCGTGCTGAGTGTCTTACCGCGTTTGAGCCGCATGAATCCCAATACGTACGAAGCGGCGCTGGACCTCGGCGCCACGCCCGCACAAGCGCTCCGTATGGTGATGCTGCCCGAACTATGGCCCGGAATGCTCTCCGGATTCATCTTGGCGCTCACCCTCTCTGTCGATGATTTCGGCGTCACTTTCTTCACCAAAGGAAGCGGAGGATTAGAGACGCTCTCCACCTTTATTTATTCGGACGCGCGTAAGGGCGGTTTGACGCCGGAACTACGACCCCTCTTCACGATCATCTTATTGGTCATGTTGACCGTACTAATTTATATCAATATACGTAATTCAAAACAAGAAGAAAAATGAAAAAGAACATTTCTTTGTACTTTGTACTTTGTACCTTTGTACTTTCCTTGGTTTCCTGCGGCGGTTCGGACCGTGCGCATCAACTCAAAGTGCTCAACTGGGCGGACTACATCAACGAGGACGTCAAAGAGAATTTCGAGCAGTGGTATTTTGAGCAGACAGGGGAGAAAGTGGAACTCGTTTATGAGACGTTCGACATCAACGAGACCGCGTTGACCAAGATTGAAGTGGGACACGAGGACTACGACGTGTTCTGCCCGTCGGAGTATATCATCGAGAGAATGCTCAAGAAAGGACTTATTCTGCCGATTCAGAAAGATCTGATTGCAGACTCCATCTATTATTTCGATAATATATCGCCGTTCGTAACCGCTAAGTTCCAACAGATGGCGCCTTCAGCCGACGTGACGGTAAGCGATTACACCGCAGGATACATGTGGGGAACAACCGGATTTATCTATAACCCGCAGTTTGTCAACCGCGAGGACCTGCTCAGCTGGGCAGCTGTTCTGGACCCGAAATTCGAGAACCGTATCCTCATGAAAGATGCGTTCCGCGATGTGTATTCGGTATTGGTTCTCTACGCCTATGCGGATGCTATCGAGCGCGGCGAAGTGACGCGCGATGAACTCGTTCGCGACATCACTCCCGAGCGCGTAGCGGCTGTCAAAGAAGTGCTGCTGCAAGCCAAGAAACAAATCTGCGGATGGGAAGTGGACTTCGGAAAAGAGGAGATGACCAAAGGCAAAGCATGGCTCAACCTCTCTTGGTCCGGTGACGCTCAGTTCGCTATCGAAGAGGCAGCCGAGATGGGCGTAATGCTCGATTATATCGTACCGCAAGAAGGCTCAAACGTTTGGTTCGACGGATGGGTAATCCCGAAATACGCAAAGAACGTCAAAGCCGCTACCTATTTCATCGATTATATGTGCAAGGCGGAGAACGCTCTCGCTAACATGGACGAGATCGGTTATGTTTCCTGCTGCGGCGGCGAGTTGGCGGCAGCTGAGATCCTCGAAGAGATGAACGACGACGAGGAATGGCCCGAGACCGTGGACGCTTCTTACTTCTTCGGCGACGCTCCCATTGAGGTAGAAGGAGAGATGCTTGATCCGCACGCCCTTCACCTCAACCCGGTTTATTATGCCGACAAGAGTATCATCGACCGCTGCGCACTCATGCACGATGCAGGTGACAGCCAGGAGATGCTCCTTGAGATGTGGAATGAAATCAAATTAGCACGCTAATGGACCGCTTCGCTAAAAGACAAAAGACCGTTTCACTAAAAGACAAAAGACTTGTTACTATGGGCAGGTTCATTTTAGTCCTTTGTCTTTTGTCCTTTGTCCTTAGTCCCGCCTTCGCTCAAACGAGCGAAATGGAGCAGCGATACAATGCTCTTGCTGCGCGTTTCGACGGGCGGGATAAGTTGCTGCAGCGGGATCTGAAGGCGTACTTGGTCGCTTTCCCTTACACCACGTTTGCGGACGAGGTGAATTTCATGCAGGGTGTACTGCAAGTGGAGAAAGGCCATTACAAGCAGAGCCTCAAGATCCTCGAGCAAGTGGAAGCGAAGGCACTGACGAGACCCCACCAGACGGACTATTCGTTCTATCGCGGATATGCCTATCTGATGCAACAAGAGTATCAGCGGGCATCGATCTATTTCGCCCAACTCGGTAAGTCCGACAACCGCTATGCTACGCGCGGAACTTATTACTACGCGTACTGCATGTACAAGATGGAGAAGTACGACAAAGCGCTGCCGGCTTTGCTCCAACTGGAGAACGAACCCGCCTATGCTAAGACCGTTCCCTATTACCTCGTGCAGATTTATTATGCGCAGGGTAACTACGAAGAGGTAGGTGAGCGTGCCGAAAAGCTGCTTCGCGACTATCTGGACAGCCCCAACAACGGAGAACTGCATCGTATCTTAGGTGAGATATATTTCCACAGAGGCGAGTACGCTTCGGCAGTGGAGCACCTGCGTACCTATCGTACTACCGCGAACGGGCTGAAAGAAGAGCTCCTGCGTGGGGATATATACATGTTAGGAGCCGCAGAGTATCAGTTAGGCGAATACGCTGCCGCCGTGCAATCGCTCAAGCAGGTCAAGCAAGAGAAAGATACCATCTCCGAGGCAGCCTGCCTGACGATGGCGAACGCGTATGTGCAACTCGCTCAACCCGAGCAAGCCAAGCTGTTCTATCAAGCCGCTGCCAACTACGCCCTCACACCGGCCATCACCGAAGAGGCAGCATATAACTACGCCCTCTGTACCTATCAGAGTTCGAGCGCGTTAGGCGAATCGGTCACCGCTTTCAATGATTTTCTCAAGCAGTTCCCGGACTCTAAGCACGAGAGCCGCATCTATCAGTTGCTCTCCGATGCACTGATGCGCAGTAAGAACTACGCAGCGGCTATCGGGGTATTGGATTCGATTGACCATCCTACGCCTAAGATGCTGGAGACCAAGCAGTATCTACGCTATCAGTTAGGCGCGGATAATTTCCTGCAAGGCAAGATGCAGCAGGCGGTGAAATGGACGACGGAGGTGGTGAGCCATGCCGCCGAGTCGGACCGCTATACGACCGAAGCGTATTACTTACGCGCGGAGGCGAACTATCGTTTGCGTAACTACGAGAACTGCGAAGCGGACCTGAATACTTTCTTCACCCGCCCAGACGCCAAGCGTTCGGCTAACTATAGCATCGCCCGCTATCTGGACGGTTACTGCGCTTTCTCGCAATCCAAATACGACAAAGCGCGGGAGGCTTTCTCGCAATATATTGATGTAGCCTTGGCGTCCGAACCTACGTATGCCGATGCACTCAACCGTATCGGTGACTGCTATTTCAACAACCGTCAGTTCTCCCAAGCGATTACTTATTACTCGCAGGTGAGCAAGCTCCAGTCTGCCGGAACCGACTATGCCCTCTTCCAACGCGGCCTCGCGTTGGGTCTGCAGCATAAGTACGGAGAGAAAATCAACGTCTTGAGCGAACTGGCTAAGCGCTATCCTAAATCCGACTATGCGGATGATGGCGTGTATGAGACCGCACGGGCACAACTGCAACTGGACGACGAGAGAGGAGCTATTGCCACTTATGAGCAACTGCTCAACGCCTATCCCCATTCGCCGTTGGCACGCAAGGCTTCGCTCGAACGCGCAATGATTTTCCGTAACCTGCATATGAACGACGATGCGATTGCCGCTTACCGCCGCACGATTGAGAAATATCCGGCTACGGAAGAGGCGTACACCGCCCTCGACGCACTGCAGGCACTCTATGTGGAGGCAGGACGCGTGGATGAATACATGGCGTACACAAAGAACCTTGCGAAGATCAATATGACCGTCACTACGCAGGAGGATTCGCTACTCTATGCCTCGGCGGAGATGCAGTATATGCAGGCGGATTATCAGAAAGCGACTGTCAGCCTCAGCAATTACCTCACGCAGTACTGCGCCGGAGGACGGTATTGCACATCGGCGCGTTATTACCTCGCGGACTCCTATTATCGCCTCGGCAAGAGCAGCGAAGCGCTGAATCACTATATCGTGCTGGCGGAGATGAACGCTAACCCTTATCAGGAAGAGGCGGCTACGCGCGTAGCGGAGATCTGTTATGACAAGGCGGACTATAACTGCGCGTTGGAGGCTTTCTATCGCATGCACGCTTTGGCTTCCGGTAGCGAGAAGACTGCCGTAGCTCGGTTGGGTATCCTGCGCTGCTCGCAAGCCTTGGGGCGTCATCAGGCGGCTATTGACATAGCTAACCAGATCCTCAGCGACCAGCCTCTGAGCGATGAGACGCGCGAGGAAGCACTCTACTGCCGCGCGAAAGCATATATCGGTCTCGGTCAATGGAGTCAGGCACAGCAGGATCTCAAGACCCTTTCCAACGAGGTACGCACCGCTCAAGGCGCTGAAGCAAAATACCTCTTGGCGCTCAGTTATTACCAAGCGCAGCAGTTAGACGAAGCCGAAGCACAAATCATGCAGTTCACTCAGATGAACACACAGCAGCAATACTGGCTGGCGCGCGCGCTTATTCTGCTGAGCGACATATACCGCGACCGCGGAGAACTATTCCAAGCACGGCAATACCTCTTAGTGCTGCAGCAGAACTACACCCGTACGAATGATGATATACAGACGCTCATCGTGGAGCGCATCGTCGTGCTCAACCAACTCGAACAACCTGTAGAAGAAAAGGAGGAGAGTTATGAAAATGAAGACTAATTTCGATATAACGGTATATCGGTATATCGGTATATCGATGATGATGCTCACTGCACTGTGCGTTAATGCACAGCAGGACTCCGCCCTCAACCGCTCTGTGACCGTGGAGCGCGATTTTCAGCCTGTTATTCAGGCGGCAGGCAAAGTGGCAACCAAACCTGCCGTCGTGGAAACGACTATCGAACCGGCGCCCGTGGAGTACTCCACCTATACGGTGCAGGTGTCTCCCGAAGCGGCGATTAATCCAATGCTCTCGCAGCCTACACGTTTTGAGCCATCGAAGCCTTATAACGGATTTATCCGCGGGGCGCTCGGTCATCCGCTCACCCGATTCGATTTCGGCTACCATTTGGATGACGGCAAGAAATCCATCCTCGATGTGTTTGCCCATCATGACGGCGAGTGGTGCAGAGAGATGATGCTGAGCAAGACCAAGGTCGGGCTCAATTTCACGCATCCTTTCTCTACCTGCGATCTCTATTTCGGCGTCAACGGCGGAAATATCTATTACCACCGTTACGGCGACCTGTACGATCCGGCGAGACCGAAAAACAACACAAGTCTATGGATGGCGGAGGTTTTCTTCGGCGTCAAGGCGAATGCCAAACAGGATGTGCAGTACATGGCGCAAACGGGCTATCAGATTTTCGCAAAGGCAAATGCTGTCAGCGAGCATCAGCTCCGCACGAAGGCTTCCTTCGATTGGCATTCCGACGCGCATCATGTGGGAGCCAAGTTCTATATGCAGAATAACTTCATGCAGCTCAGCGGCGACCTCGCTAAGAATATCGACCCTTCGCTCTATAACAGCCGTCATAACTTCCGCATCGAGCCGTATTACGCGTATATAGGAAGACGCGTGCAACTGCATTTGGGCGTGAACTTGGATATGAATATCGGTTCCGGACGCAATAGTCTCTCCGGCACGGAGAACATCACTTTTGCTCCTTCGCCGCACGTCTATTTCGAGGCGCAAGTGGCGAAACAATGGCTCACTATCTATGCGGACGTCACAGGGCATCACGGATATGGCAACCTGCAGGAGTTCATGGAGAACAACCGGTATCGCAGGATCACGGATGGTATCACGGAGCATCATCCGGCGACCTACGTGCCCGTTGATGGCGAACTCGGTCTGCGCATCCGACCCTATCGGGACTTGTTCTTTGAGATTCACGGAGGCTACGCACGCATGAACGATGAAGAGGTATGGGTCTATAACAACGGCGAGTTTGATTTCTTCTACACCAATTATAACCGCGGCAAGATCGGCGCGCAACTGAATTACCACTACCGCGATTATGTACGCGTGAATATCGACGCAGATTATTTCCTTTGGAGCGGAGATACTACGGTGTACGATCGTCCGGATTGGCGTCTGGGCTTCCGTGTGGACGGAAGGATTGACAAACACTGGTCGCTCTATTCGGAGAACCGCTTTGAGGGTAGTCGCCGCGCACTGGCTTTTGATGCAACAAACAACACCTATTCCCAATATACCCTCAAACCGCGCATCAATCTCAACCTCGGTGTGCAGTATGAGATGTGGGTGGGTAGTAAAAGCGAGAGATTAAAGGTGAAAAGCGACGGAGGACAAGTCCTTCGTCCGGAACCCAAACCGAACCTGACGCTCTTCTTGCAGTTGGAGAACTTCATCCATCGCAAGAACGAGATCTATTACGGATTCCATAGCCATGGTATCAGCGCCCTTATCGGCGCCTCCTATCGGTTCTAACCAAGCTCTTACCCGGCCCAAAACGGCTGACGAATCAGGGAAGACACCCCAACCGGTGTCTTCCCTGTTATTTACATTCGCACTTCGTTACCACTACGGACATGCACGGAGAATCCCTTTCCCTTCGCTCGTACGCGCCTACGCGTAGCGCGCGTTTCTATAAGGTTCGCGCGGAGACCTACCATAAAATCTGCAAACTGAGGTTTGCAAAAATACGACTTTTCTGCAACTTCCGTCAATTTTTACACATAGTATTGCATAAATTGTAGTATCTTTGCACCCGATAAAGTATGCATATACTTTGAATGGACGAAAAACAATCATTTAACAATAAAAATCTAACAATTATGAAGCCTTTCATGGACAAAGATTTCCTGTTGCAGACAGAGACCGCACAGGAGTTGTATCACAATCATGCGGCTAAGATGCCGATTATCGATTATCACTGCCACCTTATTCCTCAGATGGTTGCCGAGAACAAACGTTTCGAATCCATCGCACAGATTTGGCTCATGGGCGACCACTACAAATGGCGTGCTATGCGTTCGAACGGTGTAGATGAGCGTTTCTGCACCGGTAAGGACACCACCGACTGGGAGAAGTTTGAGAAATGGGCAGAGACCGTTCCTTATACCTTCCGCAACCCGCTCTACCACTGGACCCATCTAGAGCTCAAGACCGCTTTCGGTATCGAGGAGCGTCTGAACCCCGAGACGGCACGTGCTATCTACGACAAGTGCAACGACCTGATTGCCAATGATCCGAAGTTCTGTCCGCGCGGTCTGATGAAGCACTACCACGTAGAGCTCGTTTGTACGACCGACGATCCGGCTGACTCCCTCGAGTGGCACAAGATGGTCAGGGAAGACCCGACTGCTGAGGTTCGCATGTTGCCGACTTGGCGTCCGGACGCAGGCATGAATATCGAGGCGGCTACTTGGAAAGCATACATTGAGAAACTGGCGCAAGTAGCCGGCGTGGAGATCCGCAACTTCGCAGACATGGTAGATGCGCTTCAGAAACGTCATGACTTCTTTGAGTCGATGGGTTGCCGTCTCTCTGACCACGGTATCGAGGAGTTCTACGACGAGCCATATACCGATGCAGAAATCAACGCGATCTTCCAGAAAGCCCTTGCAGGCAAGGAACTCAGCGTTTATGAAATCCGTCAGTACAAGCACGCTTATCTCCACGCTCAGGCGGAGATGGACTACGCTTCTGGCTGGACGCAGCAATACCACTATGGTGCGATCCGTAACAATAACAGCAAGATGTTTGCTCAACTCGGCGCAGACACCGGTTTTGACTCCATCGGCGAGTTCACGACGGCAAAGGCGATGAGTCATTTCCTCGATGAGATGAACAGCGAAGGACATCTGGCAAAGACCATTCTCTATAACCTCAACCCGTGTGCGAACGAAGTAATCGCTACTATGTTGGGTAACTTCCAAGATGGTTCTGTTCCGGGTAAGATTCAGTTCGGTTCCGGCTGGTGGTTCCTCGATCAGAAAGATGGTATGGAGAAGCAGATGATGGCGCTTTCGAACCTCGGTCTGCTGAGCCGTTTGGTAGGTATGCTTACCGACAGCCGTTCGTTCCTCAGCTATCCGCGTCATGAGTATTTCCGCCGTACGCTCTGTAACGTTCTCGGCAACGACATCGAGAACGGCATGATTCCGTACACCGGCTACGAGAAAGCCCGCGTTCAACAGATGGTAGAAGATATCTGCTACAACAACGCGAAAAACTACTTCAAGTTCTAAATACTCTTCACACCCGCTTGCCTCTCAAGACGAGAGGTGAGCGGGTGGTTGTTGCAAAAAATGCAACTACCAAAAAAGATTAAGTTATTCGGTTTTTCCGAACAACTATTTTGAAGAAAAAGACACCATGGTCAAAGTGGTAGTGAATTTGATTAATCAGAAGAACTAAGTAGATGTAATGAAACAAAGTATTCTATCATTATTTATGATTGTTTTCGCAAATGTTGTATTTGCAGAGCAAGGGCAGCCCATAACGGGGACAGCCTCAGTATTAAGTTCTTCCGGTCGTACTACTTGCGACTACGTACAACTATGGGAAAATGGTCCATTATGGGCGACATTCAATATAGGTGCTACTATTACGGATTATGCAGACCTGCAAGAAGGAGCTGATGCGACACCGTACTACAACAACAACGAGAATGCACCTTTATACAACACGAATAATGTCGGAGGTCTCTATCCATGGAATAATCCTAACCAGAATGGGAGAAAAAGCAGGTATAATGAGAATGTGAGTGTCGGTATTGCCGATATTGCGACGACACTATGGGGAGAAGGTTGGCAAACTCCCAGTAAACAACATTTCGATACACTTATCAATACTGCATATACTACGTGGACATGGTGTAATGGAACTACCGTACAATATACTGAAGGTTGCACATTGTCCGGGTATAGGGTAACAGGCGTCGGCGATTTTGCAGACGTGTCTATTTTCCTTCCTGCTGTAGGCTATTATGACTGGTGTAGAAGTATGGTCGTCAATGCAGGAGGACATGCTGACTATCACACAAGTACGATATCTACATGGGGTGGTAACTATTCATATTATCACTATTTCCGTGGTAATATGGTCAGAATATACTTTCAAGAAACAAACAACTTTGGTCGTGCCATAAGGGCTATTTATGTTCCTACAGTTTCTACAAATCCTACAGATATAGACGAAACTACTAGCGTTGAAGAGAATAAAGGAAAAGTTATAAAGATATTTCAGAATGGTAGCATCTATTTAAAACAAGGAGACAAGACTTACTCAATACAAGGGCAAGAGGTAAAATGAAAGCGAAGTGGGTGAATATTGTGGATAGTTTGCAGGGGAATGTGGATCAGAGACACTATGCACGGCGGATTCCGGGAAATGGGGAATGGGCTGCGGTGTGCGCGAAGCCGGAGTTGAGCAAGAAGACTAAGAAAGCAAAGGCGGAGCACCCGACGGCAAAGGCCTTTGCGGAACTAATGGCGGAGACGAAGGCAATCATGCATGATCCGGTGCGTAAGGCGGAATGGCAGGCACGATATGAGGAGGCACTAAAGAAGGCAAGGAAATATAACA
>CAMJJT010000002.1 GCA_946406195.1 uncultured Bacteroidales bacterium
GGCTGTCACTCAAGCAGGCATTTAACTACTTGAGCCGCTACCAAGGTATCGCGTTTGTGGACAGCCATTATGACTACGTGCACACGCAATCCTTTTCATCTATGGTCAACGATATGGCGGAGTATTGCCATAAAAACGGAGGAGCACTTGTATGATTCTATATCACGGCACTAACAAAGCGTTCGACACGATTGACTTGACCAAATCCAAGCCTAACAAGGATTTCGGTCAGGGTTTCTATTTGTCGCGTGAGTATAGTCAGGCAATGGAGATGGCAAAGACCAAATTTGACCAGATCAAAAGCGGCTTCCCAACCGTTTTGACGTACGAAGTGGACGAGCAGCAGATGAACCAACTTAAAGTGCTCCGTTTCGATGCCTATACTTTCGAATGGGCGCAGTTCATCCTTATGAATCGCCGCAACGACACCAACAAGCCCATGCACGATTACGATATTGTTTACGGACCGATTGCGAACGATAAAGTCGGTGTACAATTATGGAAGTTTGAAAACCAGATGATTGATTTGGAGACGTTCACGAGAAATCTGCATCGAATGGAAGGTATCACATTCCAGTATTTCTTCGGTACCGAACGCGCCATCAAACTATTGAAAAAACTATGAGCGAGATAGATCAAATGAAACTGGACATGGTGACGAAATTAGCTTCGTTACTCATGGAAGAACAACCGGAACTGACGATGGAGCAAGCACTATCTATCGTGCTCAATTCAGATACATACCAACGCCTGTTGGAGGATAATACCACACTTTATTACCAAAGTCCCCGATATGTCTTCTCCTTCCTTCAAACGGAATTGCAGACAGGTAAAGTTGGATAAATTCACGTCCCATCTCCCAGACGTTAAACCCAGAGCAATCTATCGGCCATATATGACCGATCAAAAACATCAAATCAACCAACCACCGCCTATGGCATAAAACAACATAACTACAACATACATAAATAAAGCATTTAGCCTCTTATTAGGTTCTTGGAAAGCTGCACACTTGAACAAGAACGATTAACCAAAGGAGAAGCAAAATGCTCATGCGTTAGCGTGAGCTTTTCCCGTGTAAATTGGTTAATCAAGGTAGTGCAGCAAAACCTCAAGAACCTGTTGAAGCGAAAAGTTTCACGCTTTTTATATACAATAACCTCAAATAAGCATATTATGAAATCTACCACTAAACGCAACAGACATGACGAAATGTTGCATACAGAACAACTCGCAGACAAAATTGAGTTAATACAAATTGTCGCGGAGAAAACGGGCGCGACGTTTGATCAAGTTGCTCACATTTATGGAATAGAAAGTATTAACCGTTTGACAGAAGTATTAGTTGATGCTGGTGATGCTAAAGATGATCATATAGAAACCATAACAGAGACCTTGCATAATGAGATACTTAACCAACGCAAATGGTTCTATGATAACCAACCATATAAATTAGAAATAACCATGAAGGAGGAATAACTATGACACAGCAAGAACTAACTGCCTTAAATCCTTGGGCAAAATATCCCAATTTCAAAGGTATGAGCTATCGTTTTTATTACGAAGATACAGACCTTATTCATCCATTAGATAAAGAAGTCGTAGATGAATATAATAATGGGAGGGCACGGCAATATTGTTTTGAACGTCATGTTCCACCCTTCCCGTTTCAAGGCAATCCGTTTTGCGCAAAAGTAGTATTTCTCAGTCTGAATCCGGGATTTGTAGAGCGTATTAATAAAGACGCAGCTTTGTTGCTTGAACAAACCAAAACATGTATCTATGTGAACGATATATGGCACCAACACATGATTCATGGCTCCACTTCTATGTTCCCACCGATAAACCAGACAGATCAATATACAGCATACCAACTTCTCCAAGATTGGTATTGGGAAGATATGTTGGCTTCTTTGCGCAAAGATTGCAAGCTGAATACTGATATTTTTAACGAACGCATTGCACTTATCCAGTTAATTCCGTATTCATCCACAGCTTGCAATAAAGCTATTATAAATCTCCCGACACAGCAATACACAAAACAACTGATACACTATTTGCTAGAGCAACCCTATGGACCTTTGTTTGTCGTTATGCGTAGTGAACCGGAATGGGCTAAATTACTGAGTATTGACTTTGAGGATTCAAAATACAAGCATCGCTTCATTCTGCGCAAGCGAGATAAACAAGGTCATCGTCCGCGCAGTCAGTTTATTAGCGAAAACGCTTTTACGGATAGTGGCTATCAAAAGATAATAAACAAAATCAATAATTAAAATTATAAGAGTATGAAAAAATTAACTACATTAGCAATCATTATTGCCATCTCAACGTTCTGTGTTGCACAGAAAAGTATTACAGAAATTACTGGCGGGGAAATTCTTTGGGGTTGGACAGAAGATTCTTATATTGCCTTTCCTGATTACGATGGAACTATTAACTACACGTACGACCAAGTAAATGCTATTCTTCAAGGAGATGTTATACGCGCTAAGGGTTTGCAATCAAAATACCAGACCCCTTTACAGCAAGAAGCCTTTGCTCAATCACCAGAGGCGGCAAAACTCAAGAAAGAATTAGAGGAAGAGAAGAAATACATTAAATCCAGTTTATGTAGTATTGAGTATCAGTGTGAAGACTTAAAATATGATGCAAAGTTAAAGGCGTTCGTATGGAATAAAATGTATAGTGATATTAGATTTTATCAAGAGACAGGTTATTTCTGTGCTGGAAAATTTATGATTTCATATCCGCAACAACTATTTACTATACAAGGGGAAGACTACGGAAATAGAGGCTACTATTATAGACAAATATTCCGTTTACCGACATTGCCCATTGAAACGGCTTTAAAAATAGAAGAAAATATTAAAGATGTACGCTTGTTGTTCGTGGGAAAATTTGTCCGTTCAAAAGTAGTAGATGATGATAAAATTTGGAAAAGGGAGTACCTTTATTTCAAAGCGACTAAAGTATATTTAATCAATAGAACGGGAGAGATGGAAATATATGCAGACTTAACTACAAAATTATTCCCTCCGAAGAAATAACTTATGACAAAAAGATTGTTTTTCATAGTATTTATAGCATTTGCTATATTGAATATAGCAACAGCTTCAGATGTCACGATTGACAAAGAAAATTGTACGATTACCAAGGATGGCAAGACTTATTATCTGTATGGAAAGGTAAAGATTGTTGATTCGTTTGAGGACATCAAAGTCAAAATCGTAGATGCCTTTGAAGACGCAGATATCAAAATTGTGGATGCCTTTGAGAACTCATGCGGCAAAGTGAAAATAGTTGAGCATTTTGAAGATGTCAAAGTGAAGATAGTAGATTCCTTTGAAGATATAAAAATCAAGATAGTTGATGCTTTCGAAGGAATAAAGGAATAATAACCCCCTTTCGATCTATCGGACTCCTGCCTGCTCCACCGCCGAGCAGGCAGGTTCTTTCTTCGTCTGTTTCGTCCGAAACAATCGTTTGAATGCAATGAGATAAGAAACAATCGTTCGAGCAAAGCGAGATAAGAAATAATCGTTGCCTTGTGGTTAAGAAAAGGGAAGGCAGGCGGGGAGCCTAAGCCGACCGAGAGAAAGACCATCGTGGATGTGGCTGTAGAATTCCCATACCATGAGCGCTAAAAATAGTAAAAATTTGCAATGAGACTTTGAGACTTTTCTTCCGCTAATTCGCTCTTTTTTGTGAAGGAATCGTTTCCATTATGAAATCTCAATAGTCTCAAAGTCTCATAGTCTCACGTACATTTTTTATAGATGCACCCCTTTCCCCGATCAAATCGTTAGTTATTCTTATATATTCTTAGTCATTCGTTAATCATTCACGGTACTGGAACGGACTCGAAACGGAGGCGGAACGGAACAGGCATCTTACAGGCACGTACAGGATGCGAACGTAATGCGAACGTAATGCGAATGGTTATGACAGGTAATCTTACCATTTTCATGGTCATTTGGGGTGAAAAGAAACAGAAGAACGATATTTTTTACAAAAAAACACATTTTTATTTGCATATGTGCAATTTTTTTTGTAATTTTGCCACGATTTTGCTACATAGAGTTTGCAAAACAGTAAAAATCCTTAAATACTAACACATTATGGCTAAAGTTTATCAAGCATCTGAGATCAAGAACGTCGCTATGTTAGGCGGCTCGGGATCGGGTAAAACGACTCTCATGGAGTCGATGTTGTTTGAAAGCGGGGTGATTAAACGCCGCGGTTCGATTGAGCAGCAATCCACCGTGTGCGATTATTTCCCGGTAGAGAAAGAGTACGGCTACTCCGTCTTCTCCACAGTTTGTAACATTGAGTTCGAAGGCAAGAAACTGAACGTGATCGATTGCGCAGGTTCAGACGATTTCTGCGGTGGAACCGTGGCAGCACTTCAGATGTGCGGCTCGGCACTCATCGTTCTCTCCGCTAACGGCGGCGTGGAAGTGGGAACGCAGAACAACTTCCGTCTCGTTGAGAAAGCACACAAACCGCTCGCATTCGTCATCAATAAATGCGACCACGAGAACGCAGACTTCGAGCGCACGTACGCGCAATTAAAGGAGAACTTTGGCAATAAGTGTACGCTGATCCAGTTCCCGGTGAATGCCGGAGCAGGTTTCAACGCAGCGATTGATGTCCTCAAGGGCAAAATGCTCGTTTGGAAAGCAGAGGGAGGTGCTCCTGAGTTAAAAGATATCCCCGCTGAGTATGCAGACAAAGTAGAGGAAATGCGTCAGGCACTTCAGGAGCAAGCAGCCGAAGCAGACGAGACGCTATTGGATAAGTTCCTTGGCGAAGGTCTGACCGACGAGGAGATTATGCAGGGTCTGAAGAGCGTTTATGCAGACGGTTCGATGTATCCGGTTATCTGCTGCTCGGGTCTCAAAGATATGGGTGTTCGTCGTCTCATGGACTTCCTGAACGGTATGGCTCCGAGCCCTGCTCAGTTCAGTTATCCGACGGTTGATGGCAAGAAGATCAGTCCGGACGCATCGGCTCCGACGAGTCTGTATGTCTTCAAGACATCCGTTGAACCGCACATCGGTGAGGTGAACTATTTCCGCGTAATGCAGGGAACCGTTCGTAACGGCGATGATCTTCTGAACATGGAGCGCGGCTCGAAAGAGCGTATCTCGCAGCTCTATCAGGTAGCCGGTTCGATTCGTACTGCCGTAGATGAACTGCAGGCAGGTGACATCGGTGCTACTGTGAAGCTCAAAGATACCCGTACGGGTAACACGCTGAATGCGAAAGAGTGTGATAACCAATATGCTCCGATCGTTTATCCGCAGCCTCGTTACCGCCGTGCAATCAAGCCGGTGACTGAGTCCGATGCAGAGAAACTGGCAGCTCTTCTGACTCGTATGCACGAGGAAGATCCGACTTGGGTAGTAGAGCAGTCCAAAGAGCTCCGTCAGATGATCGTTTCCGGTCAAGGTGAGTTCCACCTGCGTACCCTCAAATGGCGTCTGGAGAACAACGATAAGATGATGGTT
This sequence comes from uncultured Bacteroidales bacterium, assembly GCA_946406195.1. GTDB lineage: Bacteria > Bacteroidota > Bacteroidia > Bacteroidales > Paludibacteraceae > Colicola. The sequence continues at coordinate 5,514 of CAMJJT010000002.1, forward strand.
GAGTTCCTTGAGCCGAAGATCCCGTATCGTGAGACGATCACCAAGGCTGCTCGTGCCGACTATCGTCATAAGAAACAATCCGGTGGAGCCGGTCAGTTCGGTGAGGTTCACTTGATCGTGGAGCCGTACGAGGAAGGCATGCCGGTTAAGGAGACCTATAAGTTTGGTAATCAAGAGTATAAGATCTCTGTAAAGGATCAGCAGGAGATCAACTTGGAGTGGGGTGGTAAACTCATCATCATCAACTCCATCGTCGGCGGTGCTATCGACGCACGTTTCATTCCGGCTATCGTAAAGGGTATCATGGATCGTATGGAGCAAGGTCCGTTGACCGGTTCATATGCACGCGACGTGCGCGTCATTATTTATGATGGTAAGATGCACCCGGTTGATTCGAACGAAATCTCCTTCCGTCTGGCAGGACGTAACGCGTTCGCACAAGCCTTCAAAGAGGCGAACCCGAAGGTCCTCGAGCCGGTTTATGACCTCGAAGTCTTCGTTCCGTCGGAGATCATGGGCGATGTGATGTCGGACATCAACGGTCGTCGCGGTATGGTAATGGGTATGGAGACTGAGAAGTCCTTCACTCGCCTCAAAGCACAAGTGCCTTTGAAAGAGCTCTCGAGCTATTCGACAACTCTCTCGTCGCTGACCGGTGGACGTGCTACCTTCACGATGGCATTCAACTCGTACCAGCTCGTTCCGGCAGATGTTCAGGAGAAACTCCTTGCTGCTTACGCCGCTTCGCAAACCGAAGAAGAGTAATATATACATACCCTACACATGGAAAAGGCATCGAATTCGGTGCCTTTTCTTTTTTTGTCCTAATTATTTGCATATATCAAAAAAAAGTAGTACCTTTGCAGCCGCAAAGGTTTGTACGGGGTATTAGCTCATCTGGCTAGAGCGCGACACTGGCAGTGTCGAGGTGAGCGGTTCGAGTCCGCTATACTCCACAAAAATCAAGTAATATGGAAACATTTGATTTTACAATCAACTCCTTTCTTTGTTTAACTAATAGTTCAAAACTGATTGAGTTAGCTTCGTGCATAATGAACAACTACTGCATATATAATGGCAGTTATCATTATCGTCCTATTGAGATTGAATTCTATGTTTATAAACATGGCGAACATGAGGATTGTCATGTTTATCCGCGTATAAAAAAAGCAAAAGATATATTCTTCCATTATAGCGGAATGGATATATGCTTTAATACTTCAGAAAACAAAGATTGTTTTGGAGGAATATTGATCCGCGCTTTGGAAAGGGAAGAAGATAAACAATTTATTGGTGGTCCACTTGTTTGCGTTAATGAGGTTTTAAATACTGCAACCGGAATACTTGTAGTGGAAAATAAAAAGATAAAAGAACCTAAAAATGCAGATCAATTCGGACAACGAGTTGGTATTAATGCTTTAAAAAACGTCGAAGACCAATTTTACCAAAAAGAGTATAGATTTGTTAGAGAAGATATAAAAGAAAAAAAATTTGCTCAAAGAACTATATACAATTTCAAGAGTAATAAATTTGAAGAAAAACCAAGTTCGTATAAAATTGAAAAATATAATCCATAATCTAAGAGGACATAGTCCTCTTTTTTTATTCCTAATAACTTCTTCTAAACTTTTAACAATTTTTAACGAAACTTTTTTGGATTCTTGCGAAAAAATATAGACCTTTGCCGAAAATAGTTATTAACTCAGCAAAGGAAAAATATGAATCCAATTATTATTCAACGCAAGAATTTGCAGAAAAAGTTATGGGACATTGTTCGTCCTATCAATGCCCAAGATGAACAGATTGAACTTGGCGCTTATCGGCGTGATTTCTATGAAGAATGTGGTTTTAATCTTCCAATAGAGCTTAATACTGCACCATCGCTCTATAGGTTTTGTCAATCAGTCAAAGACAAACTAAACGTGCAAGACGATGTCTGGTTCCAGATACAAAATAGAGTGAGCATTCTGGGCAACAGTATTGTATCTGGCAATGACCGATTTCCATCTATTATCCGTCTATCTTCCGGAGCGATCAGCAAGCTAACTGAAAACGAATTGAGTTTTTTGATTGGTCACGAACTCGGGCACGTTATCAATAAAGATGTGGTCGTACTTTTTTACTTTGACTACAAGTATGGAAAAGAAGGTGCACCTAAAGACCTTGCTCGCAAATTGAAAGTGTTCCAACTCTTATCAGAATTGGAGGCAGATAGATTCGGTTATCTCGCGTGTGGCAGTTTAGATACTTACGTGTCATTTATCTATAAGAGTAGGAGCGGACTCGATTTCAGCACAACCGGAATCTCTATTGAGCAGTTTTTAGAAGGTAATCATAATCGTGCAAAGTTCTTTATTGATGGTGGTTTTATGAGTGGCGACACTCATCCCTATGATGCTATCCGAATAGAGGCCTTATATATCTTTGCCACGTCTAAAGACGCTCGCGAATTAAGTTCGCGTATGTTCCCGCTCGTGTATTATCTTGATCATTGTACTCTCTAATAAAACAAGAATCTTATGACTAACCTTGTTTGTTTTTCTCAATACTTGACCGCATATAAATGTTGGTCGGAATTGTCCGCTGCTCTCGCTCGGCAACAAGTGGACTATGCCCTTCTTTCGAACACAAAAGACATCTGGATGAGGGACTATATGCCCGTTCAATGTTCGCCAGATCATTTCGTCGCATATCGCTATGAACCGGACTATCTGCGTGGGCAATCGCAGTATATCACCAACTGGAAGCATGTCATTGCGCCAGCACGCATTCCCTATGTCAATTCCAATCTAATTCTTGACGGCGGAAATGTAATCATGTGCGGCAATAAAGTGATCTTAACAGAGAAAGTCTTCCAAGAAAATCCCTCTCTCTTGCCTACACAACTCATTTCTCGTCTGGACCGCGCTTTTCATGCCGAAACGGTTATCATCCCATGGGATCGACTTGAACCTTATGGTCACGCAGATGGTATGGTACGTTATATAGGTCACGGCAAAGTTTTGCTAACCAATTATTGTGACTTCGACAGAACACTCCGCAAGAAATTGCTTGACGCGCTCCAGCCGCATTTTGAGGTCGTTGAACTGCACTATGACACTCCCAGGCCACACAAATGGAATTGGGTATATATCAATTTCCTTCTCACTAATGGTAAACTATTTCTTCCAAAACTCCACACACCGGAAGACGAACAAGCCTGCACACAAATCGGAGCTGCTTTCGGCATTCCGCGTGAACATATCGAATTGGTGGATATCACCGGTGTCTTAAAGCACGGAGGTGGCCTCAATTGTATTTCTTGGAATGTACAATTATATGATTCTATCCTATGAAAGATGAGTTCACTTCTGCCATGCACGCAGAATTCACAATAGATCTCGAAACCGAACTCAAACACAAGGCATGGTGTGTTTGGAAACTCCTTGGTGACAATTATACGAAATATGATCTAATAAAGTATTGTGAACTATACGGCATTACAACCGAACAAGCGCTCAAGTATCATTAGGTGCGACCGTGCTGCTCCCTTTTTGTATCATTTTTGGCCATTTTTGGCAAAAAACTCCCGCATATATTTGCATATGTGGGAGTTTTTTTGTATCTTTGCAGAAAATTTCAGATCCTCATGGCACAGGAAGAAGCGATAAAACTATTTGATGCGAAAAAGATTCGCGTGATGTGGGACGACCAGACGGAAAAATACTATTTCTCTATCATCGACATCATCCAAGTATTAACCGAAAGCACTGATTATCAGACTGCGCGTAAGTATTGGAATAAACTCAAACAACGCCTTGCAGAAGAAGGAAATGAAACGGTGACAAATTGTCACCAGTTGAAATTAACTGCTGCTGACGGCAAACAACGACTTACAGATGTCGCTGAAACTGAGCAAGTCCTGCGTCTCGTTCAGTCTGTTCACTTTACATCGCCCCCTGATGAGTTGCCCTTACCAAAGGATGATGACGATTTGCAGAACTTAACCAATATCGGTAACTAACTACCCTCGTTTATACCCATCATATAGCCAAATCAGACTGGCGAGACACAATCGAGAGAGAATCGAGGAGGGGTAATCAAGGGGGTAAGTAAGGGGCAATAGCTATCTAAAATGCCATCAATGCAAGCAAATTTTGCGAAAAAGTGGCATACACTATTGTGTATGTCATTTTTTTTGTATACCTTTGCAAACAAATTGATCAGATATTCATGTTTTTTCAAATCATTCAACCGGTTGAGGCATTGCAACCGTACATTTCCCGCTATGTGTTTGTCCGTGCGGAGGGATCGACGGACACAATGACGCCGCCAAGCGACGACCCACGGTTTGTCAACGGCAAACATGTGCAGCAACTACTGCCTAATTATGGAAGTTTTGTTTTTCAGCGTAACGTGACGACAGACATTAATGGTACTATTTCCGATGGCCTGACGCTGCTTGGCGCTAACCAGAAGACAATCGGAATAACCACGCTCAGCGGCTGGTTTGAGGGGATGCTATTGGATTTTGAACCGGGAGGCATGCACGCCCAGCTCCATATAGACTTGCAGCAACTCTCCGGTCAAGTGCTGACAGCCAAGAAGTTCGGCGATGAAGGCTTGCTGCAACTGGATTACATCTTCAAATCAACTCCCGATGCCGATCACATAGCGCCGCTGATAGACGCTTTCTTCCTCGGTCATCTGCCGCATAAAGAAGATGTCAACTATACTCGATTACGCCGCGTGATAGCTGCCTGTGATGAAGTAAAGGGCAATATATCTGCAGCCGAAATGGCGTCTGTTGCTTGTTTGGGCGAACGTCAGTTCCTGCGTGTGTTCCGTACGTATGTTGGCATCCCTCCCAAGCAGTTCATCCGTTTGCGGCGTTTCCATCGAACCATTCAGACCATGCAGCAGACTGCCGCAAAGGGCAAACCGATAGACTTGATGACCGTTGCCCTTCAGCACGGCTACTACGACCTGAGCCACATGGCACTCGAGTTTCAGCAAATGGGGTGTGTCTCTCCAAGCCATTTCCGGATGTTAGGAATTCCTCTGACAGCCGATTTCTCTATCTTTTTTGCATAAAAATGCCGTCCAAAAGGCGCAATGTCCGTTTTTTCATATGTCATCTACTCAAAAAGCAGTACTTTTGCACCGGATTTCTAATCTCGCGATAGAAATCGCTCGAACGATTATTTCAAAAATCAGTTGAAAAAATGAAAAAGATTGTAATGGGATTAATGTTGCTGTTGACCGGTATGGTTTCGGCAGAAAACGTGAAAGGCAAAGTGACGGACGGGCAGGGAAAAGCCATGCCCTTTGTGACGATTTCCGTCCTTGCACAGGACTCAACGCTTCTTACGGGTACGATAACCGATGAGCAAGGTAAATATACCGTCGAATCACCCTCCCTTGAGGAGAGGGGCGGGGAGAGGTTCCTTATTCAAGCTTCCTATATCGGCTATCACACCGCTTTCGGCGGACCGGATTTTGTGCTGCAGGAAGAGAGTGAGCGCCTCGCGGAAGTGGAAGTCAAAGCCAAGAAACCGCTTATCGAGCGCCAGATGGACAAGTTAGTGGTGAACGTCTCCGCATCGCCATTAGCCGCCGGTTCGAACGGAAACGACATCCTCCGTCGTTCGCCGGGCGTGCGGATTGACAAGGACGGAAACATCACCGTCAACGGCAAAGGGGTGGAAATCTGGATTGACGGCAAACCTTCGTACCTGAGCGGGCAGCAACTCAAAGCCATGCTCGACGGAACGGACGGCAACACAATAGAGAAAATAGAAATCATCTCTAATCCATCCGCCAAATACGATGCGAGCGGGCAGGGTGGAATCATCAATATCAAGACCAAACGGAATATGTCCAAAGGTCTGAACGGTATGCTCTCCGCTTCGTATGGAGGTATGTACTGGGGCGATGTCAAACGATGGCTTCAAATGGATGTCGTCTCGCTTAATCTCAATTATCGCGGCGAAAAGACTTATACGTTCGGTCAGCTGACGCAGGTTTTTGCACAGAATGATATTGATCTGGAGACCAGCAGAAAGATACCCGCTTCGACGAGTTCTCCTGCAATGCATAACTATTCTCGATCGGGATATGCAACAGATTTTCAGTATTATATGCTCAAAGTGGGGAACGATTGGTACATCGATTCGGTCAATACCTTCGGATTTATTCTTCAAGTGCCATACATGGATATCAAACAATCCATTATGGACGGCCGAAACTATGCGTATGTCATCGTGGGAACCGACACCACGCGAAGCGTCACGGAGACTAATAACCACGTTGCAGCTCCGCAACATACGGCGAACCTCAATTATACCCATACATTCTCTTCCGCTCTGGAGCGCGAATTGACTGTCAATGTGGATTATAACCGCTACAAAACAACTACCTCAAACTTCCAAAATACCGATTACGGCACAAAGAATATCGGCTTGGATATTCATAGCCGTCAAACAGTAGATATCTACAGCGCGAAGTTGGATTTTCAAACGCAATTCTGGAAAACGGGCATGTTAGAATGTGGTGTCAAGTACGCGCTGTCGTCCACGGACAATTCGATGACCACAGACTCGATGCTTAACGACCTCAAACAATCTCAAACAACCTCAAACTTCCTCTATCAGGAACACGTGGCAGCAGCTTATATCAGCGCAGGGAAGCAGTTCGGCGAACACTGGTCGGTCAAGCTTGGTCTCCGCGGCGAATATACATATAGTTATGGAAACTGGATCAGTGCTGACAGTATAACGAACAAATCGTATTTCAATCCTTTCCCGACAGCCTATGTCGGTTATACCAGTAGTCCACTCGGCAAACTCAAACAGCCTATTTCCGTAAGTGCCAGTTACACGCGACGCATCAAACGTCCGAACTACTGGATGTTAAACCCCTTTGTGACGTATGTGGACGCATATTCGTATCAGATAGGAAACACCGATCTTTCACCGGAATTTAACAATGATGTAGAGTTGCATTTCTCTTGGACGCAATACTTCAATCTGACTTTTAATTTTGCGCACACGCAGGATATGTTCTCACAACGAACGACCATCCTGCCGAATGGAAGTGGCTTTATGCGGTGGGAGAATTTCGGTACATGTACTACGCACGGAGGAAATATATCTCTCACGGAACTGCCCATCGTGCCGAAATTTGCTAACAATAACGAAGAAATCGTAAATCGTAAATCGTCCAATCGTCAATTAGTGGGTGCATGGTTGGCGTTGACGGTGAACGCCGGATGGTATCATTTCCTCAACCGCTCGTATGAGAAAGACGCTAACGGTCAGCCAATCTACCAATTAGGCAATCATTATGGCTATGTGGGTGGTACGCTTTCTGCCTATTTACCCAAAGAATGGATACTTACACTGGATGGAAACTGGTCTTCGCCTATGACTACCGGTTACAACCGAATGAATAGTTCCTATTACATGAGTTTCGGGGTCAGGAAGATGTACATGAAAAAAGGTCTTATTTTCAACCTCAATGTACAAGATCTTTTGCGCTCTAACGTCTATCGTACGGAAGACATGGGACAGCAGCCTGGGTATGAAAGTTGGTATCGGAATACTTCGCGGCAACAACGTGTGACATTCTCCATCGTTTGGATGTTTGGACAAAACCAACAGCATAAACACCGTAGAGTGGGCGAGATAGACGAACTCAACCGACTCGGAGGAGGCGGTGTACAAGCCGGCAAATAAGAGACAAAATAAATAAATTTTGCAGAAAAGTGGCATACACTATTGTGTATGTCATTTTTTTTGTGTACCTTTGTACCCGATTTGTGAAAACATCATTTAATTTTGATTGTTTAATTTTTAATTTATATTTATATGAAACCCACACACATTGAGCATTTGGGAATTGCAGTTACCTCTATTGAAGAGGCTGCTCCCTTCTTTGAGTTTCTTTCGGGAAACAAGTGTTATTCTATTGAAGTAGTTGAGGATCAGAAGGTTCGCACCGCTTTCTTCAAAGTTGGTGAGGTGAAGATCGAGCTTCTGGAGCCGACGAGCCCTGAGTCCACGATTGCTAAGTTTATCGAGAAGAACGGCGGCCGCGGTGGTGTACACCACGTAGCATTCAACGTAGAGAACGTAGCAGAAGCGCTGGCAGAATGCGAGGCTGCAGGCATCCAACTCATTGACAAAGCTCCGCGTAAAGGCGCAGAGAACCTGATGATTGCGTTCCTTCACCCGAAGAGCACAAAGGGCGTATTAACCGAGCTCTGCCAACAACCCCAATAATTGATAATTGACAATTGAAAATTGAAAATTATGGATCAAGCAAAATTAGATAAATTGGTTGCCAACCGCGAGAAGGCGATGGCCGGCGGCGGTGAAGCAGCGATTGAGAAACATCACGCCAAGGGCAGTTATACCTGCCGCGAGCGTATCAACATGCTTCTCGATGAGGGTTCGTTTGAGGAAGTGAACATGTTCCTCACGCATCGTTGCCATGATTTTGGCATGGAGAAAAAAGTGTTCCTGGGAGACGGCGTAGCTGTCGGATCGGGTACGATTGACGGACGTCTGGTGTTTGTCTTTGCGCAGGACGCTACGGTTATCGGTGGTTCGCTGAGCGAGACGATGGCACTCAAGATCTGCAACGTCATGGATCAGGCTATGAAACTCGGTGCACCGATCATCGGTTTGAATGACTCGGGCGGCGCGCGTATTCAAGAAGGTGCTTGCGCGCTCGCGGGATACGCAGAGATCTTCGAGCGTAATATCTTAGCTTCGGGCGTTGTGCCGCAGATCAGCGTGATCTTTGGTCCGTGCGCGGGTGGAGCAGTATATAGCCCGGCGTTAACCGACTTCATTATGATGACCGAGCAGAACAGTTATATGTTTATCACCGGTCCGAAGGTAGTGAAATCCGTTACGGGTGAGGATGTGACCGTGGAGCAACTCGGCGGCGCACATATCCACGCTACCAAATCCGGTGTGACCCATTTTGTGGCTGCTACCGAGGAAGAGGCATTGGCAGAAGTTCGCCGTCTCGTTTCGTTTATCCCGCAAAACAACATGGAGGAGGCTCCGGTAGTTGCATGCACCGATGACATCACCCGCGTGGATGACAACTTGAACGACATCGTTCCGGCTGATCCGAACAAACCGTACGACATGCATGAGATCATCAACACGATTGTTGACAATGGTGATTTCATGGAGGTTCACAAGGACTACGCAAAGAACGTCATCTGCGGTTTCGCTCGTTTCAATGGTCGTTCGACCGGTATCATCGCTAACCAGCCGTCTTGGCTTGCCGGAGTACTGGACTGCGATGCCAGCCGTAAAGCAGCGCGTTTCGTTCGTTTCTGCGACGCATTCAATATCCAGATCTTGACGCTTGTGGATGTTCCGGGCTTCCTTTGCGGAACCGGACAAGAGTACGCAGGTATCATTGATCACGGCGCAAAACTGATGTTTGCTTACGGCGAAGCGACCGTTCCGAAAGTTACTATCACCGTTCGTAAGTCGTATGGCGGTTCACACATCGTCATGAGTTGTAAACAACTCCGTGGCGATATGTGCTACGCATGGCCGAACGCCGAGATCGCAGTAATGGGTGCGAGTGGAGCAGTGGGCGTGCTTCAAGCCAAGGCTATCAAGGCTATTGAAGATCCCGCAGAGAAGAAAGCCTTCATCGCAGAGAAAGAGGCAGAATACAAAGACCTCTTTGCTTCTCCGTATCAGGCAGCTAACCGCGGTTATATTGACGATGTGATCGAGCCGCGCTACACGCGTAGCCGCATCATCCGCGCGTTTGAGATGTTGCAGACCAAACGTCTGACCAACCCGCTCAAGAAGCACTCGAATATTCCTTTGTAATTCGTAATTTTTAATTTTTAATTCGTAATTACTTATGGTATTACTCGCAGTAACCGCAGATACATGGATTGTAACCGGCTTAGGTTTCGGAATCGTGCTGGTGTTGCTCTTCTGCTTGGTTTATGTCCTCCAATTCTTTGGATGGATCATGCAGAAAGCCACCGCCCCGCGTGCTCCGAAAGCAGAACAACCGGCTCCCGCTCCGAAGGCTTCCGCTACATCAGCGGAGCCGACGGACGAGGGCACTAAAGCCGCTATCGCTATGTCTCTGGCACAAGCAGGGGATGAAGACATCGCTGCTATCGCGTACGCCCTTTACCTCGCGCGTGACGCTAAACATGACATTCCAACCGCAATGATCTCGCTCAAACAACACGAGACCGCTTGGAATACGAAAAGTACTGGAATGAACAATATTGGTTTTTGAACCAATATTAATCGTGCCCTTTAGGGCTAAGAATAATGTCGGGTTTCTAAGAAACCGCATATAAAATTAATAATTTTTATGAAAGAATTCACATTTAAAATCAATGGCGCCGAGTACAAGTGCGCAGTAGAAGAAATCGAAGCCGGCAAAACGAATGTAACCGTTAACGGCAAAGTATATACCGTAGAGACCGAGGCTCCCGCAGCTCCGGCTCCGAAACCCGTAGCTAAACCGGCTCCCGCTCCCGCTCCGAAGCCTGCAGCAGCTCCGGCTCCGAAAGCAGAGGCACCGAAACCCGCTGCTGCTCCGGCTGCCGGTGTACAAGTTAAGAGCCCGCTGCCAGGTTCCGTAATCAAGGTTCTGGTAAGCGAAGGCCAGGCCGTTAAACGCGGTGACACTCTTCTGACCCTTGAGTCCATGAAGATGGAGAACGCTATCATGGCAGAGGCAGATGGAACAGTTAAGCAGATTGCTGTTACCCCGGGGCAAAACGTAATGCAGGATGATCTGCTCATCGTTTTGGGTTAATTTTTAATTTTTAATTTTTAATTAAGAAAATTGCAAAATGAATATTTTGGAATTTTTTCAAGGCATGGGATTCATGCAGATGACATGGCAACAAGGCGTAATGCTCTTGGTGTCGTTCTTCCTGCTATACCTTGCTATTCATAAGAAATACGAGCCGCTTCTGCTGCTTCCTATCGCTTTTGGTATGTTGCTCACCAACCTGCCGGGAGCAGGGATGTTCCATAGCGAGTTATGGTCGGCTTTCCTTGATCCGGCAAGCCCTGCGTACCATTCCTATGGCGCAATTCTCAAAGAAGGAGGCCTGCTTGACGTGCTCTATATAGGTGTGAAAGCCGGCGTCTATCCGTGTCTCATCTTCATCGGTGTGGGAGCGATGACGGATTTCGGTCCGCTGATTGCCAATCCGAAATCATTGATCCTCGGAGCTGCTGCTCAAATTGGTATCTTTGTCACTTTCCTCTGCGCAAACGCGATGGGCTTTACGCCCGCAGAGGCAGGTTCAATCGGTATTATTGGTGGCGCTGATGGCCCGACGTCTATCTTCTTGACTTCGAAATTAGCCCCGCATCTCTTGGGTCCGATCGCTATTGCGGCATATAGTTACATGGCGTTGGTTCCGGTGATTCAACCGCCTATTATGCGTGCGCTCACGACGAAAGCGGAACGCGCGATCAAGATGGGTCAGTTGCGTCCTGTCTCCAAGACCGAGAAGATCGTCTTCCCAATCATCATCACCGCTATCGTAGCGCTCATCCTGCCAGATGCAGCTCCGCTGATCGGCTGTCTGATGCTCGGTAACTTGATGAAAGAGTGTGGAGTAGTGGATCGTCTCTCGAAAACGGCTCAGAACGAGCTGATGAACATCGTAGTCATCTTCCTCGGTCTCTCGGTGGGTGCCACCGCTACAGCAGGCAGTTTCCTCAACCTCAAGACCTTAGGTATCCTCTCGATGGGTATCGTAGCCTTCGGTTTGGGTTCCGCCGGTGGAGTGCTCCTGGCTAAGTTCATGAACCTCTTCCTCAAGGAGAAAATCAACCCGCTCATCGGTTCTGCCGGTGTTTCTGCAGTTCCGATGGCTGCGCGTGTATCGCAGACCGTGGGACAAGAGGAGAACCCGTCGAACTTCCTGCTCATGCACGCCATGGGCCCGAATGTAGCCGGTGTGATCGGTTCGGCAGTTGCAGCAGGTGTCCTTCTGACGATGTTAGGATAATTTAGAATTTTTAATTTTTAATTTTTAATTTCTGAATGTCTAACCGACAAATTGGAACAACAGTACTGGTAATAGCCATGATCATCGTGGCTATTTCCGTATTGTTCACCAATAATCTGGCGCGATCGTTACAGGCTGAGGAGCAAAAGTATATGTCCATCTGGGCAGATGCCACGCGACAACTCATTTTTGCGGAAGACGATGCGGATATCGATTTTGTCTCTTCGATTATTGAGAAGAATAATACGATCCCTGTATATATCTGTGATGAAGAGGGTAAGGTGCTCGCTTCTCGTAATGCTGATGAGAAAAAACTGTCAATTATCAATGCTCAATTACCAACTGGCGCCCACCATGGTCCTATTGAACTGAAAATCAATGAGGAGACGACGCAGTATATCTATTGGGATGACAGTAGTATGCTCACGCGCTTGCGTTATGTACCATATGCGCAGTTTCTGTTGATTTTTATCTTCATTGCCGTAGCAGTTATTACGATGCTTACCGGGCAAAAGAGTGAAGAAAACCGCCTTTGGGTGGGGCTCTCCAAAGAGACAGCTCATCAATTAGGTACGCCTATCTCATCGCTCAATGCGTGGCAGCAACTTCTGGCAGACAAGTATCCGGAGGATGAATATGTACCGCAGATGAAGCGGGACATCGATCGTTTGCAGATGATTGCGGATCGTTTTCAGAAGATAGGCAGCGAACCGACGCTGCAAACAGAGAATCTCATCCCCGTTTTGCAAAACGCCGTGGCATACATGCGTGCACGCATATCTAATAGGATTACGATCGATGATGCCTGTCTCAATGGTGTTGATCGAACAGTGCTTCTCAATGCACCGCTCTTGCAGTGGGTTATTGAAAATCTGCTCAAAAACGCCGTAGATGCTATCTCCGGCAAAGGAACAATCACTTTGCATATCCATGAGAATGAGCACGATGTGATGCTTGACATCACCGATACGGGTAAAGGTATAGATAATAAAACCCAGCGTCGAATCTTCGAGCCGGGCTTTACTTCCAAAGATAGAGGGTGGGGTTTAGGCCTTCCACTCGCCAAACGTATCGTCGAGCAATATCATGGTGGCAAACTGCTGCTTAAGAGCTCGCAAGTTGGCGTCGGTACTACCTTCCGCATCGTTCTTAAAAAGCCCGAAAACTGTTGAGCCACTACCGCTCATACTCGCATAAAAGGCGCCTGCATCCAGCAGACGCTTTTTTATTGCCGCAATCTGAGGATGCAAAGAGAAGACCGTCGCTTCGAAGTCATTGATGAAAATATCTAGGTCTCCTAGGTTTCCTAGTTTTCCTAGGTCTCCTAGTGCCCTTTCCTTTAGGGAAGGGATAGGGTAAGGCTTAATGCCCGAATAAGCTTCGCGGGTAGAAACGCCCTCATTCGGTTTGATGAGTACGATTCGGATACCATTTAAATCCAAGTCAATAGGGGTTAACTGATCGCCAATTCCTTCTGCATAACAAGGGGTGTTGTAGATAAAGAACGGACAATCAGCTCCTAAGGGTTTTATTTCTGCCGCGAGTTCCTCTTTCGTCAATCCTAATTCGAACAACTCATTAAGCGCGATCGCCATGTGTGCTGCATCGCTGCTGCCGCCTCCTAAACCCGCTCCGAAAGGGATATTCTTCTTAAACCGCACAGCTACAGCCCCGATTTGCGGGTACTTGGCTTTGAAGAGATGATAGCATTTGACAATCAAATTATCTTCCGCCGGACAATCGACCGCGATGCCTTCTTGACGGAAAATCAATCTATCATTGAGCGGCGTAGCCGCGCTCATTTCATCATTAATAATAACTTCCAGTTCATCGTGTAGTCCGTATATCGGTACAAAAACTGTTTCCAGATCGTGGTATCCGTCCGGACGTTTGCGTATCACGCGCAAGCCTAAGTTAATTTTACAATTCGGATAGAGTATCATATTATTCAAAATTAGGAGCAATTAATTGTGTATCCCATGACGTAAAACGCAGCCGAACTGGCAATACATAGCGCATAATGCGTTCTTTGGTCGAGGGAGCAGGATCGGGTATAATTGCGCGCGCTACTGGCTCAAAAGTACGTGCATCAACAGCGTAATACCGTGATTCGGTCTCTGTATATTCAGTTATCGTCCAATGGAACAAATCCCCAATAATAGTGATTTGCATGGTCTGAGGATCATAGGCGTCAATGCCTATATGCGTCATCGTACCATCAGCACGAACCGCATAAAGCTGATTATCGTCACTCACGACCAGACCGACCAACTGCCGGTTAGCTGGCTCAATAGTGAAGAGTTGCTTATAGCCGGTAATAGCACAACCATCTGTTTTTATAGCTCTAACCCAAGGAGTACCTTTGACCATTTTCAGTTGAAAGAGCCGGTTCTGGCTATCGGTCAAAAGAAAACCATTGTCGTAATCCTTGCGGGTTGAACCATTGCCCCAGATGAGTTGTACGGGGAAGACAAATCCGTACTTTTCCAACTCTCGCGAGAAACTGAGTGACTTGGCTTTATTGACCGTATTCGTTTCACAATCAATAAATTCTATGCCTTTGTTGGTCAAACGGAAGACATCCGGTGGAAGTTGCAGATCCACACGCCCTGAAGCAGATTCAAGCATCGTATAGAGCCCAACAGCGGGTTTGTTGAGCTGTTTGGGTGAGGTCTTAAAATGGAACGCATTCTGCTGGATTAGTTTAGGGGTTAAAGCCACTCCAAACAGCGAATCGGGCAACCTTCCTTCGGCTACTAATTGCCGAAAAGCAAAGAGCGGCAAGAGGCTGTCTGCTTCGTATTTGGTAAATGTATTTCCTTTAAAATCAATGTATTGAACTTGTTTGTTGATGGTTTCAAACTGAATGAATGAACTGTCCAGACACGAATAGACTACAAAGGGTGTTTTGCCCGTATTCGGGGCTACCAAACGATAGAGCGCCGGCAGAAGCCAAACGCACACGATGATTCCCAAACCGATGATGAGGTATTGGATAGTTGCTATTTTCGATTGTTTAGCTATCATTGTTTGCCGAGTTTAAAACGATAAATACTATAGAGCGGCAGACAGGCGGTACATAAAAGTAGCCCGATCAGCCAAGGAATCATCTGTATATAGCAAGCCGGTTGGGTGGTCAGAAAACAGAGTGCTACCAACGGCGCACCGATCAGCACATCTACGCACCGGATTTTCCATTGCGGCTCCAAAACCCACCATGATACGATATTATAGCCGATAAGTCCACCTAAATACCACGGTAAGCAAGTTAAGAATGTACGCCAAACTAACTCGCGGGGCAGCCAGATTTGTCCGACACCGGCTAATAACGCTGCATCTAATCCAAAGAGCACACAAAGTCCGATGATGCTGCATCCCAACATCGCACCGATGCTGAGATGATTGTCAATGGGTAGATGAAGTGTTAACCTAATCCGTTTGGATTGCATCTCCGGCAACCATTGACAGAGCGCCAGACACACGCCGGTTATGAGCGGCAAGTACGCTAACTCATTGATCATCAGTATATCACGATCGATCATAGTAGCCCAAGTTTCCATCACACCGGAGGAGAGCAGGGTAGAACGAAGCGATAACAACAGATAGCCGATAAGAGCTATATGTACCACCACAGCGAGTCCCCAAAAGAGCCGCAGTTTGAGCCATTCCTTATAAAATATAGCTTTCAACATACTCAAATACTCAAATCTTCAAATTTTCAAATCTCTCAATACTTCCCTGTGAGGTCAATAAATGTGTCCTCCAATGTCTTCTCCGGAGTAATGAGTTCCGACACCGGGCATTGCTTCAAGATCTTACCGTAATCCATTATAATACAATCATCTACGAGTCTTTCCAAATCTTGAATAATATGTGAAGTGAGAAAAACCGTCTTCTCGCCTTTCTTGCAGAAATCCCGCAAATACTCCACAAAAAGGCGTCTGTAACCAGGGTCAAGTCCTAATGAGAAATCATCCAAAATCAATAATTCCGGGTCTTGCGCCATCAGTAGTCCCAAAGCCACCTGACTTCGTTGGCCATTGGACATCTGGCTAAGTATCTGATAATCTTTCACTTTCAGTAACAGCATCAGTTCGTAGTATGCCTCTTTGTTCCATTTGGGGAAGAAAGGCGCATAAAACCGCTCAATTTGCGCGATGGTCATAAACGGGTATTGCACATGCCCTTCCAGCAATAATCCTATACGCGCGCGCTCTTTAGAAGGCATCGTGCGCGTATCGTAGCCCAACAAACGGCAGGTTCCCGCGTGCGGCTGTATAAAGCCGGAAAGGATATTGATGGTAGTGGTCTTACCCGTTCCGTTCTTGCCCAACAAGCCTAAAATGCGGCCACGGGGCACAGAGAAAGACAAGTCTTCATAAATCAGCCTCTTCCCGTAATAATGGGTCACATGATCGTATTCAATCAAATTCGTCAGCATAGTGTGTTTTAAAATCGAGTGCAAAGGTACGAAAAATATTGCACATAATCAAGCAAAAAATGAATTTTCCCAATTTTTAGGGATTGTGTATGTCCAAAAAATGCAGTAATTTTGCACCGTGAAAAAATGGGTTATAATACTATTGGTCAATATCCCGGTGCTTTTGCAGGCATCGGGTGTTGATTCTTTAGCCTTAGACAGCGCTCAATTGGCGCTTTTGGACAGCCTGACTAAATCCTTCACATTGCAAGAAGTGGTGGTGACAGCCGAGGAGTCTACAGGGAAGAGTAGTGCTTCGGTGATCAATAAAGAAGCGATGCAACACCTTCAACCCTCTTCTTTCACCGATATCTTGCAGACCCTTCCGGGAGCTACGACCAAGGATCCCGATCTGACACATGCGAACACGATTCGTCTGCGTGAGGCGAGCAACGGAGCCTCTTCCGGTGACTACGACGCCTCTTCCCTGGGAACCTCATTTGTCATTGATGGCGCGCCCTTGAGCACTGATGCGAATATGCAGTATTTACCTTCCGATAACAGCGGAGCGGACGCTAAACGAAACAGCGTCGGAGCCGGAGTGGATATGCGTACCATCTCCACCGATGATATTGAGAAAGTGGAGATTATCCGTGGTATTGCTTCTGCCGAGTATGGCGATGTGACGTCTGGCGTGGTGAAGATAGACCGAACAGCCAAACCAACTCCGTGGCGTGCGCGATTTAAGGCGGACGGATTCAGTAAGTTACTCTTTTTTGGCAAGGGTTTGGGATGGAATAACAACCAAACCGTTCTCAATTTCGGTATCGATTATCTGAATGCGAAAGCTGATCCGACGAATACGTTGGAGAATTACCAGCGTATCACAGCCTCTGTGCGTTTGCAGCAGAAATGGAATGCGGATGCTGTTGTAATCAAATGGCAGAGTAACTGGGATTATACCGGCAGTATTGACAATGAGAAGATAGATCCGGACATCCATAAAAACCGCGAGGATAGTTATCGCAGCACGTACCATAAATGGGGTTGGTCCAACACGCTTCATCTGCATCAACCATCTCAGGATTGGTATCAGTTGAGTGTGCAAGCGAATATTTCCGGTGAGGTGGATCGCATTGATCAGACGCGCTTGGTACAACTGACAACTCCCAAGAACCCTGCGATAGATAATATGCAGGAAGGTGAAGCGACCGTCTCGCTTCTTCCTTATAAATATACGGCGAAGCACACGGTGGAAGGTCTGCCGTTCAATGTTTTCATTCGCCCAAAAGCGGAGTTCTTTTTTGACACTTGGCGTCTGAATCACAAAGCCAATATCGGTCTTGAATGGCGGTATTCCAAGAACTTCGGCAGGGGGCAGATATATGATCTTTCATACCCGTTGAACTACTCATCTACTCTTCGTCCGCGCGCTTATTACGACATCCCTGCCACGAACCAGCTCTCTTGGTATATTCAGGATGACATCAGTTTTCCTATTCACGAACGCGTGTCGGTGGATTTGAATATAGGTCTTCGCGGAGTTGCGATGCTTGGTTTAGGAAGGGCTTATGCAATAGATGGCAAATGCTATTTGGACCCGCGAGCGAACTTGACACTCAATTTTCCGATCTCCAAAGGAAAAGTGTTTGTGTCGGCTGGAATAGGGCAACATACCAAGATGCCGACACTCTTACAACTCTCGCCCAACTTGCTCTATATGGACTTGCAAGCACCCGATGTTCCTATTGCGCCGACTGACGAGACCATGCAGATATATACGCATATTATCAATCCCACGAACTACGATTTATTACCGGCGCGCAACCTCAAATGGGAAGTGCGAGCGGGACTTGACATCAACAAACATAAGCTCTCGATCACTTATTTCGAGGAGGATATGAAGGATGCTTTCCGTTCGCTCATGCAGGTTGAAGCGTTCCGATACATGATTAACGATCGCAAATATGACAGGCTCTTGACTTATTCCACCGCCCGTAACGGCAGCCATATTCACAAGCAAGGCATTGAGTGGCAATACCAATCGCCGCGTATTCCGGTTATCTGCACGCGTTTTACCATCAATGGAGCATGGCTCAGAACGACATATAGCAACAGTGAACAGATGTTTTCCACTGAGAAAACGCCCGGCATTGTGAACGGTGTCAATGTGCAGGACCACTACATCGGATTATATAATTGGACAGAAGGATACATCCGCGAGAGCCTCAATAGCAATCTCGTAGCAGATGTCTATATCCCGAAAATCGGTTTGGTGGTTAGTGCAACGCTGGAAGCTACAATCTTCACTGCCTCCAAGTCCCTCGAGAAGAATGGAACGCCGGTTTCGTATATTGCCTCGTCGGACGGCTTGTTGCATCCATATGATGCTTTAGCAGCGCAAGATCCGGTTCTCAAGACCCTCATCTTCGATTATAACCTCGGTCAGTTTGTCCGCCGTACGGTGCCTTTTGAGGGGTATCTCAACTTGCGGGTGCAAAAAGACATCACTCGTTTTGCCTCTATTGCGCTCTATGTCAATCGGTTATTGGATATTCTGCCGGATTACACTGTTAGTGGGGTGGATGGCAATCCCGTAGTTATTCATCGTTCGGCAAGTCCGTATTTTGGAATGGAAATAAACTTACATATATGATTAAGAAACAACTATATTACATCTTTATCGCTCTTTGCCTCATCTCTTGTGAGCAGCCCTCGCTGCAAGACACAGCGCGTATGACCATCTCCCTGAAGGCGGAAGGCATCACTACGATCTCCGATCTGTCCGTCACGGCGCATGATATCAATATGAACCGCGATTATACAGACACCACGTTGACCATGACCCTTCCTTTGGGATATTATGATTTGGCAGTTACAGCTAAGGGAGACGGACAGCCGATCACGGCATATAAGCGCGGCATTGCACTCACCAAAAATATTTCCGTTCCGATGGAGGTGGATTTTGTAAGGGCTGGAGATGATCATTTTGTGTTGGCGGAGATCTTCTATACCGGAACAGAAACGCCGGAAGGCAAGCGTTATAATGGTGACAAGTACTTCGTCATTGTCAATAATTCCGCAGATACGCTTTCCGCGGATGGTCTGATTCTCATTGAGTCGGATCTCAACTCCGTGCAGAAATACAATATGGACAATGATTTTCGGTCTCGCTATTTCGCCGTGGATGCCATGTACCGCATTCCGGGAGAGGGAAACACCTATCGTGTAGCTCCCGGCGGAGCGCTCCTCGTTGTCGATAACGCAATGGATCATACTGCCGCAAACCCCAATTCGTTTGACCTAAGCAATGCCGATTTTGAGTGGTATGATGTCTCTTCCAGCGCAGGAATAACCGATGTGGATAATCCGGCGGTGACCAATATGGACAAGCTCTATTGCTATACGTACACCATTTGGGTGCCTCATAACCAGGGACATAAATCCTTCGGTTTGGCGCGTTTCCCGGAAGGCGTCACAGCTGAGCAATACTTCGCTACGGATTCACTTCATATCCGCTATCAGTACGAACTGGTCACTTCAGCCGGCACTTTCTCACAATCTAAACAATCGTACGTTTTGCCCAACGAATGGATAGTGGACGCAGTGAACTTGTCCCCTTCGGAGACGTTTCAGTGGCTTCCGGTCAGTGATCGCTTGGATGCAGGATATACGTATGTAGCCCTTACAGGCAGCGATGTAACGCGGTTTGGTAAGTCCGTTCGACGCAAGACAATCGGATTCCTCAACGGGCGTCGCGTATTGCAAGACACCAATAATTCCACCGACGATTTCGAGGTGGCACCTAAAGCTGATCCGTACTATTTCAAATGAATTTATTACTTGCCATATTAACTGCTCTGATCACCGATACGGCGCGAACGGACTTGACCATCTCCGGTCAGTTCGGGCAGGGAACATATGCCCTCGAGGGGACGCAAACAGGCTCTTTCTCCGTCCATGCGCAATCAGTCTATGATTTCAATGCCACCAGCCGTGTCTTCGGAGAAGCCTCCTATCAATGGTCGGACAGCAAACAAACGCGTGGAGTGGACAACGCCGATTATCGTTTGACAGCTCCGTATTGGACGACAGACACTATCGGCGGCGACTTGCGGCGGGAGATATATGCTTTTTATGGTGGTTATCGGATGTTGAAGAATCATCTTCTTTGGCATGCCGCGCTCTCCTTCCGGGCGGAACAGAGTTATCGAATGCGTGACCCGCGCGCGAAAAATAAGGTGTCGGATTTGCGGATTGAGGCGTCTGTCGGTTATCAATGGAAACGGTATGCGCTTTCTTTGCAGGCATATGGAGGACGATACAAACAGAATAACGAGATCCGTTTCTACTCCGAATTAGGCGAAACGACCATCTTCCATATGGCGAACGACACTGCCGCTTATGCGCGTTTTTCGGGAAATAACAAGATCGCCTATTACAGCGGTTACAGGGCCGGAGTGGGTCTCTCTCTCTTGCCCACGACAGGGTGGATGGCGGGTTTTCATTACGATTGGATCAAAATCACCAAAGAACTGACCATCAATACCCAAGTACCCATAAAGCGGTTGAACACGCATACCCTCACCGCGCAATTAGGCTACGTGGCGCACTCGTGGCGCGTTTGGGCTTCCACCTCGCTTGAACTAAAACGCGGAGAGCAGTTTATTTACGGCGATAACGCCAATAACTACTACCAACTGCTGCTTATTGCGCCGAATTACCGCCGGAACTTCCTTTTGGCACATCTGTACGGCGATTATCGTTTGCCGCTTCCGATTGGTGATCTGCTCTTTGTGGGAATGGTTGATTATGATAGTTTCCAAACTCATACGAGCGAAACGATCCAACTGCAATACACATTCCCGCTCAAAGGCAAATACTCCTGGCTTGTGGGCACACAGGCTTCGCTGCATCAATACACACAAGCGCAAGCTTGGCAAATTAGGATACAAACAGGTTTAACTTTTTAAATATTTATCACAATGAAAAAGATTCTTTTTATCTTGGCAGCATCGTTGATGACGTTTACTGCCTGCAACAAACAACAGGCTCAGCCTGAAGTCGTTTATTCCGTAGATGAGGTGTACGCACAGGGCGAAAACCTGGTGGGAGACACGATTCTCGTAGAGGGAAGCTGTCTGCATCTCTGCAAACATGGTGGCAAAAAAGCCTTCCTTCGTTCGTCAGAAGAAGGGGAGTTCATCCGCGCAAATGCGGTTGAGTTCGAGTCTTTTGCCGGTGAGTGCATTAACAATGAAGTGCGTGTTCGTGGTATTCTGCGCGCCATGGAAGTGCCGGTTGAGCAACCTAAAGTGGAAGCAGAGAGCGGTGCTACACAACAGACTGCAACCGAAGAAGAGCATCACCACGAAGGCGAAGAGGCTTGTGGCGTTTGTTCGACCGTAAAGAAATACTACCTCGATGCCCTCTCCTATGAGATCATCGTTGCTGAGTAATGCTCGCTTAAACATCTTTACATAAATACGGCCCGCATCCCTGCGAGCCGTATTTGTTTAATCTTATGGCTTACTCAATTCTTAATTCTTAATTTTTAATTTTTAATTGTCAACTCTTCTCCCTTGTACATTGTATTCACGTCCATTGTGACGGATAATCAACTGTCCGTTGCGGATGAACTTTGTACTTTGTACTTTGTCCCTTTGTACATCCTCAATTCCTTTCGTTTCCTCTTTCTCATTCAGCGTTGCAATCACGCTATACCAGTTGGTCTTGTCTGCAAAATTGAAGGTCTCGCCTAATACCGTATAATCAGCGGTAGTACGTGCACGCAGACCAAGAGCTACGTGTTTGCCGTCTGCACTGCGACCCACACAACTGATAGTGGAAGAACCGCCGCCTTGACCCAGAGTGTCTGTGCTGACCAAGTTCAGGTTGCTGTCATAATGAAGTGCCATTTGGATGCCGTTCAATGTCTCGTGGTTATAAGCTACATAACCATCTTTGGTCGGGAAAGCAGCTACGGTGATATTCAACGCATTGTTAGCAGCGGGATGAACATCTGCATTGATAACTGAACCATCCGCCATGCTCATGACATAAACCAGTCCGTGATTGAAATTACCGGAAGTAGAAACGGTCTTCTCACCAATAGTAATACTTCCCTTACTCAAACCGCCGCAAACGAAAATCTTGCCATCCTCAAATTTCGTCTGTTGGAATTGCAGAGCACCTGTAATCGGGTGGTATTGAATGTATTCGCGCTTCAGATCTTTGTCATAACGCGCATAGTAAATACCGCTTTCGGTAGCGTTCTTATACGTTCCGGCTACATATAACTTGCCGCCTTCATAGTGGAGACCCACCGGACGATCATAAACCAACTCATCATTGCCTGTCGTCGTATAAGCTACATAATCCATCTGCGCGTTGTACTTGAGAATGACCGTGTTGCAATTACTGCTTTTTTGCTGTGCGTTTCCGTTCCATTTGTTCGGACGCATAGCGATCGTGTCGTGCCATGTGGGGTATAACGTGTCTGACTGGTAACCCGCCAAATACACATTCTTGTCCTCATCTTGCGCCAAACATGCCCATGCGTATGAGTCGTTCGGATCGGCTGTCATGGCAGCAGTTCTCTCGTAACTGGCGGTGATATTATTGCTGGCGGTTACATAAGAAGTATGGTCATAAACATTCACAAAAGTGACAAAACGACCTTTCTTGTTTCGCATCTTCTGCGCAAAGATCGCTCCGCCATCTGTAGTCGCCATCGACACACTTCCGCTTAAATCAAAATGATACGTTGTGTCCGGAACAGCCCATATCAAATCTCCATTGGCATCAATCTTAGCCATAAAAGCATTTGTCAAAGCACTCAAACCAACTTTGGTCGCCGTTCCTCCTTGATACGTACTGTCGTTGAAATGAAGTCCGACTTCTTCAGAAGTAACCGTCGAATAACTCGACAACAATAATAGGCTACCGTCTGAATAGTACTCCAAGTTGTACAACTGGCTTTGACCCTTGGTTGGATCAGCTTGTTCATCCACTAATGTTTTCAAATAGCCCGCCTCATAATCTTGGGCAAAACTCTGTGCGCCGATTAGCAGCGCTGCAAAAAAGAAAATCTTTCTCATATGTTAATTAGTTTTTAAATAAGTGTTTGAAAAACAATGCAAAATTACTACATTTTCTCCAAACACACAATCCCTAAAAATAGGGAAATTGCCTCCGGAATTTGCTCATATCGTATTTTTTTTGTAATTTTGCAGCGTTTTTAATAAAAACGCTATGTATAAGAGCAGTGATAAGATTTGCGATTTGATGTCGCAGGAAGAGGATGCCATCCAGATAATCAGCCGTTTTGGCTTGGCGATGGGAGTGGGAGAACAAACCATTGAACAGGTATGCGATACACATGGAGTGCACACGCAGACCTTTCTGTCGGTGGTGAACTATAAGCTGTTTAAAGAACGGCCTAATCCGGATACAATTGACATCCCCACATTACAGCGCTATCTGAAAAATGCGCATACCTATTTCCTGGATTTTCGGTTACCGCGATTGCGCAGGGCGCTTATTGAAGCGATTATACCTGCCGATCCTTCTACCAAGATTCCGGGACTTATTCTGCGTTGTTATGATGAGTTCGTGGCGGAGATTCGTACCCATATTGAGCATGAAAATGCCGGTCTTTTTGAAGAACACGAGCACGATGACGAACGGATCACCGGCAAACTGACCGAGATTAAGAATCTCATCATTAAGTATTATCCCGGAGCGTCCTACCGACAAACGGGAGAAGACCGTGTCCGTTCCGCCGAGGAGGGCTCAATTACGTATCTCCTCATTAGTGTCATGTCCGATTTATGGCACACCGAGCAGGATTTTGCGGACCATTGTGCGATTGAGGATGATATCTTGAGACCGGCACTCACGAAAATCCAACCTTCTGTTCATCATACACGTCAATTGACAGAAATAGAAGAACTATCCGATAGGGAAAAGGATGTGCTGATCCAACTCGTCCGAGGATTAAGTAATAAGGAGATTGCTGATGTGCTTTGTATATCTACACACACGGTCATCTCGCATCGCAAGAACATTACCCGCAAACTGAATATCCATTCTACGGCGGGTCTTACCATCTACGCTATCGTCAATAAACTGGTGGATCTCAATTCTCTGGAGTAGACACACCTTATTTATGTAAGCGCGCGTGCGTGCCCGCGTGCGCACATGTATAATAGTGAGAACGGGAGGAAGAATACTCTCCGACTGACTCAACGAATAAACGCAGGACAAAATCCTGCGCTTTTTCTTTTAATGTAAACAAATTCATTTTCATAATAGGTGTAGGTTTAACGGCAAAAGTTACTTTTATTTCTTTTTCAAATCCGATGCAAAGGTACTACATTTTTGTGAATTATGCAAGAAAAAATTAAAGAATTATTTCACAATAAAAGTGAATATATAACTGTTAACTTTATTCACAATTCTGTTATTTGCAAATAACAAAATCGAACCCTTTCATCGTCCCGATACATTGAACCACCATGATAGAGTAGAGTAGTCCTTCTATGAGTGTATGTCGTATATTTCTGTCCTTTAATTCTCCTGAAAAACTATTTTATTCACTCTTAATTTATATATGTAATTTGCTTATTATCAGCATTTATGAAGATTACTTAAAATCGTACTTTAATAATATTCCCTATAATCGAGAATCAAGCTGTTTTGATGTGAATTTAGTGACTAAATAATGCTTAACTATCATATATTGTGCTATTTATTGTACTTACATAAAGTAAAACAACATGCGTTTTTGTTGAGCTATCAGCAGGATAGCTGACATTCGGATGATCACTCTCTAAAATTGTTCCACGCTCTATTGCTAAATACATATGTTCACAAAGTAAAATATTATAGAATTCACAAAATACAAAAATATTTTGCAGAAAAGTTTAAATATATTTGTGTATTTCACATTTATTTTGTACCTTTGCAGCAAATTTTAATAATAGTAAATAAATTTATGAGTGATAAAGAAAGAATAGAGAAAGTTATGAGTTCATTGGGACTCAATGCGCGCCAGTTTGCTGCTGAGATTCATATTCAGCCCGGTACAATCAGTAATATGATGGCGGGGCGTAATAATCCCAGCCTCGAAGTGATGAAGCGAATCATGGAACGTTACCCGACCCTTAATCCGGAATGGCTTATTGCCGGAAGAGGTGTTATGTGGCGGACTGAACCGGGTAAAGACCCGGGGCTGTTTGACGCTCAAGCACCGGATCCCCAAGAGAAAACTACGCGCACTACAAAAAAAGAAGAGCCGCAGATTCCTGCAGCTCCTCCTAAACAAATCAGTCGGATTGTAGTTTATTACACCGATAATACCTTTGAAGAGTTCACCTCTAATCCTCTAAACGTAAATCGTCAATAGAAATAAATCGTCAATCAATCGTACCTCGTCAATCGTAAATCGTCAATAAAAAAGCACTCTTACTGGAGTGCTTTTTCAATTACTTCGCTGATATCATGCACGAAATGCAGATTCAGCCCTTTTAGATAGATGTCGTTGATTTCTGCGACATCTTTCCGATTGTCCTCGCAGAGGATGATGTCTGTTATTCCGGCGCGTTTGGCAGCGAGCAGTTTCTCCTTCACACCGCCAATCGGCAGCACTTTACCGCGAAGCGTCATCTCGCCTGTCATCGCAATACGCGGTTTGACAAGACGTTTCGTAAACGCGCTCACTAACGCAGTTGTCATCGTGATTCCTGCAGAAGGACCATCTTTTGGAATAGCGCCTTCCGGCACATGGATATGAACGGCTGTCTTCTCAAACACTTCCGGCTTGATACCCAATTCCTTAGCGTGCGCTTTGACATAACCGAGTGCCAAAGTGGCAGACTCCTTCATCACATCGCCGAGGTTTCCGGTCAAAGTAAGCGTCGGCGCTTTGCTCTGACTGAGGCTCGTCTCAATGAAAAGAATCTCGCCGCCGACTTGTGTCCAAGCCAAACCGGTAACAACACCCACGTATTTATTGGTTTCCCAGGCATCGCGGCTGAAACGTTTTTGTCCCAGATAAGTCCGCAGATCGTCCAGCGTCACGGTCACGTTATATTCCTCGCCGAGCGCCAGTTTGGTATCTACCTTGCGGCAGATAGTAGCAATCTGTCTCTCCAAACTTCGGACACCTGACTCGCGCGTGTAATCATCTATTATATGCGCGAGAATCTCTTTCTTGAACTTCAGCTGACTTGCTTTCAGACCGTGGTTCTTCAGTTCCTTCGGAATCAAGTGCCGTTTGGCGATCTCCTCTTTCTCTTCCTGCAGATATCCGGTCATCTCGATCAATTCCATTCGGTCCAATAACGGCCGCGGAACACTCTCAAGACTGTTGGCAGTCGCGATAAAAAGCACTTTGCTCAAGTCATAATCGACATCGAGGTAGTTGTCATGGAACGTGCTGTTCTGTTCCGGATCCAGCACTTCGAGCAATGCCGCTGTCGGGTCACCTTTGTAGTCCGCTCCGATTTTATCAATCTCATCGAGCACAAAAACAGGATTGCTTGTGCCGCATTTTTTGATGTTATCAATAATCCTTCCGGGCAGCGCGCCGATATACGTTCTTCTATGTCCGCGGATCTCCGCCTCGTCATGCAAACCGCCCAAAGAAATTCGTGCGTACTTGCGTCCTAAAGCTTCCGCTACGCTCTTTCCCAGACTCGTTTTGCCGACACCCGGAGGGCCAAACAGACAGAGAATAGGGGACTTAACAGGATTAGCTTCTTTGTCTTTTTTGTTGCGAAGTGATAACTGGCGTTGTACAGCCAAGTATTCGACAATCCGTTCCTTCACTTTATCCAATCCGAAGTGATCTCTGTTCAGAACCTCCTGCGCGTGCCCCATGTCGTAATTATCCTCGGAATAAACGCCCCAAGGCAACTCCAACATCGTCTCCAAATAATCCAGTTGGGTGGAGTAGTCAGGAGAGTGCATATGCATATGTTCGAGCCGTTTGAGTTCTTTCTCAAACTGCGTTCCCACCGCCTCAGACCACGCTTTGTCTTTCGCACGCTCGCGCAGTTCCTTTATGGTCTGCTCGTTGCTGTCCTCGTCGCCAAGGTCCTTTTTGATGGTCTCCATCTCCTGTTGCAGGAAATACTCCCTTTGCCGCTGGTCGATCTTCTCTGCCGTACGACGACGGACATCTGCCTTAATAATCAACTCGTCCAGGTCTTTCTGGAGAATGGTCAACAAAGCTTCCGCACGTTCGGTCAACGAATGAATCTCCAGCAGTCCTTGTTTGGCTTCGGTCGGCATGTGGTAGATGGCACATACATAATTGACAAGGGTGGGGGTACTATTGATGGTTCGAATAGCGCTCTCCAAACCTGTCGTGTTGCCGTCTTGCTCGCTGAGGATCTTCAAGACGGTCTCTTTGATGTTCTCGACGGTCGCTTTGAACTGCTTGTCGTTCTTGAGCGGCATATGTTCTTCTACTTCCAAAGCGTGCGCTTGGAGAACCCCGTTTTCCTCGTACATATCCAAGGCTTGTACACGCTGAAGACCCTCAAAAACAGCCATCATCGTGTCTCTGCCCATCTCCGGAACGGGTACAACCTGAATCACTCGAGCCAAAACACCAAGCGTAAACAGCTGATCTTCAGCCAGTAACTCTTTGGGTTCTTTGCTCACTTTGCCGTCTTTCTGTGTCAACAGCAATAACGGCCGGTTTTCTTTTTCCGCCGCCTTGATCAACTTCAAGCTGCTTTTCTTCGACACCGCAATCGGCAGCAGTACTCCCGGAAAGACCACATTGTTCTTTATCGGCAGCACATTGTAAAACGTCTGTTCTATCTGATAATTATCTTCCATATTCCTATAAAGAGGTTATTATTGCAAATATGCTATTTTACATAATCCCGATTAGGTTTGTATTGATATATTTCTTCACATGAACCATTGTACAACAATTATGCCATAATTCATTTCTGTCATTTCCTCTGCCATTATGGCAGTTTCGTTTTGTCGTGTTCTCTGTGCGTGAGCGCAGAGTTTGTCTGTTTCGTTGATTCGTATGTCTATTCCACCGCATTGAATGCGGGTTGGCCCTGCGCTTTCTTCTCCTTCAGTATAACCATTCGCACGAAAACCGGAAACATCCCGTAAATCTTTACTTTTTCTTCTCCTTCATTCAGATATGGATCTCCGCCGCCTTTAAACTGCGCGTTCCATCTCTCCCGTAACTCAGCGTACCTCGGATGATTTTTGTCACGAATAATTGTGCTTGCTTCTCGGCAAACATCCTTCCAAATTCTCGCCTGAGCCGATTCTGCCTCAGTACGCGGACTTCGATCATAATCCCTGCTCCGACGTTTAAATACCTCCTGCGGACCGACTTTAATCACCCTTCCACTATCATCTTTCCACTCCTTAATACGCATTTGTATGCCCGAATACCCGGCCAGTTTGCCTCGCAAACGATCTATTCCCGGACTCAATTCTGCTTGTGCCATATTCTTTTCTCCTTTTTAATATTTTTACACTATACACCATACACTGTACACAAAAATGCATAGCTTATTTTACATAACTCTTTAGTTCTTCTTTAATTCTTTTTTAGTTCATCTTTGGTTCTTATTTAGTTCATCTTTAGTTCTTTAGTCTATTTTTCTGTAACATTTAACCACGTATTTGCCTACGTGGTTATTTTGTATATTCGTGGATTACTTCTTTACTCCTTCGAAACAGTCCACGATCTTCACTTTGCCGTAGATTATGCTTCGGAGAACTGATCCTTCCCCACTCCACAGATGGGGCAAACCCAATCTTCGGGGAGTTCGTTAAACGCTTTGCCTTCTACGTTGGGGTCGTATTCGTACCCGCAAACGTCACAAATGTACTTTGCCATAGTTGTTAAATTTTTGTGAATAAGATTTTTCGGGTGCAAAGGTACAAAAAATATTTTATATATGCAAATAATTATAGAAAAATCGTGGATTTTTCGTTAAAGGGTTAAGATGGTCACTACGTGACGTTAAATGTATGGTATATAGATAAAAAGAGAGATTATTTGCATAGAAAGAACTATTCAAAAGGCACTTTTCGTAAAAAAAACAACTTTTTAAAGTCTTTTTTCTTTTAAAATTTGCACTATTGAAAGTTTTTTTGTACCTTTGCAGCGAAATGAAATCATATTGATATCAATTAACATCAAATAGGAGGAAAAATTATGGCACAAACAGCAATGACCGTCCGTGTGGACAATAACATTAAGAAGCAATTTGATGCCCTTTGCGAGCAATTCGGTATGAGTGTTAATGCGGCAGTAAATGTGTTTATCAATGCCGTTGTTCGTACCCGCTCTATTCCTTTTTCGATTAGCGCAGAAGAAGATCAGACACGCAAACGCGCGCTGGAAGCCTTTCTTTCTGCAGACCGTTCTAACAGACCGGAAATGACATTGGATGAGATTAACGAAGAGATTCGTAAAGCCCGTCAAGAGCGTAAAGAGCGTTTAGCAAAAGAAGGTAAAATCTAAATGGCGAAGTGTATGGTATATGCAGTAATTGACACAAATGTGTTTGTGTCTGCGTACATGACGCACAATCTAAAATCTGCGACTTCAAAAGTCGTTCAGCTTTTATTTAAAGGTGAAATAAACATTTTGTATAACGACGAAATAATCGCTGAATATGTAGATGTTCTTTCACGGCCTCATCTTCGAATAAACCCAGTAGAACGGGATACGTTATTGGCTCATATTCGAAAGAACGGAATTTATACTAATCGGACATCATTTGGTGAGTTGCTGATTGATGAGGATGACCGTGTTTTCTATGAAGTGGCACTTTCTGAAGAAGATTCATTCCTTGTCACCGGTAACTTGAAGCATTTTCCGATTGATCCGCGAGTGGTAACTCCGGCACAAATGCTGCAAATTCTTGGAGAAGAGTAATTCTTCTCTACAATACGTAAAAGATCATTTGCCAGTGGTGGGGAAATAAAAATTAGGGTGAGGCACTGCCCCACCCTAGAAAATCCTTATTGTGTAAATGGACGAATTCCATAAAATGTACTATGAGAAGTAGAGAAGAAACCACAACACTGGGATTTGACTGTGCATGTGTCACAGATTGGGAGATACTTATTTTTCCAATCAGAAATAGATTGTTTAGCAAATGGATGCAAGTTTTCCGGCAACAAGCAAAGAGGGAGATTGAATAACGAAACATCAAACTCCAGTTGGGAAAGGTATATGACCGCTTGTTGCAGTTGGGGCATATAGTTAATCGGTTCAACCCAAACAAGATCACGATTCTTGATGGTATAGCCGATGTCTTCCATTGCCATAAATGCAACGCAAGAAACGAAAGCGAGATTCTTGGAAATGAAACGTGCCATCTGCGGCAAGCGTTGATAGTTTTGCTTTGTCAGGACGACACGCAATTCAATATCCACATCATTGGCTGCAAGATTATATAAGCCAATGAGCGTCTGATTATAGGCATTTTCTGCTCCTGCTATACGGTCATGGATGATTGGTGAATCGGAATGAAAAGGCACACCAACAATGACCATTCCCTCTGCCACTTGTGCCAAGCGTTCTGCGTAGGCTCCATCAGCAAAGCGTCTTCCATTGGATAAAATTTGGATGTGCGTTTTGGGTAAGCGTTTACGAATATAGGCAATCAAATCAAACAAGCGATCGCCGAGCAAGGTTGGTTCGCCGCCTGTGATGCCGATAGTGGGCAGTTCGATAGGTGCGCTGTCTATGAGACGGATGTTTTTCTCGTAGAAGAAATCTATATCATCTTTGTTCACCGGCGGTTGGCAGCACATGAGACAATGATTGTTGCATTGTCCGGTGACAAACAAAGCATTGTCATTTGATTGTATGTCTATTGTATCACGCATTGCGACCTTTTATCCAATTAGTAAAAATAGGCATCACTTCCTCACCTCGGTTTTTGAGTAGCGAAAGTATATGTTCTACGATGGCTTTGTATTTTTGGCATAAGAGCGAAGTCGGTCGGTGTCCATACATGGAGCCTTGTGTGCTGTAGTTGCGTACAGGGTCTGCTCCGCAGTAAGATTGCAAGGGACAATCAGAACACCCTGCTATGGTTTCCGTTGCCCAACAATCGGCAAAGCGTTGTGCTTTTTCTCCATAAAACAATGATTCATAAGTGTCGGATATACTTCCTAAACGGAAAGTATAATCTCCAGCTTCAGCTAACATGCGCGATTCGTCTGACGCATAGACATAGCCATCGTAATTATACACAACTACACTATTTACGATTCCTGCCGGAGATTGCAAATCCACAAAGCCGATAGGGAAAGGCGTGAGTATTTTTTGCAATATAAGGCGCGTGAACTCTTCCAAAAACAATTCACCTGACTTGTTGATCTCGATGATGTAGTCCAACATTTGTTTGTAGAACTCAATGAAGCACGTTGTGTATGCTTGCCAATCGTTATTTTCGGTGGCTAATCCATACGGATTAAGCGCACGGATGAATATGGATCGAAAACCATTTTCACGGTATGCATCAACTATCTCCTTTGGATAATTCAATGCAGGAACGGACGTTGTCATCAGCGCAGACACTTTGTCTTCACCTAAAGTTTGGCGTGCGCGTGCGATGCCAGCCACCACTTTCTCATAGTTGTCGATCTTTCCGCGATTTGAATTATGCAAGGCACGTGGTCCATCCAACGAAGTAGATATGAGGATGTTGTACTGCTTGCAAATGGAAAGCACATCATCCGTGAGGTTGACGCTGTTGGTACATAGTACGTAAGTCAGTGTCTTGTGTGCAGATTGGTTGATTTCTTCGGCTTTCTCAATAGCCGCCCGGATGAGATGAGGCACAAGGGATGGTTCGCCGCCTTGGAACTCCATTGTAAGATGTTCGGAGGGAGAGCGGAACATCAGTTCAACGGCTTTTAGCAAGTCTGATAATTGCATATCTTTACCTTGCGCACATTCCTGTTGGCTCGTGGCTTGGCAATAGACGCAGTTTTGATTGCAACGAAGAGTGAGTACAAAGATATGAAGCGCCGTGAACGAGTCAAGAAAGGCTTTCTTTGTACGCAAACGCGCAGCCAAAACATCTATGGTTGATGGAATTGGTGTCGGTGAGATAAAGAAGTTTGCCAACAAATCGTGATAGAGGTCTTCTTCCTCAGTCAGTTCACGGTTGACGATACGCGATGCCGTTCCTTGTGGACAGAATAGATAATCCCCCACTTCATTGACAAGCAATTCTTGGTCTTCAAATCGCTCGAATCGGAATGGCAGCAAGTAGTACATCTATTCGGATATTTCTTCAAAATTGTCGTTATTGGCAAATGCCTTAATATAGAGAATTGTGCGCAGATCTTTGGTTTCATTGTCCACAATCTGCTGCACTTTGAAGTCATTGAGACGAGTTAGGAAACGCTCTTTAAGGGCGCGCTCGTCCTCGTTGCATTGCGGCTTTGGTTCAAAACAAAGCGTTTCAGCGTTCCCATTCAACTGATGAGTGACGAAATATTGGTTAGTTTCCCAATATACCGCCTTACTGATCACTTCATCAGTGAAGATGGTTCTATCAATAGTGAGAGTGAGCATTTATTTACCGTACTTTCTTAAAGCTGTTACTGTCGTATTGTCAGCAATGCCAGTAACAGAAAGTTTTGCTTCCTTTTGGAATTTCTTTATGCCGTTTTCAATAGCCTCATCGTAGATTACATAGCCACCTGAATTTGTCTTAATATCGTCAAGAAAACCATGCTTTTGTAAAAGTGTTGCCAAAACTTTCACATCTGTTCCAATACATCCCAGTTGAAGTGTTCTATCTCCTAATCCAAAGATGTAGTTCCCGTTATTGATTTTAGGCTTTGTCGGGGTATTAGTCTGAACTTTTTTTACTGTATCGGGTTGCTGTACAGTGTCAGTAACTATTACAGGTTTCTGCTCAACCGGCTTCGGCGTAGTCGTAGTAGTTGTAGGCATAGTTGTCGTAGTTGTTCTCGTAGCAGATGAAGATGTTGTGCGCGAACTACTGCTGCCACCTCCGTAATAGCCACCAGAACTGGAACGGTGAGAACTATGCGAACGGTGTGAACTATGACTGCGATGCCCAGCAACCACATACATACCTCCATTACCAAATTTGATAACATATTTTAATAGCTTTTTGGAAGCACTATTTGTTATTCCAGTTAATAATTTGTTTCCGTCTATATTAGTAGGGATAGACGGGAAGTCGGTATTTGCCGCAGAAGCTATGCTTGCAGTAGAAGCGACCAGCATACCATTCAGTAACTTCTTAAATGAGTTTTTCATAGATCCCAATCTTTTAGGTTATATGTCGATTCAATTTTTTCTTCAATGCTATCCGGAAGAGCAACAAAGAAATCAATATCCGTTATCATTTCTATGTCATCTACAGACATTGCGTACTTGTTTAGTGGTTTGTGCCCTGCCTGATTAGACATCATAAAGCCGATAGCACTCCATGAATTTTCGTTTTGCCGAAGAATGACTTTATAAAACGCATCAGGAACAGCAATTCTATCTGAGTAGGAATGTTGACCTATCGTTTTGGGGGTTGCAGAAACAATAGGACCACATGCTACATATACATGGTTAAACTTTGTCGCCATATTACGCACATGCTCCTCCAAGTCTTTCCAATCTCCTTTATTGAGATTTTTGTTTTGAGGACAAATGTTTGAAGTGTAGAAACTCTCGTCCATTGCCTGTTTACTCCATTTCATATCTGCTGCCGGAGCCATGTGTCCACGGTCATAGCCAGAGTTTTTATAATCTTCCGTGGAAGGACTTTGCCATATTTGCGGATCAGGGACAAAATTATTCCCTCTTGGTTCAGTGCCTGCCACTTCTTCTGAAGTTAGCTCATAGGCAACCCAGTTTGGAATTCTCCAATCCGTATTAAAACTTACCGTGTACCCAGTATGTCTTACAATTTTCTCCGGTTGGCTAGAGAGGATTTTTGGAATTTCATAAGCAGTTTGATCAGCATTCTCCCTAAAACTTGCATAGACAATAAGGGTTAAGATAAAGCACACAACCAATGCTGTGTTTACTAATATATTGCGTGTAGTTCCATTCATATCAATTAATTATTGGTAAGTCCTCTACATTAATTTGCGTTAATTTCTCCGTAGTAATATCGACATCCTGAGCAAGACGATTAGCTTGTCTCTCAAGTGTTTTTTCAAAAACATTGCGAACCAAACGACCATTTCCGAAATTCGCATCTTTGTGAGCCACCTCATTTTCAAAATATTTCTGCAAATGTTCTTTTGCACCCTCTCCGAAGTGGTACTCATATTTTTTCATATTTACCTCAAAAATTTGCAACAATTCATCTGCTGAATAATCGGGGAACTCAATGTAACGGTTGAAGCGTGATTGCAAGCCGGGGTTGGAGTCTATAAAATCCTTCATATTCTTCGTATATCCGGCAAGAATAACAATAAGTCTGTCGCGGTTATCCTCCATCCGTTTCAGCAGTGTAGCAATAGCTTCTTTACCGAAATCATTTTCGCTTCCACTAATGAGCGAATATGCCTCATCTATAAAGAGAACTCCATCCAATGCACTGTCTATTATTTTGTTGGTTTTCACTGCCGTTTGCCCTACATACTCTGCTACTAACCCTGCACGGTCTGTTTCTACCAAATGCCCTTTACTTACAACGCCAAGATCTTTGTATATCTTTGCCAGAATACGTGCCACTGTTGTTTTTCCCGTTCCGGGATTTCCTGTAAACACGCAGTGGTAAGAGACAGACGAAGTCTTTAATCCTTTAGCTTCCCGCGCTTGCTGAATCTTAACAAAGTTAGAAAGCGTTTCAACTTCTTTCTTGACGGAGCCTAATCCTATTAATTCATCGAGCATTTTTGATGAAGTATTTGTTCTCGGCTTACTACCTTTTGGGGGTGTTGTTGACGCTACCCCAATGGGATTTGAATAATCATCGCCTATAATACCCATTAGCAAACGCTCTAATTGCTTTTTGTCTTTTATAAGGACTTCGCGACCGGCTGCACCTCTGTTCGGTCCAACTATACCAGCAGCCTCTAACTGGTCGGACAATTTCCCCGCACGATTATAACCTATTTCAAACTTACGTTGTAATTGTGAGGTAGAGCCCTCTTGTTTATCAACAATCCATCTGGCTGCATCTGCAAATAGGGGGTCTAAATCAGGTATATGCGGAGCAGAGATAGGTGTAAATTCCTCTTCCTCTTGCTCATCCTCTTGCGGAACAAATTCTTGATCGCCGCTTCCCTGCAACTTCATGATATTACCTAACCACTCTGCCTCTTCTTTTGTGACAGTATTGTCTGCTTTGGCGGTAATAGAAGCAAAACGATAAATGTCAACTAAGAATTTTTGATGTAACATCGTGTCTTTTGTTGACAATAGGCGAGACAGCATAAATGTCTCTGAAATAGCCGGAGAAGCATCGATGTATGCCTTTACTCCCTTTATAATAGAAGATGCCTCAGATTGGTATGCTCCTTTTAAAGTTGAGAGATATGTGTAAGGTTTGTTCTTAGAACATCCTTTTGTAAGAGCAATAAAATATAAGACTCCAAGACCTTCCTTACTATCAAGGTCTATCGGATGTCCCAAGCCAATATAACAACGAATAATATCTACCAAAAATAGAAGGCGAACTTTTTCTCTGACACTCAATATAGAACTACCATTTATCACGATTTTTACTCCCATAGAATCTACAAGAGTTTCAAGGCCTTGTATTTTTAACACGTTCTCGTAATCTGCGTATAAATCTTCTGCTGCTTTGATGACTTGGTTGTAATATTTCTCGCTTATGTTATTAGTTGTATTCTTAGCAGCCTCTATCTCCTCGTGATATATTGCAGATCTCAACGCCTCGCCCACATTACTGCTTGCCTCATTTTTGGCGAATTCTTTTTCTTTTTTATTAGCTATTATTGCTGCTATAATATGGGCAACTATAGTGACTCCAAGGAAAGATAACCCTATCCATGTATCTACGGCAAATCCTAATAATATAGCACATGCTACAAGTATCCACATACCGAAAGATAACCAAATCAAGCAGCCTTCTTTACACCCTATGTTATCTGCATTTCCTTTGCCACTTCCTATCTTTTGACGATTATACAATCCCGTTCCCGGTATGCTTGTGTTAAGATAGGTTCCATTAGGTCCAAATGACAAACTTGCTCCACGTGGTCCGATGGAAGTACTAATTCCCTTTTTGCCAAAATTAAGTCTAACTCCGGGTATCAAAGTTTTTCTTTTTCTCCAAGTCCAAGCCATTATTTTTCTGCTTCTTTTTCTTTTTTAGCCTCTCGCAATTCTTCCAGATAACTTGCTGTAATTACACCCGAAGGCAAAGCGATTACGGCAACTCCAAGAATAGCAGAAAGCATACTAATTATTCTGCCCATATCAGTTGCTGGGTATATATCTCCGTATCCAACTGTGGTCAGCGTCGTTGTAGCCCAATAGAGTGCGTCGAAGAAATCATCAAACATCGCAGATTCTTCAACGTTAAACATAATCAATGCAGTAATAACAATGTAGAATAGCGCAATCCAAAATACGGTAAATAGGATATGACGCTCTTTGCGAAGTACTTTGAACAAGATTTGTACGTTCTTTGAGTAACGGACGAACTTAAACACACGCAATATCTTGAAAAGACGCGTAATACGGAATAGTTTTAGTGCTTTGTTTACAACGATGAGTGAAGGTAATATTGATAGCAAATCGATAATTGCAAAGGCTGTAAATGGGTACGTTAGAAAGGCCACCCATTTTGGGCGATCATTAAGGCGCAAGTCAGCTGTTAGCCAACGTAACAAATAATCGATAATAAAAACAATTACAGATACTTTGTCGAACCATTCAAGCCACACATTCTGTTCGCGAAACGCAAGCGGAATAATACTGATGAGGATGAAAAACAACATCGCCCAATCATAAAATCTGCTAATGACTGAGTTGCGTCCTGTTTCTATCGTTTCGTATATTTCATTTCTCCAATTCATGTCGGGTATGAATTTTGTCTGCAAAGGTACAACATTTTTTTGATATATGCAAATAAAACTCTCTTTTTTTGAACAGACAAAAAAAAATCTGCACTTGGGATGCAGATTTATTGTTTTTGTGAAGCCTGGGAGACTCTAAAGGAATGAGATTTCGAAGCGGCTAATTTCAAAGCGTGACAATTTGTCACTGTTTCATTCCCATCATCTTTCAAGCGCTTTTTTGTAACTCTCCTATATGTTTATACCTTTAACAACTCTTCTATTTTTTGTAAAAGTTCGTAAGCTAACGGTTTTAAAGCCTCCAAATCTTCACGCGAGACATCATAGATAACATCGTAATCCGCCTTCTCTCGCATATTCTCCATGACGGCAATAAAATGACCAAACTTCGGATCAATAATGCCTGTTTTGATGAAATGCTGATGAAACTGCGCATTTGTGCCATGATGCGATCTTGATTGTATCCCATTCGCCACAAAAATCGCATGGATAGCATGAAAGACCGCGTAATAGAAACGATTGGCAGCAGCCGAAATGGATTCAATCTGCATCAATTGTTCTCCATCAGCAAGACATGCACGGCATTTATCTAAATGTAGCTGCGTCAAAACTTGTTTATCTTCGTTTGTCAGGCTCATACTAATACGATTTTTTCGTCCTCAACATTACAATAGAA
The DNA here is from genome assembly GCA_946406195.1 of uncultured Bacteroidales bacterium. Classification (GTDB taxonomy): domain Bacteria; phylum Bacteroidota; class Bacteroidia; order Bacteroidales; family Paludibacteraceae; genus Colicola. Next base: position 43,674 of record CAMJJT010000002.1, read on the forward strand.
TGGAGTGAAATGGCGTTGCTCCCATTCTCGACGGGTATAAAGCATCGGATTTATCTCTTGACCTATCTGCCATCCCAGTTCTACAAACGGGTATGCATACATGTCGTAATCCTGTAGTTGCTGTTTTTCTTTGTCCACCAATACCAGCAAATCCCAGTCGGAGTCGGAGCGATTATCACCACGAGCCCGAGAACCATATAGCCATAGATTACTTCCTTCGGGAAGAATCTGCTTACCCATCATACTGATGCGTTGTATGGTTGCTGTTTTTGTCATAAAGGTTGTGATTTTGTACGTTCTTTGCAACTTACGGCTGCAAAGGTACTACATTTTTTTGATATATGCAAATAAAACTCTCTTTTTTTGAACAGACACAAAAAAAATCTGCACTTTTGATGCAGATTTATTGTATTCCAGTGTTGTGGAGAGTGTTCATCCTCGCTATTCATTATACCGGTTTCATTTACGACAATAGTTCCAAAATCCGTTTGGCATCGGAGCGTGTGAAGCCTTCTGCATGAATAGTCTGGCTACCTTTGCTTTCAATGACGATGTCGCCAAATAGCAAGTGCATCGAGATATTGACAGAACCGATGCGTTCACGCATGATAACCGATTGATCATAGCCGATGATTTTGCCTTTGTAATAGGTCACTTTGTCATCATCGATGATCAGTTTGTCCGGGAAAATGGCATTCCCATTGCCGGAAATCCGGCTTGCTACAAATGTATGAGTCATAGTGGTATTTGTATTTTTCGTGCAAAATTACAACTTTTTTCTGAATTACGCAAATAAACTCTCTTTTTTTCTACATTCACAAAAAAAATCTGCACTTTTGATGCAGATTAGTCCACATAAGTTACGTACGAACCGCGGACACATTTCCAACGTCCATTAGTGAGAAGCTGGACATCATCGCCATAGACACCATCTATCTTATCGCCGTCATCGTTCACGGCATACCAATAACGGCCATGTTTGATGAGGAAACAGCCGTTCCAAAACATAAGCGGCGATTCATCTGAATAACACCCCACCTTACGACCGGAACAATGATAGATGTCCCAATAACCGGAACTACGTTGTAACGTCACATAGCCAAAGGGGAAATAATAGATCGTTTTGCCATAGATGCCGTCCACGAGATCTCCGTTTTCATCAGCAAGATACCATGTGTTGCCTCGTCTGACACGATAATAGCCGTTATAAAGCAGGTTTATTTCATTGCCGTACAAAATAGACCATGAATCGCGGTATATATAGATGGTCCGACCGGAAGTCTTCACATAACATCCGTTCCAAAGGTCCTGAAAATGGTCCGTACAGGAAACGGATTTGCGAGTGGTTACTTCGTGTCCGGAATCTTCGAACCAAAGATCGTACTTGTCGGAAACCACATACTGTGCCTGTATGGTCATGCAAGCCATCAGCGCGAGGAAGAAGGAATAAAGACGTTTCATAAGTCCGCACATTTAATGGGTTACAAAATCTTTTTTCTCCCCATGTGCAAATACTATGCCAAAAGCAGGCGAGGAGAGCTTGCCTGACTTATTGGGCATTGTTGAGGGCGGAACGACCGGAGTCGGTCATGAGACCGCGTTTCTCGAGGTCGGCACAACGGGCTTTGTTGAGTTCAGTCCAATGGCTGTTCTTGCGTCTTGGCGAGAGGCGTTGGGCACATCGTCCGTCAGGAAGGCGTTTAATGGTCGAGTCGATCCATCCGAAACAGAGGGCTTCTTCGACCACTTCCAGATACGGGATGGCATCTTGGCGCGATACTTTCGTGCGGAAGGTTGTTACCCAGCATTCCTTCTCCGAAGCATGGTTTGCCTCCAGCCACGCGCGAAGCTCTACTCTACTCCTATATTCCAGAAAATTAGTCATTTGTGAGTGTTAAAGGTATATAATAAATTTAACGAATGAGGCTGTCGATGCTGTCAAAGGTTTGCCAGTGGACGGACTTTTCGGCGGCAAGACGGTTGGCAAGGATGTCGTCGATGAAAATGACGGAGGATGGGTTGCAGATGGCGGAATGGACGGCTTTGAAAATTTGGGGATCGGGCTTTGCCATGTGCATTTTCTGTGAGAGGAACAGACCGTCAAAATAGGTATCGAGACGGTATTGGCAGTTGATGAAATTGAAATGGAGGTCATTGCCGTTGGACAAGAGATAGACCCGATGTCCTTTCTCGCGCAGGCTCTTGACAAACTGCAGACGTTCGGCAGGGAGGTCTTCCAGCATAGACATCCATGCGTCCTGTACCTCCTCGGCGGTAGTTCCGGGATGGCAGTAAAGCAGGACTTGAGCGATGAAATCGTCCGGTTCTATTAAGCCCCGTTCAAAATCCGCCATGAGTTGTTTGGATGCCACGCTGACCGCTTTGACGCCCTCTCCATTGCGGTCCATGCCCAGCACGGCACGCATGTTGTCTTCGCCCATGAGTTGCTCAAAAGCCTGAAAGCAACGCTTCACATCCAAGCGGATGAGCACTCCGCCGAGATCAAAGACATAAACGGGCAAAAGTGCCTTCAGAAGGGCTTGGCAGGAAGAGAGGATATCCTGATAAGCGGTTTCAAAATCACCGGTGTACCAAGGGTCGGAGACGTCTCGCTGCTGCCCTACCCAGTCCATCATCAGAGAGAGACGGGCATGGGAGTGATTGAGCAGATCTTTGCCGAAACGATAGTCCATGAGGCGTATATTCGACCGGTCGGCACAAATGATATAATCATAGGAAGACCAGTCCGAGGGAGTGATCTGCCGCGCTGCGCGGTGAGCGAAAGGAATACCATGGGCGGTCAGGATACGTTTAGCCGGAGGATAGAGGTCATTGCCAATCTCTTCGGTCGAAACTGCCGCCGAGGAGATCTCAAAGAGGTTTTCCACGCCTGCCTCCCGGCATAAGTGCTGCATGATAAACTCCGCCATCGGCGAGCGGCATATATTGCCATGACATATAAAGAGGATCTTGGTCATTTTCATATCCAATGGAAAAATTACCAAACAGCCTGTATCAGGGCGACGGTCATGAGACCGCAGGCGATGAGTTTGAGGATCGTACCAAAGAGGATGCCGACGAAACTCCCCCAACCTGCTTTGAGGGCATCGTTGAGTTGTTTACCGCTGATCAGTTCGCCGATAACGGCTCCGACCAACGGACCAAAAATAACACCCATTGCACCGAAGAACAATCCAACAAAAACACCAATTGTACTTCCCCATACTCCCCATTTCGTACCACCATAGTGTTTGGTTCCCCAAGCCGGTACTACATAATCGAGCACAGAGATGATTACCACCACAATACCCCAAATGAGGAGGAACTGCCATGAGAAATGGATCTTTTCCGTCGCTTGTGCTATCCACAAACCGATATACGCAATCGGTGTTCCCGGTAAACCGGGCACTATACAGCCAATCAGACCGATCAGCATCAAAAGAAATGCTAAAACTAATAAAAAGATATTCATAAAACGTTGATATTAAGTTGCTTTGAGAGCGATAATGTCCCGCAGGTCGGTGGTATATAGGGGCGATTTGTGCTCCGTTTTATAGACAGATTGTTGGGAAGTCATCTGGGAGCCAAGGATGATGGCACGTTTGCCATGACGATCATCGATATGGTCAAGGACACGCTGGAGACGGTTTTCGCGGGAACGATCTTTGGTGTCAAACAGATCCGGCACAACAGCCGTTTCGGGGATGACCTTGAGCAAAACGACCCCAGCTTTTTTGTATAGAACTCCCGGTCTGTATGCCTTCCGAAAGGCATTCAGAGCATATGAAATCAACTCCTGCGTATTCGATGTTGCTACCGGAAGGGTAACCAATTCCGAGAGATAGTGCTGCTCAATATCCGTTCGGAAAGCCGAAGTATGGGCGTACACGTAGAGCTGCTGAGCCACTGAATTTTGAGTACGCAACTGACGAGCACAATGTGCACAGAAATTAGCGATCTGTTCCTCCAAAAGTGTCGGGTCTGTAATGGCAGAAGCAAAAGTGCGAGAAGTAGTAATGGACTGCTTCATAGGCAGTTGGGTGATGTCGATCGCATCCTGTCCTCTTAATTCCTGCCATGTCAGCAGACCGGGTTTATTGAGTACATTACGGGCAAAAGAGGCTGTTTTGAGTGTAAAATCAAGGGCTGTATAGATTCCGGCATTTTGCAGTTTGACTTTCGCCCGACGCCCTATTCCCCACACATCGCCTATCTCGAAGGAGGAAAGTGCCTTGACGCGTTGCTCTTCCGTCCGTATCTCGCAAACACCGTGATAACCGGGGTATTGTTTGGCGTACTTGGATGCCACTTTAGCGAGTGTTTTGGAGGGGGCGATGCCGATAGAAATGGGTATCCCCACTCCACGCCGGATATCTTTCACCAGTTGCTCGCAGTACGATTTTTGCCTGTCTGCAGCGATATGGTCTATATTAAAGAAACACTCGTCAATGGAGTACTGATCAAAGCGAGAAGTACACCGCCGAATCATAGACATGACGCGATCGGAGAGATCGCCATACAAAGAGAAATTCGATGAGAAACATACCACCCCTTCTTTGTCCACAAGCGGTTTTATTTGGTAGAGCGGTACACCCATTTTGATGCCGAGCGCTTTGGCTTCGTTGGAGCGACTGACGACACAACCGTCATTGCCCGAGAGAACCACAACAGGTTTGCCTTCCAAATCAGGACGGAAAACACGTTCGCACGAGACGAAAAAATTATTGCAATCGGCGAGAGCGTACATCGTTATCGGGTCTTATGTACGGCATATGTCACGACTCCCCATACTTGGAAATTGCTTTCCTGAGAGACACGAATAGGTTGAAAATCAGGATTATGAGGAATCAGCCAAGCGCTTTGTTCATCCTCATCCATTTTGAACTCCTTGAGCGTGTATTCGCCATCAATATAAGCTACGATGAAATCGCCGTTTTGGGGCTCAAGACTCCGATCCACTACTACAATATCCCCATCGAGAATGCCGGCATCGCGCATCGAGTCGCCCTGCACATGGGCATAGAAAGTGGTCTCGGGGTGAGGGGTCAACTCACGAGCGAGGTTGATACGTTCACCCGCATGGTCAGCAGCAGGCGAAGGAAAACCGGCATGTATCGATTCCGCAAACTCAAGCGCTAACTCCGCTTGCTCCGAATCCGTTATGTTTATCAGTTTAGCCATGAAATATTACTTCAATTGGATGCCTTGCGCATTGTAGGTCTTGCCGTTATTGCGGCGGATGATGAGTTGACCGTTATGGAGATATTTGATGGAAGCCCCGGAGGGGTTCGGGTTCAGAGACTCAAGGGCATCGGGTAATTGGGGAGTATTGATAGACAAGGTAAGATGCAGATCGTCCGTGAGATCCGAGAAACGAGATTTACGGAGCGTTCGATCCTCCACCAAGGATTGTACAGGTTCTTGCGCCATAAGCACTGCCATACCGGCAAAAGTTTCTCCGAAAGCAATAGCATACAATCCAAGAGCCTCCTTGACCATATTCTGCATTCCAGTATAGACATCCTCCGCCAGCGCTTGAGCTTTCTGAGGATAGTCGGACTCATTGGCTTCAGAATGGAAGAGATAGAGGTTGATAGCAGGAGTGCCTATATTACGCTTCGTGATAGCAATCCTCTCCTCATTCGTTTGGGGCAAGGTTTTTTTGATTAAATTAATAAGAATATCATCGAAGCCCAAAGCCTTTAAATTCGGAACGATTTTTGAATCCCACATGCTATCGACTTTCCCCCACGCTTTGAGCGCGAGGGATGGGATTAGGTTCTCCGTATGCTCAGCCATCCAATCGCGGCTATAAGAATAGAGGTCGGCGATAGAGGGGAGGGCGGTGAGGTAATCGGTGGTGACCGATATAGAAGCTCTGTCCGGTGAGAGGGTGAGCCAGCGATAAGGGCAAGGGAAAGTGATGGGTGCACCGGTAGTGATCTCCACAAGGCTATCCTTAGAGAGTGCGGTGGTGTCCCGGAAAGTGGTGATACCATTGACATGGAAATGTCCTGTGAGGACGAGATGTACTCCATGCGCCATGAGGCTATCGCGGATGGCGTCGGCGGACTTGAAGCGACAGGCAGGTTCCAAAGTGGATTGCTGGTCAAAATGCTCGAGGATCTGCCAGTGCGCCATAGCGATGACAGTATGTCCTTTCTCGCGCGCTTCGTCGGCTTGGGATAAGACAAAACGCATGGTAGAAGGCGAGATAACGCCCGTACCGGCAGTGCCATTCGAGCCATCGATACCAATGACCGTGAGCCCTCGCAAGGGGTTGACGGCATAAGACTTAGAAGCAGCATCACGGGCTACCGACTCTCCCTCGACAGGATAGAGCGATTCCCAATCGACGGTATTAGGCAGATCATGGTTGCCCGGGATAACGAGCGAAGGGATGCCGGCTTGTCGCAAGCGAAGGAGGGAAGCAGAGACATAAGCATGTGCTTCGGGTTCGCCATCACGGGTCAAGTCGCCCGGGATGAGAATCAGGGACGGATGATACGCCAACGCGGTATCAACGAGTGCATCCCAGATAGGTTGACTGAGATCGAGCATCTTACGCTGTTTAGTCATATAAGAGTCGAAATCGGGTTCGGCATCAATGACCGACTGCGGAGTGACATGCGGATCGGCAATTAGCATGATACGGTCTTGCGCATTGAGGAGCGCAAAAGATGCACAGAAAGCAAGGATAAAAGTAAATCTTTTCATATCTTTATTGTATAGTTATAGTTACACGTCTATTAAGGGCACGCCCTTCTTCGGTATCATTCGGGGCGACAGGTTGGGCATCTCCATAGCCGAAGGTAGTTATCAGTTCCGGTTTGCAGCCAAAAGCAATGAGTTGGCGTTTGACCGATTCTGCCCGAGCTTGTGAGAGTGCTTTGTTTGCCTCGGGTTGACCGATGTTGTCGGTATGTCCCGCAAGGCGTATCTTATATCCGTACGCTGCCACATATGCGGCTATACGCTTCAGTTCCGGCAAGGAGGCAGGCATAATCACATCACTGGCAGTCTCAAAAAGGAGATTTTGGATAGCAATAGGTTCATTGCGTTTCATCACGGTAATGGTCTCCGGACGTTTGTCTTCCGGTAGTGTCACCGCATAGATATCATGTCTCCGCCCTTCTTTGCGGGCAAAATAAGCCGTTGTACCATCAGCAGAGATCTTATACCAGCAGTCTCTTCCGGAGGTGTTGATATCCGGTCCCAGGTTCTCGGGCTCCGACCAGCAGTTCCAACAACTGTCCGCCAAACGTCGTGATACCCAGACGTCCAATTCACCCAATGAGCCCTCCCGATCGGAAGAGAAATAGAGGGTCTTCATATCGGGGTGTAAAAAGGGCGAACGCTCCATTCCTGCAGTATTAATAGCCGGGCCAATAGAATACGGCTTTTGCCATTGACCATTAGCATCACGCTCGGAAACAAAGATATTAAGGGACGGTTTCTCTTCGTTCTCTGCCGCGTAATTGGCAGCAAAGAGCAGGGCTGCACCGTCAGCCGTTATCATTGCATCCGCTTGCCAGTTACCTAATTGCAGGTACTTCGGCAGAGGACGCGGTTCGGACCATCCATGAGGTGTGCGGATCGAGAAGCACATACGTCCTTCCACAAAGAGCAACATCGTTCGTCCGTCTCCGGAGAGCGAGGTGGGGGCTTCATTGCGATAGGGGTTGGAGAGTTCGGGCACACGATGTGCACTACTCCACTCGCCTGTTCTACGGTCCCGCCGGGAAACATAGATATCTTCCGACGCCGAGCCATCCTCACGATTAAGCCCTACGAAATAGAGGGTGTTATCATCGATGGTCAGCGTTGGTCCATATTCCTCCCCGATCTGCGTATTGACAGACTGAGGCAAAAGTTGCGGTTGGATGCTGTCCGCTGTGGTGAAACTGCAGAAAATGAGAATCAACAGCTGAGCCGCCATCACACGCAAGAAGGTAGTAAACGGACTAAGCGTTGCATAGCAAATAGCCGCCTGATTATTCTCATTCGAAAGCGACTGAGCATACGGCAAAGCCATGGCACAAGTCATGGAGCCTACCATCAGACCCACCACATTGAAATAATTCATATGCAGCCATTTATAAGCGATGGTGCCTACGATCAACAGAGGAATGATGGTGATCAAGAATCCGTATCCGATCCATAGATATCCGCCATTGACTACCGTCGGCACAAAATCCTCGCCTACCGAGAGACCCAATGCTGCCAAGAACAAGGTCAGACCCACTTGACGCAGCATCATATTTGCCGATGTAGTAGAGAACGTCACCATGTTATAGTACGGTCCGTAATGACCGATCAAGATCGCCACAATCAGCGAACCGCCCACTAATCCAAGTTTGAAAGTCGTACCCATACCCGGAATCGGAATAGGCAACAGTCCAACGCAGATACCCAATACGATACCGAAGAAGACCGGTAACAAATGCGGTGCATCCAGACGTTTCAACTCGTTTCCGAAAGTGTCCGCTACGCGGCTTACATCGTTCTTGTCTCCTACCACCATGATACGGTCGCCTAATTGGAGGATCATATCCGGTGTGGCAAGCAGGTCTATACCGGCACGGTTGACACGCGTGATAGTAGCATGATACTGCTGACGCAGATTGAATGTACGGATACGTTTTCCGTTGCACTCAGGTCGGGTAACAGCTATACGGCGAGATATCAAGTGATTGGATTTCTCGCTCTGCACATGCAAGTCATAATCCTTGGTCTGACCTAATAATCGCAGCATAGGAATATATTGTTTCTCTGTCAGCACGCGCAGCGTATCGCCGTTTCGGAAGGTCGTTTGTTCGTTCACCAACTCATCCGATCCGTCGGGACGAATCACTCGGCTGACTACTATCTCTTTCACCGGACAGAGTTGTACCAACTCATCTATCGTCAACACATCCAACTGCGGATTATTGAGTGTTATATCCACACAAACAGGCTCTTCGGTCGTTGCCTTGGCTGCTTCTTTCAGTTGTGCCTCTTCTTGCGGCAGACTGATGCGGAATGCTTTGCGCACCAGTTCAAATGCCAAGATCAAACCCACTATACTAAGCGGATAAGCTACGGCATAACCGGTAGCAATAGTCGGTTCAATGGTACCTGTCAGATCTTGATAAGCCTGCTGAGCCGATGCTAACGAAGGAGTGGAAGTCACAGCTCCGGACATCACACCCGTCATAGTTGCCATATCGATACCCGTGACATAATGCAGTACGATCGTACACACACACGCCAACAGCACAATAGCTGCTGCTAACATATTCAGTTGCAATACCCCTCTTTTGAACGGCGAGAACGATGGACCAACTTGCAAACCAATTGAATAGACAAAGAGTATCAGACCAAAATCCTTGGCAAACTGTGCCACACTATGGTCTATATTCACGCCTACGGAAGCCAAGGCGATACCCACAAAGAGCACCCACGTAACGCCCAGCGAGAAGCTTTTGATCTTCGCTTTCTCGCCAAGCCATAGGCCAATTGTCATCACTATGGTCAGCCACAAAAGGGACTGTGCGATGGAGGGATGAAACAAAAAGTCTTCTATTGAATTCATAACTTCTAACTTCTAACCTCTAACCTCTTAATCATTCCTACGAGGGCTTTCATGCAAGCACGGTCGGTTATTTGCTCACGCAGTTTGCCGAGATGGAAACATTCAGCTGTTGTTCCTTCCGGTGTTGCCCATGCTATCCAAACAGTGCCCACCGGCTTCTCTTTGCTGCCTCCGGTAGGTCCCGCTATGCCGCTTGTTGCGATAGCATAATCAGTTCCAATTTGTTTGCGAACAGACTCAGCCATTACACGCACCACCTCTTCGCTTACAACGCCATGCGCCTTTATCATTTCTTCCGGCACTCCAAGAAGATGCTCTTTGACCGAGTTATCGTAACTGATAATAGAGCCGAAATAGAAGGCCGACGACCCCGCATGTTTATTGAGTAACGAGGCCAGTTTACCACCGGTACAGGACTCGGCAGTAGCGATGGTCTGATGACGGGCTTTGAGGATATTGCCGACAATCACTTCGATGGGATCATCGGTCTCGGCAATCAGATAGTCTTTTGTGAGCTCCTTGAGTTGATCGAAATACTGCGTCATCTGCGTTTCAGTCAATTCACCGTAGGACGAGAGGCGCAGACGAATGATGCCGTCTTTGGGTAAATACGCCAGATGGAGACCGGCAGGCATGCTATTCTCGAAGTTCTCCAGCAGGATCGCCAATGACGACTCGGCGATACCTGTCACCTGCAGCGTACGATGGATAATCTCTCCTGACTCTTGACTCTTGATTCTTGACTCGATATAGGGCAATATCTGCTCCTCCATCGCAATCTTCATCTCATAGGGCACACCGGGCATGCAGGCGAGGAGTTTATCGTCTTTATGGAAGACCATCAGCGGAGCTGAACCTACTCTATTAGGCAGAATCTCAGCATTTTGCGGCACGAGCCATTGGGTAGCCGTCAAGCGGTTCAGCACATCCGGTCTCTCCTTATATAATTCGTGTATGTGCGCGCGAACGGAGGTGTCTTCAATCAGTTGGGTATCGAAATACTCGCAAAGGACCTGTTTGGTAATATCATCTTTGGTCGGTCCAAGTCCTCCGGTAGTGAGCACTATATCTGCTCGCGAGAAAGCTTCATTCAAAGCTGCGATAATATGCTCACGGTCGTCATGCACAGACGTAATCTGAAAAAGCTCGATCCCGTTCTCATTCAGTTTTTCCGCCATCCAGGCAGAGTTAGTATCCACTACTTGCCCGATGAGCAATTCGTCTCCTATGGTGATAATTTCACATTTTTTCATTTACTCATTTACTCATTTGTTTATGCCATTCATCGGCAGTAAGACATAGTTCATCATACCATTCTTGCCCAAACCGACGGATGAGGGGCTCTTTAAGGAACTGATAAAGAGGAAGATGAATCTTCTTTCCTTTAATGCGGGCACAATGACAAATATCCCACCGATGGTATTCCAAACCGATATATTCTCCTACTTTGGTGAGCCGTATGGGGTACAAATGGCAAGAAATAGGCTTTGAGAATTGATAATTGATAATTGAGAATTGAGAATTTTTCGTCATTTTCTCAATCAGGCAGTAACACCATCCGTTATGATCCGTACGAGCAAAGATACAATCTTTGCCATTGACGATGGAGAGCACCCGTTCGCCGGAGGGGTCGAGGTAAGAAAGTCCTTGTTCCTCCACCACTTTGCGTGCCTCTTTGGTCATATGCGGTAGGAGTTCCGGCAGGATTGCCTCTATCTGTTTTAGTTCCTCATCCGTGACAGGACAACCAGCGTCCCCTTCGATGCAGCAACAACCGCAACAAGTATCCAGGTCGCAGCAGAACTCTTTCTCAATTACATCGAGCGAGACAAGGGTATTATTTCCAATTACAAACATCCTTCCAAACAAATCTTGATGCCTAAGGCGATGAGTACTAATCCTCCTACCATTTCCATATTGATTTTCAGTTTACCGAAGAGCATTCCGAGCAGATATCCTCCCAAAGAGAAAACCGCAGTGATGGAGCCTATGGTGATAACTGATGGGATAAGCCAATCGGGATACGGGACGAAGAGTAATCCTGTAGCAAGGACGTCCACGCTGGTAGCGACAGCCAACATCAGCAGATAACGTATTTCCCAATGAGCAGTCTTACTGCGTGATTCATCATGATGAAACGCCTCAAAGATCATCTTACCGCCCAGAAAACCCAGCAACACGAGTGCAATCCACGGGGCATAAGTACGCATAAAACAGACAAAGAGGTTTCCTGCGAAATAACCGACAACCGGCATGCTCATATGAAAGAAGCCGAAGATAGCCGCCATGAGCAATGCCTTCGGATGCCATTTATGTTGGTTAAGGCCTTGTACCGCCGATACGGCGAAGCAATCCATCGCCAGCCCGATAGCCATCAATATCACGTTTAGCCAGTCCAAGAGATTATTAGCGTTTAGCGATTAGCGTTTAGCGAGATTTCGAGATCACGAGATCACGAGATCACGAGATATCGAATTTTAATTTCTTCTGTATTTGTATCTGGCACCTGTTTTGCCTTTTGCTATGGAAGCCAGTTTATTTCTCACGAAGGTCTTGCGGATAGGCGAGATGCGATCGGTGAAGACATGTCCCTCCAGATGGTCGTACTCGTGCTGCACGATACGCGCTTGGAAATCCGTAAAGGTCTCTTCATGTTCGTTGAAATCCTCATCCAGATAACGCAAAGTAACCGTTTTGGGACGCACGACGTTCTCACTGATGCCCGGGAGAGAGAGACAACCCTCTGAATACGTGCATGTTTCTTCGGATGCTTCCAGTAACTCAGGGTTGATAAACGCCCTCTTGAAATCCTTGCACTCCGGATAATCTTCTGCCAGTTCGAAACCATCCACTACAAATAACCGCCAAGGTTTACCCACTTGCGGAGCAGCCAAACCACAACCTTCAGCCTGGGTCAGCGTCTCATACATATCCGCAATGAACTGTTTCAGTTCCGGTGTGTTCTCAATTTCTTCAGCCTCTTTTCTCAGTACGGGCTGACCGTACAAATATATTGGTAATATCATAGATATTTAGTTATTTTCTCATTTACTCATTTTCTCATTTCTGAAGGCTGTCCATATAACCTTCCAAAATGATGCACGCGGCAATCTTATCCACCACGGCTTTGTTTTGGCGGTCTTTGCGTTTCATACCGCCGTCAATCATGGCCCGATGCGCCAGCACGGATGTGAAGCGTTCGTCATACATAGTTATAGGTTTATCGGGGAAGTTTTTTTTGAATACGCCCATAAAAGGTCGTATATAATTCATACTCTCCGAATCCTCCCCGTTCATTTGCGTAGGATGACCGATAACTACCTCATCTACAGGTTCTTTCGCGAAGTAATCGGTCAGCCAATTTATCAAGTCTTTGGTCTCAATCGTAAGCAAGGGATTAGCCGTTATGCGGAGCACATCCGTAACGGCTAATCCAGTGCGTTTACGACCGAAATCTATTGCGAGAATACGTCCCATTAGAGGTTATTGAGCTTCTCGCTAACTGCCTCGTATTCAGCGTCCATGCCGAAACGATAGTAGAGCCCTTTGAGTGTCTGCAGATAGCTGCGCTCTTCGGGAGCCATCTCATGTGCTTTCTCAAAGAACGGAAGGGACTGTTTGAAGACCGCATTCATCTCGTCGAGCGCTTTCTTGTACTCTTTGTTATCTGAGATCATAGCAGCAGCCTCGTTGAGTTTAACAGCTTGGTTGTAATATACACGCCCTTTACCAGCCATTGCGTCCGCCATCTTCGGATCGAGCGCCAAAGCGTTATCGAAATCTTTCAAAGCCGTTTCGTAGTTACCTTGGTTCTCATCGAGGTTACCCTTGATCAGATGGTACTGTGCAACATTCGGCTCACGCTCAATAGCGGTAGCGAGATAATTGATCGCCGTTTGCTCCTGACCGGAGAAGATATAGTAGTTGATCAGGTTCTGCAGGAACCAAGGCTCTTGCGGGAAGCGAGCGATAGCATTCTGCAGCGTCTCAACGAACTTAACGGTATCCTTCACGTTCACATACTCCTGATAGAGGAACTGGTTGGTAGAGATCGCCTCGTACTCACCGTCCTTGAGTTGCTCCAAGAGCTCAATTGCCTCATGGTGCATCTCAGCTTGGATAGCGAAGATAGCAGCGTAGTATTTATACTGGGTATAAGTAGTATCACGCGGCATCTCTTTCTGCAATTTGTCATCCTGCATCATAGGCAGTTCGGGGATGTCAATATGCTTCTTGAACGCCTTGTAAGCTCCTACATAATCGCGGCTCTCATTGAGATGCACGCCGTATTTCACCAACTCCTGACCTTTGTAGTATTCCAACATCATCTTAGCCAGTTTACCACGCATTTTCGGGTCGGTAGGAACCATCACACCTTTCTTGTTCGGAACCAATACTTGTGCCAATTCGTCCGCTTTGAGCCAGTATTCATAGCTCTCTTCTACGGCAGCTCCTTCCACAGCAATGTTAGCGGCTCCTCCCATCATCTGGTTGTAGTTCTCACGCATAGCCTCTTTGTAACCGATCATACCAGCCCAGTAATAGGTCTCGGCGGTCGGTTCCTGATCCAATGCCTCCAAGATAGAAGCACGGGCAGCATTGAAGTCCGGAGTCTCAGACAACATGTAACTCTTGGCTTTCTTGGTAGCCGGGTTCTTTTGTGCAAAGCAGCCTGCGCTTATCAGCACGAGTGCTGCCAAAATCAAATGTTTTCTCATATTAATCTTGATTTTCGTTGTTATTATCATCATTTGCATCATTTGCATCATTTTCACCATTCAGCGGAGCGTCACCATTCTCCTCTTCCTCTTTCGGAACGATACAACCGCTCATGAGGCTGTCGTTACGTTTTTGGAGTTCGATCAGTTTAACGCCCTGTGCGGCACGTCCGGTCTGACGAATGGTAGAGATATCCATGCGGATAGCGGTTCCGGATTTGGTAATGAGCATGAGGTCGTCTGCGTCAGTTACGGCTTCGATACCTACCAAGTGGCCGGTCTTCTCCGTGATTTCGATGGTCTTGACACCCTTACCACCACGGTTCGTCACACGATAGATCGGATTGCCCTCCTCGTCATCGACCGGCGTACGTTTACCGAATCCGTTCTCTGAAATCACGAGAATGTTCTTCTCTGTACCCTTCTCTACACAAACCGTGCCAATCACGCGATCTTGGCCATCTTCTTCCAAAGTTATTGCTTTCACACCGGTAGCTCCACGACCCATCGGACGTACTCCACCTTCGTTGAAACGAACCACTTTACCGTTGTACGAAGCTACCATCATCTCGCTCTGACCATCGGTCATCTCAACAGCGATTAGTTCGTCGCCCTCACGCAGACCGAGTGCGATGATACCATTGGCACGCGGACGGGAATAAGCTTCCAAGGTCGTTTTCTTCATCAGACCGTTCTTGGTCACGAAGATCAGATAGTGGTTCTCGATATACTCTTGGTCATTCAGACCCTTCACGTTGATACAGGTACGAACCTTATCACCCTTCTGGAGGTTGATCATGTTCTGGATAGCACGACCCTTGGACTGCTTGTTACCCTCCGGCAGTTCATACACCTTGAGCCAGTAGAGACGTCCCATCTCGGTGAAGAACATCATCGTCGAGTGCATCGAAGCTTGGTGTACATACTCGATGAAGTCCTGATCGCGTGCCGAACCGGCTTTCGAACCGATACCACCACGGGTCTGCTGACGGAAGTCTGCCAGCGGAGTACGTTTGATATATCCGAGGTGCGAGAGAGTGATCACCATATCGTCATCGGCATACATATCTTCGGGGTTGAACTCGGTAGCCATCTTCACGATCTTGGTACGACGTTCGTCACCGTATTTCTCCTTGATCTCCACGAGCTCAGCGTTGATGACGTCATAACGCATTTCCTCGTTAGCCAACAGTTCGTTCAAATGGGCGATCAATTTCTCGATCTCCTCGTACTCGGCTTTCAACTCATCGATACGCAAGCCTGTCAGCGAAGCCAGACGCATGTCCACGATCGCTTTCGACTGCAGGTTATCGAGGTTGAAACGTTTCTCCAAGTTCGTCTGAGCGTCTGCCGGGGTACGGCTTGCACGGATGATATGTACCACCTCGTCGATGTTATCCACCGCGATGATCAAGCCTTCCAAAATATGTGCTTTCTCCTCTGCTTTCTTGAGTTCGTATTTCGTACGACGGGTTACCACATCCATACGGTGCTCGATGAAATTACCGATGAGTTGCTTGAGGTTCAAGAGCATCGGACGACCTTTCACGAGAGCAATGCTGTTTACCGCAAAGCTCGACTGCAGCGCGGTGAACTTATACAATTTATTGAGCACTACCTGTGCGTTCGCGTCACGCTTCACGTCAATCACGATACGGATATCGCGTTTGGAGTGATCCTGAATATCGGAGATACCTTCGATCTTCTTCTCGTTGGCGAGTTCAGCAATCGCTTTCACCAACTCATTCTTCACTACGCCGTACGGCAGCTCGGTGATCACGATACGCTCACGTCCGTTGTCATCGGTCTCGATGTCCGCGTTCGAACGGATCACTACGCGACCACGACCGGTCTCATAGGCATCTTTGACACCCTGATAACCGTAGATAGTACCGCCGGTCGGGAAATCCGGAGCTTTCACATGCTCCATCAGATCCTCCACCGTGATCTCCTCCACGAACGCATCGTGCATACGCGCTTTAATATTATTAATGTACGCACAACAACCGTCGATGACCTCCGAGAGGTTATGGGTCGGCATGTTCGTCGCCATACCAACTGCAATACCGCTGGCTCCGTTCACGAGCAAGTTCGGGAAACGGCAAGGCAGAACGGTCGGCTCTTTCAACGAGTCGTCGAAGTTATTCTGCATATCTACAGTGTCCTTCTCGATGTCGCGGAGCATTTCCTCTGCGAGTTTGGAGAGACGAGCCTCGGTATAACGCATAGCTGCTGCACCGTCACCATCGACCGAACCGAAGTTACCCTGACCATCCACGAGGCAGTAACGCATTGCCCAAGGCTGTGCCATACGGACGAGCGTACCATAGATTGAACTGTCACCATGCGGGTGATACTTACCCATTACCTCACCGACGATACGTGCACTTTTCTTCGTCGGTTTGTCACTCGTGTTACCGAGTTCATTCATTCCGAACAGCACACGGCGGTGAACCGGCTTGAAACCGTCGCGCACATCCGGCAGCGCACGGCTCACGATCACAGACATCGAGTAGTCGATATACGAGGATTTCATTTCCTCGTCAATCTTCACAGGAATAATGTGATCGTTCTTAATCAATTCGTTGTTTTCTTCCATTGTTAATATTGTTTTTTAATTAAAATTCTTCTCAAACACTTTTTTCGTAATCCCGCAATTACGTTATTACGGAATTAGGAGTTTCCAAAAAAGCGTGCAAAGATACAAATTATTTTTCATATACGCAAGCGCGTACGCGATAATTTTTTGTTTTTTGCCCATTTTTTTGCATTTTAAGCGCTTTTTGTCTTCTTTTCGAGGGAATGTCGATACAAAACTCCCAATCGCTTATATGCAAAATATAGATGATTTCTTCTGCGTGATCCCGTAATGAGGTAATGACGGGATTACGAATTTTTTCCAAAAAATATTTGTACATTTGGTATATTTTTTGTACCTTTGCAGTCGATTTGAATATTCAGCGAAATGAACACCTTATTATTTATATTGTCATTCATTGCCACTTTTACAGGAAAAGTAGTGGACGAGAAAGGAAATCCAATCCCCTATGCGACGGTTTATCCCCAGACACAACCTGAGTTTGGTACTGCCACCAATAATGACGGTCAGTTCTCCTTTACCGCGGACTTGACCGATTATTCGGAAGTGATCATTTCCTTTATCGGTTATGAGAAACAGACCGTTCCTGCTTCTATTCTCAAAGACGGAAACGCAACGATCACCATGCATGAACAACCTATAGCTTTGGAAGAGACCGTGATAGCCGCCAAGGCGCATAAACAACGCAACAAACGCAAGAAAATGGCGGCTCTGCTTCATGCCGTGTATCTGAAATTAGAGGAGGAGTTTCCAGACGAGAATGCGCAATACCAGATAGTGAGCGATGTTAGGATGCAATCCGAAGGCAGCACATGGGGCATGGAGCAGATGATAGCCAACGTGGTGGTTCTTCCGGAAATCGGCCGTGAAGGACGCGATTCCGTGCAGTTCCAAGGCCGATTCTGCAAACGTTTCTTTGATTCGCGCAAACGAGCTGAAGCGGACGAGCTGCTTGCCGGAGACGCTATCGAGCGCATAGAGAAGAAGCAAAAGGAGAAATTCATGCGCAAAGCAGCCAACGCTATCGATTCGGGCGTGGTAGTACACCGTGCGCTCTTTGCGATGGGTCATATGAAGCATAATTTTGAGGAATCGATGGGAGACCTCAAGCATTGGAAAGTCAGCAATGAGTCCGAAGGTGAAACGGTACTGACCCATACAGAGAAAATAAGCAAGTACTTGGGATTCTTCAAGATGGAGTACAAACGCCATTATATCGTTGATTCGGAGACTTATGCCGTGCGCCGTTTTTCGGAGCACGCGGAGGTCAAAGTGGCCATTCCGTTCGGAATCAAACTGAACGCCGACCAACTCCAGATGCTCAATCTGCTCAATATGGACGAACATCGCATAGAGAAATTCCGCCTCAAGAAACTGCGTGCCGCGGTGGATCTGAATACGATTTTCCAACGCCGTGACGGACATGTCTATACGCTGGAGAAAAACATGATCCTCAATGCGCATATCATCGGTTCCAAGAAAGCAGAGATCCCTGTGAACGTCAAAGCGACTCAACGTGTCACCGCCTTGCAAACCCAAGACGTTCACCCTCTCTCTCCCTCCCAAATCACCAAGCGTCTGAAACGCGAAATCGTAGAAATTTATTAAAAAGAATACTTTTTATTTGCATATATCAAAAAAAAGCAGTACCTTTGCACCGCATTTCCAAATGATCTATGGTCCATCGACCATTGACCAACTTGCGGTGTTAGCACATCGGTAGTGCATCGGCTTCCCAAGCCGAGGAGGCGGGTTCGATTCCCGTACACCGCTCTTAAAAGTAAATCGGTCTATCGCTGTGGAGGGAAAGAAAAGCATTCGTGCTTTAATCTCATCCTCAGAGGAAAGTCCGGGCAGCATAGAGCACCATCGCGGTTAACGGCCGTCAGGCAGTAATGTTTGATCCCTGCTACAGAGACGAGAAAGGTGAAACGAGTACATGGTGGGCTGCAATTCCAAGTATACCGATGTCTGAGCGCTGCTCGCGTGAGTCGGAGGGTAGGAAGCGAGAGAAAGGCGTGGTAACACGTGCTTCGAGATTAATGATAGACGCTGCTTAGGCAGTACAGAACCCGGCTTATAGATTTACTTTTTAATTATAAAAACCATGAAGACTTCCGATATATCACGATTTGTCCGCTATGACATGTGGCGTCGTACCACAACGGAGTTCGACGGTTTCTTTCAGCGTCTTGGGTATGCCATCATCCGGACAATCGTCTTGGTGGCACGAGGTTTTGGATCTAAAAACCTCAACGACAAAGCCAAATCCCTCACCTACTCTCTTATTTTTGCAGTCGTTCCAATCTTAGCGATGGTAGTAGCCGTAGCTAAGGGTTTTGGCGTAGTGGACGTGATAGAACACCAACTGAATGCCTCCTTTTTAGGCGAGACCAACATGGTGCCTACTATCATGCAGATGGTGGACCGATACCTCAGCACAGCGCAAGGCGGTGTGTTCGTTGGTATCGGTTTAATTGTGCTCCTATGGGCGGTATATTCGTTCTTCCAATCCGTGGAGACGGCTTTCAACAAGATTTGGAATGTCCAGAAATCGCGTTCGGTTCTTCATCAAGTGACCACTTACATCGCTATTCTGGTGCTAATCCCCGTCCTCATCGTGTGCAGCGCAGGTATCAGCATTTTTCTGCATGCTACTATGTCGGGTCTGCTGAGTGAGGATAGTTCCCTGCATGAGTTCATCCATAACGGCGGGGCTACCACGCTGCAATTCGGTATCTGCTGGTTGCTCTTCACGGGCATGTACATCGCTATCCCGAACACCAAAGTGCATTTCCTTAGCGCTCTCATTCCGGGTGTGATCATGGGGTCACTTTTTCAGGTGTTACAGATGCTCTCGGTCTATTTGATTGCTATGCTCGGACGTACCAGCATCGTCTATGGTGCGTTCGCTACAATCCCTATTCTGATGACCTGGCTGCAATACACCAGTCTGCTGATCCTCATCGGCGCAGAGATGTCGTATGCCATTCAGAATAACGAGGAGTTTGAGTACGAACAGGACCTCAAAAAGATGTCCCGCCGATACAAAGACTTCATTATGCTCTACCTTCTTTCTATCATCGTGAAGCGGTTCGAAGCGGACGAAGCACCACTCACAGCGCACGAATTAGCCGTTCGCGATTATTTGCCCATCCGTTTGGTAAACCAACTGTTGGGACGTATGGTGGAGACGGGTATCCTTCGCGAGGTGTATGTAGAGGGCGAGGAAGAGAAGACTTACCAACCGGCACTCGATACCCACAAGATCACTTGCGGGATGGTAGTGGAGCGAATAGAAAGCCAAGGAACAGAGCTCTTCCTGCAAAATCCCAGCCCTGAGATGCAGGATTTCTGGAAGAGATATATACAGATAAAAAAGGATAATCAAACTTTAGATCAAATACTAATTAATCAATTGTAATTATGAATCGATTTTCTCTTTTTGCAGCAGCCCTTATCGCCGCACAATTGGCGTTCGCTGCCCCGAAGATTGAACAGGTAGAACCCTTATGCTGGTGGACCAACATGCACACTCCCCTCACCCTGCTCTTCCATGGGCAGGATCTGGCAGATGCCCAAGTGAGTGTTCAGCAAGTGGTGAAAGGCAAAGTGATGCGCGGACAGTGCTTAGGACTGGTTCCGACTGGTCAACACAACGCCGAGAGCCCGAACTACTTGTTCGTCGATATGCATGTCAACGAACCCGGTACTTATCGTATCACCTTGCAGAAAGGCAAGAAGAAGGCAAGTTATGATTATGTTATCTCGGAGCGTCGCGAAGGTAGTCGTCAGCGTAAGAGTTTTGACGCTTCGGATGTGGTTTACCTTATCATGAGCGATCGTTTCGTAGATGGAGACGAGTCGAACAACAGCACTCCTGACACCCGTGAGAAAGCCGACAAAGCGAATGTCAATGGACGGTTTGGAGGTGATATACAAGGTATCATCAATTCGTTTGACCATATTAAGAAACTGGGCTGTACCGCAATCTGGCCTACTCCGATGTTAGGCGACGACGAGGCAGCATGGTCGTATCATGGTTATGCTTGCTCGGACTACTATCATATCGACCCGCGTTATGGCACGAACGAACTATACAAGCAAATGGTTCAACAGGCGCATAGCAAGGGGTTGAAGATCCTCATGGATATGGTGCCTAATCATTGTGGTGCGGCACACTGGTGGATGAAAGACCTGCCTTACCAGAACTGGATTAACCAGTTCCCCGAGTTCACGAACACCAATAATGTCTTCACCGCCAATTATGACATCAATGCGTCGGAGTACGACCGTAAACTCTCTAACCGTGGTTGGTTTGACCATCCGATGCCGGATATGAACTTGGAGAACCATGACCTGTTGCAGTATTTCCAGTTATGGGCGATCTGGTGGATTGAGTATGCCGATCTCGATGGTCTGCGTGTGGACACGTATCCGTATATCGAGAAGATTCCTGCGAGCCGTTGGCTCAAAGCGATCCGCGATGAATATCCGAACATCAATATCGTCGGTGAGTGCTGGACGCGCCCTGCCCCGGCTGTAGCTTATTGGCAGAGCGGTGCGATGAACTTCGATAATTTTGATTCGAACCTGCCTACCGTCATGGACTTCCCTGTAGAGGAGGCTATCCGTCAGGCGCTGGAGAACGATGGTCAGGGTTGGGGTAACGGACTGACGCGCGTTTATGATGCTATGACGATGGATTATATGTATGCGGATGTTAATAAACTGCTCACTTTCTTGGGCAACCACGATATGGCACGTATCACGGATGTGGTCAAAGACAAAGACCCTCGTCGCGTCAAATTGGCGTACGTGCTGCTCGCTACGATGCGTGGTATTCCGCAGGTTCTCTACGGCGATGAGTACGCTATGACTTCCAAGGGAGAAGATCCCAATAACCACTCTTATCTGCGTGCTCCGCTGCCGTTAGGAGCAGAGGTGACGCCTCAGATGCAGGAGATGTGTGATTTCCAAAGCCGTCTTTTCAATTGGCGAAAGGATGAACCTGTGCTCCATTGGGGCAGGACGATGCATTTCCTTGCGCGAAACAACACCTATTCGTATTTCCGCTATAATGATAAGGAAGCAGTTTTTGTCTTTGCTAATGCAGCCGATGAGCCCCGCCGCATTCCGACGGAGACCTACGCAGAGATCTTAGGTCGTTACAATGCTGTGGGATTCAACCCCATGACCGGCGAGGTAGTTGATCTCAACCGCAGGGATATTGAAGTACCGGCGTTAAGCACGGTTGTAGTTAAACTCGTTAAATAGTTAAAGGGTTAAAATGGTTTTTTCTGGCGAAAAAACGTTAGGTATACAGAAGACGTGTCCGCGGTGCGGCACGTCTTTTGTGTGTACGCACGATGCCTTCTGTCAGTGTGTTGGGGTGCGACTGAACGAAAAAGCGCGCGAATTTCTTCGCGCACAGTATTCGGATTGTCTTTGCAGAAAATGCTTGGAGGAGATTAATAATCTTTCGTAATTACGTAATTACGGGATTACGTAATGGTACTAATACAACCTCTCCGCGAAATGGAGCAAAGAATCGGGGGCGTTATTCAGAACATGAATAACGTCCTCGAGCATTTCTTCAGGGTGCACTACCCCACGCTCCCAGAAGTTATTCGCACCTCCTGCTTTTATCTGTTTGCGCCAATTATATACGCGTCCGGACTGATAGGCTTTGAACCATGTATGCTTCTCATCCAACTCCGCCAGTTCCGCAAGGCTGTTTCCTCCTGCTCCGACCCACACATCGGCGTCATGGAAATAACGGAGCGTCTCTTCGATTGTCAACGGGATGGATGTGGAATAGTCGTTAGTCATTGGTCGTTGGTCATTGGTATAGAAGGGGTAATCCGCCCGGGCATCCTTGAAGAGGTACGCTAAATAGTTCTTACCGGAAGGAACATACCAAGTTCCTCTAAAATTATTGCCGGACATGATAGAGACCGGCTTCGCCTGACAGACCGTTTCACTGACAGACCGCTTTGCTGACAGACCGGCTTCGCCTGACAGACTGAGGTACTTTTTCTCTACTTCATGGAAGATGGAGTCCGCTTCGTGCAGTTTGCCGGTGAGGGCACCGAGGACACGGATCCATTCAGCCCGCGCTAAAGGAGAGTGTTCTTGCCATTCGTTGATATAAATGATCGGGACACCTAATTTCTCCAGACGCGTAGCTTCGAGATTATCGTACTGACCGTAGTTCACCGCTAACAGGATGTCCAAACCGGCTTGAAGTGTCCGTTCGGCGGAGGGTTTCATGGAGTCTCCCAAATCGATTTCATCGCCTTTAACGGGCGTGTAGATGAGTTCGGGATTACATACCGCCACCAAACTCTCCATCGCATCGAGCGCATAGAGGAATCCCACCTGCACGGTGCTCATGGTACCTATCCGCTTCATCGGTTCGGTGATCACCATGCGTTTATAGGGCTGAAAGACTTCCACGATGAGGGCAGTGTCCGTCTCAGTGAGCTGAAACCCCGTAGCGTATTTATTACCCGCAGGCAGAATCCCCTGCTCTGCAGGCTGTTTCCCACATCCCGCCACGCACAGGGCTACCAAAAGAAGAATATTCGCCGATTGGAATATTTTATGAATAACATTTCTCATAATCACTGCAAAAGTACTGCTTTTTTTCGACATATGCAAGGAAAAAAGAGAAAATCGCCCGAATGAGAGCGATTTTCCTTTTTTTTTACTCCCCACTACCGTAGTTAATGGGGTCTCCGGATACGACATTATAACTTACTGAGAGTAGATCCGTTGTTCCGACTACATATGTCGTCTCCACAGAGGGATAAATATAGTTCTTTTTCATTTTTATAGCTGAATTAATAGTTATTACCTGTCATGTCATAGATCTTGCCGTTATGAATGATATACAATCGCCCGTTACGGAGCACTTTTTGGGTGCTTTGCAGTTCGGAGGTCGTAATATCTTCGAGATCGGTAGGCGTCATAGGCATTTCGGCGCCGCCAATAGTGATCTGTCTGCGTCCCGGCACGGGGCTCGGTGCGCTGGTCTGTCCTTCCTGTGCCACTTCGTTCATCTTGATATAGGCGCGATTGGCATTGAGGGAGCAGTGGTGACCACAAATCCGGAAGATATTATTGGTGATAATATAATTATTCTCCAACAAGTTCGCCGGATTGCCTGCTTCGCCATCCTGAATAGGTACAAAAGTGCCATACAATCCGTTGAAATGCCTCGGGTTGCTGACTTCAGTAGAAGTGAGATAATAGATGTTTATCTCCTCTTCTTCCGGCACAAAGACATACGGCATACCGGCTTCGAGTGCGGTCACTTCTTCGAGCACCATCCTCACGGGTTCACCTTGCTCGTTCAATTTCTTATGGAGCAGACGATAGAAAGTAGCCCCTTCGTATTGATCCGAAGCGTACGGAATACAGATCGTTCCCATTCGTCCAACCGTCAGTTCCTTACGCTGGTAGCACTCGTACGGCTGGTTGGCATAGAATTTCGTACCATCGGGACGCTCACATTCATAGACCTTCATTCCTCCGATTACCGGCAGCGGATCGACCCCTATCTCCTGACCAAAGGCATCGCCAAGTTTGTAGGCTACCTCACCTCCACTCCATGCCTCCGGATCGGTGATGATGGTCGTGCTGAGTTCATTGAAGAGGAAATCTTCATTGGCATAAGCGTTGGTGACGTTCGGTGTCTCAGCAGTCGTGTTCGCCGTCGGACGGATCGCTCCGTGACAAGAATAGCCACTTCCGTTGGTACGCGTTGCATGTACACGACCGGTGTTATAGACGTTAGTGACCACCGCTGCTGTTGAGGACACATAAATACCACCGACATTGTTATTTGCCACGATTGTTCCACAGTTGTAGGAATTGGTAATCGCACTATTGACGTTATTCAGGTATGCAATACCGGCTGCATCTGTTCCTTTGGTGTTGGTCGCATGCGAAAGGGTCACGTTGCCGTAGTTGGCACAACGGTCGATATAGACGTATGTTCCGGCGTAACCGCAGATACCTGCCGCATACTTGGAGCAACCCGTGACATCCGCATAGTTGGTGACATTGGTGATATATATCGGCGATGTTTTCGAACCGTTGGCATAACCGACTACACCGGCTATGCGACCACCGGTCGTGGTGTCGTATGTCGAAGTGACAGACCCACGTACGGTCAGGTTCTTGATCGTTGCACCGGATGTGAGGTCGCCAAACAAAGCACGGTAACGGTTTGTCGCATCGTTGATATAGAGGTTAAAGACCGTGTGTCCTTGTCCGTCAAAAACTCCACCATAATAATGGTAAGAGCCTCCGTCGCCTATCGGGCTCCAGCTATAACCGCAAAGGTCGATGTCGTTGTCCAGAACCGCATTGTATTTCTGCGCAGCTTTGTCTTTACTCGTGCAGGCATTTACCTGCGCAGCAAACCATGCCAACTCAGCGCCGTTAGTGATATGATATATGCCGTCAATCGGCGTGACAGCCGTCAGAGTCTCACCGTCCCATCCTTCAGCAGGAATAGGCTCCAGATGTACCGTTATAGTCATCTCAGCAGGACTATTTTCTTCGATAGTCACCGTTACCGGCGTGCGCTTGTAGCCCGTTTTGCCGGCAAGGATGGAGTTTTCTCCTTCGGTCAGCAGGTATTTGCCGTCTTCGGGCGTTACCTCGATACCCAAACTATTAGTAACGGAGATGATCTCTGCGTCTGCGGGATCGAGTTCCAATGTAGCCAATGTTTTCGTGAGCTGCTTAACCGGGATAATCGCATCGGGTAGCGCACCGAAATAGGTCTGGTGAGCAATCGCTGTGAAGTTAGGCGAACGTCCTCCGATTTTGTCTATCGTACGGTGGTTGCCGATGGGGTCTCCGAAACCTGTTACTTGGATCACACCTTCCGTCAGATCATAGGTCGTAGCCGTCCAATCAGCAGGGATTTGGAAGGTAACAGATTGTGCTGAAGGCTTCGAACCAAACCAATATTGGTTCGGACCAAGAATGAGTGCCGTTCCTGTCGGCGTGCCGTTGTACGTGATATAGGCGGACATATTATATATACCTGAGAGTTTGTTCGCCGGATGGAAAAGTCCGTTGTATTGCACGCGCACGTTATCGCCGGGACGGAAGACTGAACCGCCTGTCGTCTCATTGATAATAGTACGGGTTGCATGACGAGCCGTCAGGACTTGGTATTCGTACTTGCCTGTTCCATCGCCCAAACGGACAATCTGACGACCGTGCTTGAGCGGCAGCGTATAGGTGTTGTCTTCGTTCTTGGTGACGGTTTGCCAACCGGTGTTATAGATGGCATCGTTCTCGCGAAGGGTTGGGTACGAGATCTCTACAGTGGTTACTCCGGTCGGTTTGAAGGTGTAGTTGAATGCCTCTTCGTCGTTAATATAGTAGAATACGTCATGCTCTGCATCCACATAGATACCAGCGTTCTTTTTCTGGTCTTCGTTGAGCGTCTCGTTGATGCGCATGTTAGCGTCCATGTCATTAGACGGTGCGTTGACGGACACGACAAAGACACCTGTGTTTTCCGGCCAAATAGCGCCGAAATACCGGCCACCGTAGTAAGTACTCATCTTGCCGGTGTTGTTGGCAAACTGGAGTGCGGATGCCGCATCGTAAGTGACGGTCACGATAGCCGTTCCGGCACTCTTGGCACGCAGGATAGACCACTCCGAACCGATGTTCCCATCCGGCACAATCTCCACTACCGAGTTATCGGGATTGCCGTTCATGTCATAGACGGCATAGTGGTAATCCGGTTCCAAGAAGTAGTTCTCTGTCTGGTTGGGGATGATCTGCCAATCGCGCTCTGCCATGAGGTCGTATTCCTGACCTGCGGTCATCTTGAGATAACCTTTCTCGTTGATATTGAGCAGGATATTACAGTCGTTCAAACCGTCCAAACTCTGCGGGTCATGATCAATCCATTTAGGATCATGCGCCGCAAAATCCTCCTCGGTAAAATTGATTACCGGGCATTTGGCAGGGTCGGTGTTGAAATAGAAGTTCAGCAGTTGTGTCAGTCCTCCTTCTTTCCACGCACGCATGTTGTATTTACAGGTGTTACCCAAGCGCCAAGTATAGGTCTTGGTGTCGCCGGACGTCTCTACACTCTCCGGCGCAATGAGTCGGAAGGGCACGAAGTGGATGGTACCCGAACCGGCATCACCACCGGGTTTCTGCATCATCGCTATCTCCGCGTCCGCAGGGCAAGTAGAGGTAAACACACCACCCATAGGAATCTTGGTCTGGATAGTGGTGTTGCCTGTTACGGTACGACCGTCGTTGGCGAAGATATAGCCCTCTTCCTGATGTGCCGCCGAAGGTACCATGCGGAGTACCACACTACCTCCGTCGTAGGTCAGTACCGAAGGATTGCCGGAGTTCATACCAATGGTAACCGGGAAGGTCTTGCCCTCACGGCTGTGCACCTCGCAGTCCTCGATGGTGAAATCGACACCATAGACCCAGTAGGCATTGTTCGCATCCTTGTTAGACGTGCTGATCTTGGTGATTGTCCAGATCTGCATCTCAATGTCCTCATCTTCTACGGTGAAAGTCATCGTACCATTCAAGGCGTTGGATGAGTTGTAGCCGAAGATGGTGTAGTCGCCGGCAGGCAGGTTGTTAAAGACATAGGTGTTCTTGCCCGCGTTGGTGTTTAGCGCGTCATGGGCAATCAGATCACCTGATTCGTTTTGCAGGGTCATGGTCTTTGTGACGGAGTTCATCGTCACGGACACCAATGCCGCCTGCATACTGTGCCATGTTCCCGTCAGGAGAAAGAGGCACAAGATAAATAGTGCATTTTTGCGCATTGAAGAATAAATTTAATGATTAATAGTATATTTGTTTTTGTGTCTTCGATCCTGTCTGTACGATTTGTACATGCCCTTTGCCGGTCTCTCCGTCCGCCTTGCGTCCATCCATGGTATAGACCGTCCGTTTCAGCGATACAGGTGTTTCTTCCAAATCCTCCGTGCCGCTCAGCGTGCTGACCTCCAAAGCCGTCCGCTCGCTGGTGTTGCCGGATGTATCCAAAGTCTCCACCTCTATCTGATAAGTGGTAGCAGGGTCCAGACCGGTGATAGAGACAGTCGTATATTTGGGACGCGAATAACGTTTGCCGTTCACATAGACCACATATTTATCCACCGCTATATTGTCCGTTCCGGCATCCCATTGAAGCACGATCTTGTATTTCGTCACTTCGGTGGCACGAAGGTGCTCAGGCGCTGTAGGAGGGGTTAGATCCAGTGTCCGAGCGGCTACATACCCCCAATCCGAACTCTCGCCATAGGCGGAAACAGCCTGCGCAAAGAAGCGGTAGGACGTATAGGTCTCCAATCCCGTGAAAAGGTACGATGTCGAGATGGTGGAATCCACTAATACCGAGTCCACATACACACGGTAATAAGCGGCATCGCTCACTTTATGCCATTTAACCAGCACGCTGTTCTCATCTTTTGGTTCAGCTGTCAAGCCTGCGGGACGAGGAATTTCATCTACGTGCTCCAAGATTTCCATACCTCCGAGACAGAAGAAAGCCGCTGTGTTCATGCCTAATACACCGGACACATCGCTGCTCTCCATGGTAAAATAGATCGCGTTCACCTGCCCTAACGAACGAAGGTCCACCCATTGCCATTGGGTAGATATCTCCAGATCATCGTTGTGGAAATGTGCCAAATGATACACAATCGGCATGCCGGCTTCTTTGCCTTCTTCATCCAGACCGTGAATGATCAGATTGAACTGTGCCCCATTGTCCGCAAAAGAGTGCGCAAAACCATCGTCGTGCTGGATGCCATAATACGCCCAAGGGTGATTGCAGACCCATATGCCTAAGGGACGGTGGGTCAGACCGTCGTTCCAATCCACTTGCAGGCTATGTACACCTTCCTCCTCGTAGTTATATCCCCAATAAGCCACCAAATACGGTGCTCCTTTGACCAAACTACCGGTGGAGTCCAGTCCGCCTCCTGCCATACAGCCCCACTGGTGTTCGGGCCATGAGGTCGATGAACCGGCAAAACCATAGTCGGTGTCATCGCCGTTGGTACAGAGCGTGAAGCCATCCCAATACTGCATTCCCTGTTCATCACTGCCCTGAACCTGCATCGCATGAGTCATGTGGGTGAATCGGAAATCCTCCATATCCAAGGACGGATGGTCAGCACTATAGGTAAGTACCCATTTGCCATCCGCATCCTGCGGATAATCTCCTAAAAATGATTGCATGTTCAGACGGATAGTGTCCGCCGCCTCCAGCGGACCTATCATCATCATCGCTGCTAATAAAAATAGGGTTCTTTTCATTCTATAGATATTTAGTCGTTAGTCATTGGTCGTTAGTCGTTGGTCGTTAGTCCAAGCGAGGGCTATTCGCACACAAAAAGGAGCACAACTATAAGAGTTGCGACCCATCGAGAACGCCATAGGCGTCATTAAGTATGTAACAAAAAATACCTCCTCATAAGCTTTCCTTGGTATCCACGCCAAGGGATTAAGCGTTACGATTATGGCAGGTCTTCCGGCTCGTCTCCCTCCCTCCGGTCTTCCCATCTTGTGACAGTGACCATTTAGAATTGGAGTTCGGTTATGAGACTCACGGCTGCGGGACAGCGGTTGATTTGCACAACCTTCCCTTTTAATCACCAAAACGGAACATTTTGGCGAACCATAATCAGTCTTTTTTCAATTCCGGGTGCAAAGGTACTACAAATTTTGCATATATGCAAGCGTTCGGGGATTTTTTTGAGAAAAGGAGCGATTTATCGCGTCTTAAAGGTCCCTGAGCGGCTATCGGAAGCTTGCTCATGGGTTCTTTAAGGAGATATTCGTCTCTTTTCTCAAAAAAAGTAGAAATGGTAATTCTGAAAATGATGTTTGATCTGCACTTGCCTCCGTTTTGCCTCCGTTTTGCCTCCGATTCAGTTCCGATTGGTTGCTATTTGCGAAGGGCGTACGTGATGAGCTTTCATTGGGATTAGTGATGTTGGGTGAAATCCATGTATTTACGGAGCGTGGTGCGGTAGGAGATACGTGCGTCGGTGAGGTTATTACGAGCCTGGAGGAGTAGTGCCTCCGCCTCCAAGAGTTCGGTCATGGTAACCAGACCGGCACGATAATTCATGAGTGCCCGATGATAGTTATCCTCCGCCAATCGGACAGCCGATTGGTGTTGGTCAGTCAGTTGCGCTGCCTCCAAGAGTTGGTCGTAGGTTTGGCGGTTTTGGAGAATGAGTTTAGCAGTGAGGTCCTGTTGCATCCATAGTGCCTGCTGCATCTTGAAATCATGCTGTTTGAGTTTATGGGCAGTCTGTCCCCATTGGGTGAGGGGCACGGAGATCGTAGCGAACGCTACCCCATTCCATTTATCCCGTTCGAAATAATTAGAGTATCCCCCCAAGATACCGAGCGCAAGCCGCGGCAGTGATTCGCCAAGGGTGAGTCGTTTCATGAGACGGTTATATTGCACATTGAGCCCGAGGAGTTGGTGTTCAGGTCTATTAAGGGCATTGTTCTCCTTGGGTTCGGCAGGCAGATTCTCCCATATATTCTCGGCGGCAGTCGGCTCCAAGACAAGGGGCTGTGTATATTCTCTTCCGATCATATGACAGAGTAATCGGCTGGCGAGTTCGATGCCGTTCTTCAGTTTGAGTGCGTTGGTCTCGATCTCGTTTTGCTTGAGTTGCACTCGTAGGAGGTCATTGCCGGTCACCAATCCGTTATTGAAAGCGAGTTGTGCGACCTCGGTGATCGTATCGAGGAGAGCATCGACTTTATCGACGGTAGCCTGTTTCTCCAAGAGCCCTGCGATGAGCCAATAAGTCTCGGTGACCTCCTGCAAGACATCGCGTTCGCTGACCTCCTGTTTGAGTTGTGAAGCCTCGATACCGAGTTTCGCGAGTTTATTGGCACTAACGATCTGTCCTCCCCAGTAAAGAGGTTGCAGAACTTGTCCTTGCGCCGAAACACCCCACCGTATCTTACGAATAATGGGATCAACGTTCGATTCAGGGGCGCTCTCCTTAATTAAATCAAAGAGTTCGGACAAGAAGTCCTTCATATCCGAAGAATTGGAAACAGCTCTCACATCAAATTCGATCAAAGGTCTAATGGCGCTAAAAGCGAAGCCATTCAGCCCGACCTGCGGGAAATAGAGCCAAAGCATCTGCTTTTTCATTTCGCGCGAGATAGCCACTTCGAGTTGTGCGGATTGGATCGTACAGTTCCGCTGTTTGGCATAGGCGAGACAAGAATCGAGCGTCAGCAGCTCTTGTGCCGGAAGGGCAAAGGGACAAAGTACAAGGTACAATGCAATCAATACGGATACTATGAAGGAACGATTATTTTTCATATTTGCGGGTAGATTTATCAAACAGTTTCCAATAAGCAACAGGTAAGAGTGTGACGACCATCGGCATAGTGAGGATAGCTCCAAAGCAAATCACCACCCCCATCGGCATCCAAAGGGCAGTAGCAGCCGTGATCATGGGTACGACACCCAAAGCGGTGGTAGCGGTAGTAAGGAAGATCGGTCTCATACGACGCAGACCCGCCAGATAAGCAGCCTCCTTAGCTGTTTTATGTTCCACGGCTACCAGATGATCGGCATATTCGTACATAATAATTGCATTCCGGACGATAATACCAATTAAAGAAATAACCCCTAATATAGCCGTAACAGAGACGTTCTGTCCAAATAACCAAAGTCCAAAAGCGGCACCAAAAAGGCATAATAGAGAGGACGAGAGCGCAAGGAAAGAGACATTCAGTTTCTTGAAGTGGAAAATGAGCAAAGCCAACAAGACCAAGAGTGCAGCCCCAACCGAGGAAAGCAAGCCCGGTAAGGTCTCCAAAGAGATACGCATCAATCCTCCATAACGGATATGCACTCCTTCCGGTAGATTAGGCGTAATATGGCGTATATACTTAACAATCGGTCTCATAGCAGTCAAAGCAGCCACTTTGCCTCGTGTGTCCGCTGCGACGGTAATCGTACGGATACTATTACGTCGCACAATCTGGGCATGATGGAAGTCCGGCTCTATATAGGCGACTT
Source organism: uncultured Bacteroidales bacterium (assembly GCA_946406195.1). Lineage (GTDB taxonomy): Bacteria > Bacteroidota > Bacteroidia > Bacteroidales > Paludibacteraceae > Colicola. The sequence goes on from CAMJJT010000002.1 coordinate 75,653, forward strand.
GGCGAAGTGGCACCCAGACGTCGGGAAGAGGTGTCGGGACCATGAGGTTGCCTATGTCGGCATAATCCAGCGAATCGGCTCCAAGGGTATAGAGCACCACCGGCAGTTTATATCCGTCCTGCCAAATGGCAGTCATTGTACGTCCTCTAAGCACGCCATTGAGATAGAGGGAGAGCGTAGCCTGAGTGACGCCAAGTCGGCTTGCCTCATCTTCCTTGAGGCGAAGACGGATGGTTTGCACTGTTTCGTCATAGTTCGAATGGACCCAAGACAATTCCGGGAATTGCGCCATAAAGGCTTTGAGCGAATCAGCTACCATTTCCAATTGTCCGATGTCCGAGCCTTGTACGTGCACTTCAATGGGATTGGGAACCGCCTGATAATCCAGTTGTTTAAAGCGGCAATACGCATTGGGGAAAGCATTCTCATATATGGGTTGATACTCAGCAACGATATCCCAAGTAGCTTCTTCAGAGACCGTATTGACGATAAACTGTGCATAGTTCTCCCCACCCATTTGCGGTGCATAGGTAGCATGGAAACGCGGGCTTGCCATGCCCACAAAAGCCGTCACACTCTTCACCCGTGGATCGGCATTCAAGACGGTTCCCAAGCTATCTACGATGGTTTGCGTTTGAGAGAGGGAAGATCCTTCCGTCAAGTGAATCTCCACGGCAAAGCAATCCCGATCGGCTTTGGGCATGAGGTTGATATCCAGTTTTGTAAAAATAAAGGCTCCGATGACCACAGACGCAAGGCTGATACCGATAGTAGTCCACGGAAGGCGGAAACAGAGATCGAGCAGTTTCTGATAGCCGTTTTGCAGCGCGGTGAAGAACTTCGCCTGCACGGTCTCGATGAAGGTCGGTTTGGCGTTCGCGGGTTTGCGTACGATGAAGACGCTCGCCATATAGGGAATGACCCAGATAGCATAGAGAATACTACAGGTGAGAGCAATGAAAATCGCCCACGGGAAGAGTTTGATGAAGTCCGCCAAAGAACCGGTCATCAATCCCAACATAGGATAGAACATGCCGGAGATAGAGGAGGTAGCAAGGAGCATGGGGACGAACAAAGTGGTAGTAGAAACAACCGCAGAGTACCAACGCGAATGGCCTTGTGAGAGCAGATCGCTATACCCATCGATCACAATGACGCTATCATCGACTACCATACCCAAGACGACGATGAGCGCAGCCAACGTAACGGTATTCAACTCGATACCAAAGAGATACATGATGCCGAGTGTAATCGCTATACAAACGGGCAGACCGGTGGAACTAACCAAAGCCGTACGCAGAGGGAAGAGGATCAGCATCACCAAAATAACAATAACAACACTGACAATGAGGTCCTTGAGGAAAGACTTGACACTCTTATCCACCACACGAGGCTGGTCGGTGATCTTATACAAATGTACATCCGGCGGAATGACGGTCTTCATATGCTCCAAGACTTCATCCACTTTCTGACCAAATGCCACAATATTATTGCCGGGTTGCATCTCCATATTGAGCATCACACAATCACTATGGCTATCCTCATCGAAACACTGTATTCGTTTCTTGGTATCGGCATAGCGTCGCTCAATGGTAGCAATATCCTTCAAACGAACCGCCTGTCCGGAAGTAGGGTCCGCCAAGACGATCTGCTCACCCAGTTCATATTCCGTACGATATGGCACATCCACATGTATTAAGGCAGCTCCCATCTCATTGGCAACCTCACCTGTCATCGTACGGAATCCTTGTGCCGCCAAACGAGCCATGATCAGATTTTGGTTCAAACCATATTTGGAAAGTCTCTCCACATCAATAGTGACCGCTATTTCCTCATGTTGCTGTCCCAGAATCTTGATACTACCCATTTCCTTGATATCTCGGAGCTGATCACTGATCCGATTGGCGAAATCCTCCAATTCGCGCGGAGAGCGCTCACTACTCTCAATCGCCAACAAGATACTACTGGTATTTCCGAAATCATCAATAATAGCGACCGCTAACAAGCCGGTAGGTAGTTTCATTTGTTTGAAGAGACCAATTCCCCCTCGAATCTTACTCCATGCTTCATTACTATTCGTCACCTTAGGAGAAAGCGCAGCATATACAATACACATACCATCCTTGCTGGTACTACTAGTGTTTTTCTTATCTATTTCCTTGAAGGTAAACAAATATTGTTCAATCTGTTTAGCGATCTGTTCCTCCACTTCTTGTGCGGTTGCACCGGGATAGATAGCCACCACAACACCCTGACGAATCGTGACCTGCGGAAACTCGTCTTTGTTCATCCGAGATAAGGCATAGAATCCGAAAAGAGCCAAGGTCACCACCACTGTATAAATCAGTTTGTGGTACCGCATTGCCGATTCAATATGATTCGATTTACTCATAAAGCTCAACTATTCTATCAACTATACCATGATCAATTACAGATTACCTTTGCCCCCTCAAACAACTTCTGGTATCCTTTGGAGACAACCGAATCGCCTAATTGCAGTCCTTCGCTGACCAATACCCCATTCTCCACGTAATCAGCGATTTTAATTATTTTTTTATAGGCTTTCTCATTGTGTATCACCCAAACGCTATGTCCTCGTTGCTGCGTTTGTACACAACCGGCACCGATGATGAATCCGTGGCTCTTTCGATTACGTATAATTGCCCTACTAATCATGCCCGGCAGGATGTCTTTTGCTGCCTGAGGACTAATAATATCGGCTTTTACACGATAGGTATGTGCAACACGCGAGGCTATCATTGATTTCTCAGAGATAATTGCTTTGTATGTATTTTCCAAAGCCGGTAAAGCCACATCGATGGTATCGTTGATATTGATTTTACCTATTTCGCTTTCCGGCACATTGAAGAAAATGACGTACGAGCTCAAATCCATGAGTGAGCCGATCGATTGTCCGGGCATGAGTCGCTGGCCTTTATCCACCGTCTTCATATTCACTACCCCATCCTGCACAGCACGAAGTGTACAATCTTCATAGCGCTTTTGCGCAGAAATTGCCACGGAACGCGCTTTCTCCAAATTAGTCTCCATCTCGACCCATTTGACATCGCTGATACCGCCTTGTTCATGGACAGGTTTGAGACGTTTATATCCATCTTCAGCCTGACGGAGAATAGCATTGGCGCTCTCTAAAAAAGCTTGCGCCTGAGTGTCATCAATAGTAGCAATAATATCCCCTTTTTTTACACGATCACCGGATGTAACGAACACTCCGGTAATCTCACCGCCCAAAGGGAAAACTAAGTTAATATCCACAGTAGGACGAATCTCACCCAGATGGATATTCTCCTCCAGTTTACTACTCTCACCCACTACTTCGACTTCGACAGGAAGCTGTTTGTCCGCCAAGTAAGCATAGCGGTTTTTCTTATGGCAGCCCGTAGTCATCAAAAGTACCACTGCCATTAGCCCAAAATAAAACTTATTCATAGAATAATTATCAATTCTCAATTATCCATTACTTATCGTGTTTATGCTCATAAACGGCTTCCTCTACATTGATGATGTAGTCGCCCATTTTCTCGAGTTCGAGGATGATATCCATGTAGTTGACACCGGTGGTGTAATCGTACTCCTTATCGGTTATATGCTGCATGTTCTTGGTTTTGAGTTCGTCCCGGAAATTATTGATCTCATTCTCCATGTTAGTCATCTCCATGAACTCATCTTCGCTGATATTCACTTTCTCTAGTGCTTGAACCATTTTTGCTTCTGCTCCATTGAGGAGGTACATCATCATTTCCACATTCTTATCCTGATACTCAGTGTATTTGATATGCGAATCATGCTTATGGCGGATATAACGGGAGAGGTTGAAATTCGCATCGCCGACAGACTCCAACTCGGAGACGATACGAAGCATTTTATGGACCTCATGCTTGGATTGGTCGGAGAGACGACCATCGGCTACTTGGTTGAGGTATTGGGCAATCTCATACTCCATACGGTCGCATATACCTTCGTATTTCTCGACGCGCGAGAAGATCATGGTGAACTGCGTTTCGTCCTCCTCATGGTAGAGGTCATGAATCATGCCCAACATACGTTGTGTACGGACGGCAAAGACGTGTACCTCTTTCCAAGCCTGTAAGATGGAGAGCTCGGAAGTGGACATAAGACCACCGGAGATAAAACGGAGTTGGCTGTCCGTGTCTTTCTGCTCGGGTTTGGATGGAAGGATCCATACGACGAGTTTCTCCAAGAGAGGAATGAACCCGATGAGGATACAGGTATTGATGACGTTAAAAGAAGTGTGGAAAGTAGCCAAGATAGCATTCAGTTTATCCGGCGAGACATCAGAGGGTGTCCCCGGCACAAACTCAACACCCCACAGTCCGCACACTTTGCCGACAAAGAAACGGAAGATACAAAGCACCCAGATGACGCCGAAGAGGTTGAATACCAAGTGAGCCATGGCTGCACGGCGTGCTTGAACGGAGGCTGAGAGCGCTACGATATTCGAGGTGATCGTTGTACCGATGTTCTCTCCTAAGACGAGGGATATACCCATATCGATCGGCAGCACATGGGTCGAGCAGAGGGTCATGGTGATTGCCATGATTGCCGCGGACGATTGTACTGCAAAGGTCAGAATACCACCAACGAGCAAGTAGAGGAAATAACTACCATACCCCCATGAAGAGGTAGCAATAAAGAAATTACGTACCGGTGCCATTTGGTCGAGGTGCATCTCAGTAGCGTTGATCTTCAGAGTGGTCAAACCTAACAACAAGAGACTCAGACCCATTAGAAAATCGCCAAGATTGGCGTTTTTCTTGGTGTAGATAAGTGCGACGGCAAGGACAATCGCCGTATAGACGATGAGGCGGAGGTCAAACGAGCCACCTCCGAGCACCATGATCCACGCGGTAAACGTAGTACCAATGTTCGCACCCATGATAACCGAGATAGCCTGTGCAAGCGAGAGAATACCGGCGGATACGAAGCTGACGGTCATAACCGTAGTTGCGGTAGATGATTGCACTGCCGCCGTGATGAATGCACCGGTGAGGACACCGGAGAAGCGGTTGGTGGTCATCGTACCAAGCACATTGCTGAGTGTACTACCTGCCATCTTCTGCAGGCCTTCCGACATCACTTTCAGTCCGTACATAAGCATCGCTACGGAACCGATGAGAGTGATAAGTTGTAGAGCTAATTGCATAGCTGGTGGAAATTAAAAATTAAAAATTAAAAATTTATTATTGGTTAAGTATTTTTACTAATGCTTTATTGGCAAAGCCGTCGATGTACATCTCCAAGGGTTTAGGGAGACAGACATGACGGACGAGATCGGTCTCTTCGAGAGCAGGCAGGGCATCAAGGACCGATTGATCGTATTCATCGGAGGAAGGACGCGTCCAGGGATCGACGTTTATGTAACCGACGTTGAAAGAGGTCATATTCTGGAAGAAATGCGAGCCTTGGGATGGTTCGATGCGGAAATCGGGCAAGGAACACTCGGTGATCGCCTTTGCTTCGCTTATATCTCCCCATTGAACGGGTACGCCAAGTGTCGGAATCTGTGATCCCCAACGTCCGTAACCGATCAAGAGGTATTGGCGTCCTTCCTGCCGCATTCTGTTGTTCCACTCGCGAAGCGTTGCCGCCATTTCCTGTGTCCGAAGGATGTTAAAAGTTTCTTTACGGAGATAGATTATGTCCGTTACATCTTCCGTTTGACCAACTCCAAGCGCATTGCCGGAACGCAAGAAAGCGCCGGTTTCATCGACCTTTTCCCATTCTACCTTTGCGGTTAAGCTGTCCGCAGAAATGGGACGAATCTGCAATACATGGAAAATCTGGGGTTCATGCTCCAAGTTCACGGCAAACTCTATCTCCACGGGCGTTTTGATCTCCTCGCGCGCGATATCTAAAAGGTGTTGTATGATGTCCGCCAAGGGGAAGGTATTGAACTTGAGTTGCGGCGCAAAGGTGACGATACGTGGTCCATCGGGATAACAGGAGTCCACAATGCGCATGTTCTCGCGATCGTACGTAGAAGCGATGAGTTTGAGGGATTCGAATTGTCCGCACTCATGAATCGGAATGCGTTCCAAGTTAACCGCATCATCGATGGAAGTCTTGAATTTCTCCGGGCTGAGGGAGAGAGCGAGCATGGATTGCTGGGTCTCACGCATTGCCAAATCGACCGTGGAAGTTTGCAAGACGTTCTTCGGGTATTTGGGCGAGAAACGAAGTACTTGTTCGCCATCGACTACGGCTTTACCGAGTCCGTAAGCGATCTTGACGATACCATCTTCGGGTTTCTCTTTGCCGACCGGGTAGAAATTGATGCTTCGCGCTACACCGGAGATCACCGGGAAATAGTAATTTCCTTCGGTTTCACCGCATACTTCCTGCAGAACAATCGCCATTTTTTCTTCGGAAGGCACATTGCCGGTGGAGATAATATACCCACGTGAAGCGGCAAAATAGACCGAGGCATAGACGGATTTGATTGCCTTGGAGAGCATTCTGAGTTGCTGGTCTTCGTTCTCCGTATGCGGAATCATATAGGTGCTATAAACTCCTGCAAAGGGCTGATAATAAGAATCTTCCAGTTTGGAGGAAGAGCGGATAGCCAGCGGTCTGTTCGTGACACGGATGAAATGGCGCAAAGCCACCAATAACTCCGAAGGCAGACCTGCTGAAACGAACTCCGAGAGCAGTTCCTCGTCGGTCAAGTCCGAATTGATGACGTATTGCAGTCCGTTGTCATGGATGAACTGGTCGAAATAATCGGTGGTAATGACCATCGTGCGCGGCACCAAGACACGCAGGTCCTGCCAATGATCGTAGAGGTCATGTTTTTGGAGCATATGGTTGAGGAAAGCGAGTCCTCTACCCTTTCCCCCCAAGGCACCATTCCCACAACGCGAGAACCAGATGGTATTGTTATACGTTTCCGGCGCATACTTGGCTACCACGCCAAGGGCTTGGTTGATGCGGTAGTCGTGTATGAGACGGATATTGGTCTGACGGATGTTTTCGATGTCCGTGTCGTCTTGAATCTTGAGCGCGCTCACGGGTCTTCCGACCGAGAAGAGACCGCGCGCAAAGAGCCATTTGGAGAGATAGTTATTATCACTAAGACGTCTGAAAGCAGCCGATGAAATCGAGGAAATAATACGTTCGAAGCCTTCGAGATCGGAGGCACGCGCTATCTCTTTGCCGGTTCGCGGGTCACGCGCGATGAAATCACCGAAACCGAACTCGCGCTCAATATATTCGCTCACGTCCTGCGAAAGGGTCTTGGATTTCTTAACCACAAAGCCGACGTTCAGTTTGCGTGCGGTTGTGCGCATGGATTCCTGCGAGGATTGCATGAGGAACGGCATGGTGGGGTTATTTTCCCGGATTAACCGGCATAAATCAACACCGGCATCGAGTTTTTCCATCGAGGAAGGTTCGCCTTTATGCACCACAAAACCCACATCGGAAATGACGCCGATCATGTTCGAGCCGAAACGGTTGTAGAGCTCCACTGCCTCGTCGTAACAGGTTGCCATGAGCACTTTTGGTCGTGCCCGCTTACGGAGAAGCTGCTGTTTCTCGTTGAGCGCATCGCGGATAGCGATGGAGTTTTGCTGAAGGACGAGCTTGTAGAGCAAAGGCAAGTACGTAGAGTAATAACGCACGGAGTCCTCGACCAACATGATCGCGCGCACACCTTCATCGAGGATGTCATGCTCCGCATTGAGGCGGTCCTCTATGAGTTTGATGATAGCGATGATAAGGTCTGTGGAGTTATTCCAGTTGAAGAAATAATCGATGTTCGAGCGGTCGTGCTGCTCAATGCGGTTGTAGATCTCCTTGCTGAAGGAAGAGAGGAGCACAATCGGGCAGCCCGGCATAAGCGTTTTCGCCTCTTTGGCAAAATCAAAGACATCGAGTTCACCCACGCTGTACATGGTGAGGATGAGGTCAAAAGGCAGTTTGTTAGACGCTTTGCGTTCTTCGATGATCGTGAGCGCCTCTTTGGTCGTCTCCGCCCGCGTGATAGACGGCGGATTAGAGAGGTTCAGTTCGGCGTACTCCTGTGCGATCTGTACGTCAATACGACCGTCCTCCTCGAGTGCAAAACTATCGTAGTTATTGCACACAAGAAGGATGCGTTTGACGCGTTTCTCCATCAAAGATGTATAGTTGTTGACTTGCATATTAGAACGTTTTGAACCAGCATTACTCCCGTATTACTCCCCTTTTACTCCCGACCCGATTCTCTCTCGTTAGTGTCTCGCTAGTCTGATTTGGCTATATATGTACGAACAAACGCAGTTTATACTAAGCCTTGCTCCACCATGGAGTTGGCGACTTTCATGAAGCCGGCGATGTTAGCTCCCTTGACGTAATTGATATAACCGTCCTCCTCGGTGCCGTATTTGAGGCATGCCGCGTGGATGTCCGCCATGATTGTGCGGAGACGCTGGTCCACTTCCTCCGCCGTCCATTTGAGACGCATGGAGTTCTGGGTCATTTCGAGACCGGAGGTAGCGACCCCACCGGCGTTGGATGCCTTACCCGGGCTGTAGAGGATCTTAGCCCCTTGGAAGAGCGTGATCGCTTCCGGCGTGGAAGGCATGTTTGCTCCTTCGGTAACGCAGAAACAGCCGTTCTTGAGGAGGTTCTCGGCATCGGATTTCTCTATCTCATTTTGGGTAGCACAGGGCATGGCGATGTCGCAAGGGATACGCCAAGGACGCTCACCTGCGAAATACTGTGCCTGCGGATACTTGGCGGCATACTCTTTGATACGTCCGCGGCGGATGTTCTTGAGCTCAAAGACGAAGTTCATCTTCTCCTCATTGAGTCCTTCAGGATCGTAGATGAATCCGTCGGAATCGCTGAGTGTGAGCACTTTAGCACCGAGTCGCATGGCTTTCTGCGCCGCATACTGCGCTACGTTTCCGGAACCGGAGATGCAGACGTTCTTGCCCTCGAAAGACTCGCTACGGGTAGCCAACATCGCTTGTGCGAAATAACAAGCGCCGTAACCGGTAGCCTCGGGACGCATAAGCGAACCACCCCACATCTGACCTTTGCCGGTAAGGGTGCCGGTGAACTCGTCGCGGAGACGTTTATACTGACCGAACATGAAGCCGATCTCACGACCGCCCACTCCGATATCTCCGGCAGGCACATCCGTGTCGGCGCCAATATGACGTTGGAGTTCGGTCATGAAGGATTGACAAAAACGCATTACCTCGGCGTCAGATTTACCGCGCGGAGAGAAGTCCGAACCGCCCTTTGCACCGCCCATAGGCAAGGTTGTGAGGGCATTCTTGAAAGTCTGCTCGAACGCGAGGAACTTCATGATTGAGAGGTTCACCGAGGCATGGAAACGGATACCACCTTTGTAGGGACCAATGGCAGAGTTCATTTGTACGCGGAAACCGCGGTTAATATGCACTTCGCCCTGATCGTCCATCCAAGGCACGCGGAACATGATCACACGTTCCGGCTCCACCATGCGCTCCATGATCTTCTGTTCACGCAGATAGGGATATGCCATGATCATCGGAGCGACCGATTCGATTACTTCTTTGACTGCTTGGTGAAACTCGTTCTCACCCGGGTTTTTACTAATGAGATCCGCCATAAAGGCGTCCACATACATTTGCGTTTGTTTGTCCATAAGACATCTGAAATTTATTACAACAATTAATTTTTCACAAAAATAACGCACAAAGGTACGACAAAAATTGCAAATATGCAAATTTTTTCGGTATTATTTTATAAAAAAGTACGCGCGCACAAAAAAAACGCGCGTGTGCTTGCGTATATGAAAAAAAAATAGTACCTTTGCAGCCGCTTATGTTAAATTGGTTAATTATAGACTTATGATCACAATAGAACAATTAAAAGATGTACAGCAGCGCGCGGATAAGTTAAAGGCTTATTTGCAGATTGATGAGAAGCGTATTCAGTTGGAGGAAGAGGAGTTGCACACGCAAGCACCCGGTTTCTGGGACGACGCGAAAGCAGCGGAGTTGCAGATGAGAAAAGTGAAGGGCATCAAGCGCTGGATAGAAGGTTATGAGGGCGTTCGTGCCGCCGTGGAAGAGTTGGCCTTGGCGTTCGATTATTACAAGGAAGAGTTAGTGACCGAAGAGGAGGTGGATACCGCTTATTCCAAGGCACTGACGGAGGTAGAGGACCTCGAGATGCGGAACATGCTGAGTCATGAGGAAGACCAGATGCCTGCCGTGCTGAAGATCGTTTCCGGAGCCGGCGGCACTGAGGCGCAAGACTGGGCGGAGCAGTTGATGCGTATGTATATGCGTTACTGCGAGAAGCATGATTACAAGGTGACGATCGAGAACCTGCAGGAAGGCGACGAAGCCGGCATCAAGACCGTGACATTCAATATCGAAGGCGAAATGGCGTACGGTTATCTGAAGAGCGAGAACGGCGTACACCGTCTGGTTCGCGTGAGTCCGTACAACGCCCAAGGCAAACGTATGACTTCGTTCGCCAGCGTGTTTGTGGTGCCGTTGATTGATGACACGATCGAGGTGGAGGTTAACCCTGCCGGAATTAGTTGGGACACTTTCCGCAGTTCCGGTGCAGGCGGTCAGAACGTCAACAAAGTGGAGTCCGGTGTGCGGCTTCATTATAAGTTCGTGAACCCGTTAACCGGTCAACCGGACGAGATCGTGATTGAGAACACGGAGACGCGTGACCAGCCGAAGAACCGCGAGAACGCGTTGCGTCACTTGCGCAGCCAACTCTATGAGTTGGAGTTAGAGAAACGTCGTCAGGCACAGGCGAAAGTGGAGGCAGGCAAGAAGAAGATTGAATGGGGCAGCCAGATACGAAGCTATGTGTTCGACGACCGCCGCGTTAAAGACCACCGTACCAATTATCAGACAAGCAATGTCAACGCCGTCATGGATGGCGATATAGACGCATTCATCAAAGCCTATTTGATGGAGTTTCCGGAGTAATGAACAATTAAAACTCTACTAATATGAAAAAAATCTTATTCTTAGTGGCCTCACTGGCCCTTGTATCCTTCCTTTGGGTTGGTTGTGACAAAAAAGACAAAGACAATAGTACCACCCCTACATTATCAGGCACAAAATGGAGCGGATTTGTCTCAAGCATGATTATCCAATTGCAATTCATTGGCGACAAATGCATGCTTAGCAACCAGTCCATTCCCTCCGCATCTGCAAAAGCATCGTACGTAACCAATGGTTCGACGGTAACTCTTACTATCATTGAAATATCCGATGTGGCAGACTGGGGCTATTTTCTAAACGCAGGAACACAACTCACCGGAATCTATGACTCCACGAATGATTGCATTGTATTCCAAACTTTGATGGAAGGAGAGATAACTAAGGTAGAATTTTATCGAAATAAATATTAAAACATGACCCTATTATCAATTTTAGCAGCATTGATGCTGGATAGCGTTGTGGTAGATACGACGCGAATAGATAGCGTTGTGGCAGACACGGCGCAAGTAGATTCCGTACAAGCAGAAACAGCGAAAGCAGACAGCGGATTTGTGTTCACAACCGTGGACAGCGTAGCCATTACGCCCGTTAAAGACCAACACCGCAGCGGAACCTGCTGGGCATTCTCTACGTTGGGCTTTTTGGAGAGCGAAGTGCTTCGTATCAAAGGCATTGAAGTGGACTTCGCAGAAATGTATGTTGTTAGCAAAACAATGATAGACCGCGCTACATACTGCGTGCGCATGTATAACGAGCCGAATTTTGCGGCAGGCGGAAGTGCATATGACGTGATCTACTGTATGAAGCATTACGGTCTGGTGCCGCAAGCAGCGATGCCCGGTATTCGGTATGGATCCACTTCTGCGGATACCCTACCCGTTCATACAGAGTTGGACAAAGTAGCAAGCGGTTATTTGAACGCGTTGACGGGCTTGAAGAAACTGACACCGGTTTGGCGTGAGGGTTTGCAGGCTATCTATGACACGTATTTAGGTAAATGTCCGCGCGAGTTCCTATATGAAGGTCAGATGTACACGCCTCAGACGTATGTGGAATCATTAGGTCTGGACGCCGACGATTATATATCGCTGACGAGTTATACCCACCACCCTTTCTATCAGACTTTCGCCCTCGAAGTGCCGGATAACTGGCGTATGGACCAGATGTACAACCTGCCGATTGACGAGTTGATGGAGGTGATTGAAAATGCGTTGGCGAACGGGTTTACGCTGGCTTGGGGCGCAGACGTGAGCGAAATAGGATTCACCCGGAAAGGTATCGGTGTAATGCCGCTGGACGAGAAAGGCGCGGATATAACCGGAAGCGACATGGCTAAATGGGTAGGTATGAGCAAGGATGAGCAGAAAGCCAAACTGACAGAGAAACCGCTGCCAGAGAAAGAGATCACGCAGGAAATGCGTCAACAGGCGTATGACAACTGGGAGACCACCGATGACCACGGTATGCAGATTTTCGGTATCGCCAAAGACCAAAACGGTAAGAAATACTACATGGTGAAGAACAGTTGGGGCACGATGCGCTCGGACTACAAGGGAATATGGTATATCAGCGAGGCGTTCATGCGCTACAAGACGAACGACATCCTCGTTCATAAAAACGCCGTTCCAGAAGACATCCGTAAGAAATTAGGACTCTAATAATTGGTCATTTTGACAGCACAAGGCATCTATAAAGACCGCGGCAGCAAGTTCCTCGCGTTCGCCGAACCGATTGAGAATGAGGAAGAAGCGAAAAGCCGGATTGCATGGTACAAGAAGAAATACCATGACGCGCGGCATGTATGCTACGCCTACCGTTTAGGCGCCAATCTATGGCGTACCAAAGACGACGGAGAGCCGCACGGAACCGCCGGCGCACCTATTCTGAGGTCTATCGATGCCCGCGGATTGGACAATATGTTAGTGGTAGTGGTGCGCTATTTCGGCGGCACTTTATTAGGCACAGGCGGTCTGATGGTGGCATACCGAGAAGCCTCCAAGGATGCCCTTGAAAGCTTCGTTAAACAGTTAAATAGTTAAAATGGTTTTGATTGATATCAAAACGTTAAATTGTTATGACTGATTTTAAAGATATTAGAGCTTATCGCGTGGGATGGTTACTGACCATTTGGGATTTTCTGCTGGCTTTTCCGGTGTTGTGGCTGCTATCCAAACGGACGACCAGCAGTCTGAAACTGGATTATTTAGGTGACCGCAAGCTCATAGAGCAGGACATCCGGCATGGTGCCTTCTTTATGACCAATCATCGCGACATTGTGATGGACGCCGCATGGCTCTCTATGTTACTGCGTTTCCGCTATTTCATTCGTCCATTCATCGGCATAGGAAATAACCTTTTTGCCCATAAATGGATAGAGATCTTCGTGCGTTTCAACCGTTGTTTTGTGGTTAAGCGCGGAGCCGGAATTCATGCCCAATTGGAGAATGCCAAACAACTCTCGGCATATATTCACTATTTGCGTGAACATGGCAAATCGATCTGGTTAGCGCAGCGGGAAGGACGAGCGAAAGACAGTAATGACCGTACACAAGCCGCTGTGCTGCATATGCTGACCATTGATTTTGAGCAGCAGAACCGTCCTATAGAGGAGTTCTTCGATTATGTGAAAGAGCTGAATATATGCCCCGTAAGTATCAACTACGAGTACGATCCGTGCGACTACCTCAAGGCGCGTGAGATGCAACTCAAACGGGATAATCCGAAGTGGAGAAAGCGCGCGAAAGACGATGTAGAGTCGATGGCGACTGGTATTCGCGGAGAGAAAGGGCGCGTGGTGTATCGTTTGACGCCAAGTATCAACCATGACATCGACCGGATGTTAGAGCGTTTTCCAGATTATCGGAGTCTGCCTATCAAAGACCAGATCGAGCATTTGTGTGCGATCATCGACCGACATATTTTCCAAGGATACGAGCTATACGAGCGTGGCACGGAATTTGAGGAGTATCTGGAGAGCCGGTTGGCGAAGATAGAGATGCCCAACAAAGATGAGGCGTATCTAAGAGAACGTCTGAAGGAGATGTATATGAATCCGGTGATCAATCATCGGGAGAGTGTAGAGTTGATGTGTAATGTGTAATGTGTAAAGATATGAAAAGAGCAATATTTCCGGGGTCATTTGACCCGTTTACAGTAGGCCACTACGACATTGTGAACCGTGGTCTGGAGTTATTCGACGAGATTATCATCGGTATCGGTCGAAACAGTACAAAGAAAGAGACCTTCCCTATTCGTGAGCGCGAGGAGGCTATCCGAAAGATTTTTGCCGGTGAAAAACGAGTGAAAGTAGCTATCTATGATTGCTTGACCGTTGATTTTGCGAAAGAGCAGAACGCCCAATTCATCCTGCGTGGTATGCGTTGTATTGGCGATTTTGAGTACGAGCGCAACATGGCGGAGGCAAACAAGCAACTGGCTGGTATAGAGACCGTTATACTTTATACAAGGCCGGAATATGCGCATATTTCTTCAACGTTGGTGCGCGATCTGTATGCCTATGGAAAAGACGTTAGCGATTTCGTTCCCAACACCTTGCGATAAATCGTTAAATTGTTAATTCGTTAAAACGTTAAATAGGTTTTCATTGCATGAAAACGATAAGAATTTTACTTTTAGTCTTTGCTCTGAGTGTAGCAAGCGGTTCTCTTTCCGCCCAAGAACGGCAAAAGACGACACGCGTGAATGAGAGTATTGATATCTTCACGGATGTATTGCGTCAGGTAGATGTCAATTATGTGGACACCCTCAATTACGAGGACTTGACGGAGACCGCCATTAACGCCATGCTGCGCAAGATTGACCCTTACACCGTTTATTACTCCAAGCAGAAAGACCGCGATTTGCGTATGTTGACCACCGGCAAATACGGAGGTATCGGCAGTATTATTCAGCAGCGTCCCAGACCTGAGGTCAAAACCGGTAACCGCAAAGCGAAAGTGGATAAAGATTCGCTATGGACGTATGCGGTCAACCCGTATGAGGGCAAGCCGGCACAGCGCGCAGGCGTGCAGGCAGGAGACCGGATCGTGAGTGTGGACGGCAAGAACACCTCCGGTCTGAGTGTGAGCGAAGTGAGCAATAACCTGCGCGGAGAACCGGGTACGACCGTGGTGCTTGAACTGGAGAGAGAGGGCGTGGAGAAGCCTTTCAAGGTATCTATCGTACGCGAAGATATTCACATGGATCCCGTTCGCTATTATGCCGTCATTGACGCTGACACCCTACCCCAACCCGTTGCGTATATCGCCTTCAGCGAGTTCACGGAAGGGTCCGCCAACGCGTTTACCAATGCTTTGGACGAACTATACTACACCAAAGGAGCTCGCAAACTGATTATCGACCTGCGCAGTAACGGCGGAGGTATCGTGGATGAGGCGTTGCAGATCGTGAACCTGTTTGTGGAGCGCGACCAGACCATCGTGGAGACACGCGGTAAGACTGCAAACAGCAACCGTGTCTATAAGACCCGCAATAATCCGCGGTATAAAGACCTGCCGATCGTGCTGTTAGTGGATAAGAACTCTGCTTCTGCCAGCGAGATCGTGTCCGGTGCGCTGCAAGACTTAGGGCGCGCCAAACTGATTGGTCAGCGCACTTACGGGAAAGGACTCGTGCAGAACGTCCGTCCCATCGCTTACGGCGGACATATCAAAGTGACGACCAGCAAGTATTACCTACCCTCCGGTCGGTGCATTCAGGCGATTGATTATAGTGAGCGGCAAAAGGGTCACGAGCTCAAGAAAGACACCGCCGGCGGTATTCTGCCGGACATCGTGCTGTCGGACTCCTCGAAGGTGGATATTTGCTATACCCTCTATGTCAACCATTATTTCTTTGATTTCGCGACGCGCTACCACCGGTTGCACGACAGTATAGCCGCGCCGGAGGTGTTTGAGTTGAGCGATGCAGACATTGAGGAGTTTTGTGCGTACCTCGATGAACGCGGATTCAAGTATGAGACAGAGACCAGCAAGTTCTTCGATGACATGCTCAAGATGGCAAAGAACGAAGATATTGATTCGGTTACTATTAAGCAGTTGGAAGATATTGAGGCGGTTCTGCGTCCGAATTTCCGCACTGCCATAGAGCGCCATAAAGACGAAGTAAAAGAACTGTTGGGCGCCGAGATTGTGCTGCGCTATTATTACCAGAAAGGTCAAGCCGCTTTTCAGTTGCGCTTTGATAAAGAGCTCAAACGCGCTTTGCAGGAGTTAAAATAAGGATTAAACCAAGTATAAGAAAAACGCCTCGAGGGGCTTTTTTTCTTATTTATATCATCCAAATCCTGTAAATCAAAGCGACCGATATACCTTCTCAAAAAAGGTAACTGCAGCATTCATATGGTTACCATAATTAGAAAAATCATATTCAATGTTTTCCAAATCTTGCGCATCAAAGATAGCCTTGATATGTTCGCTGTTCAAGAAAGGAACCATGTTATCCTCTGTACTATGGAATAAAAACAAATTCGATTTAGGAGTCCATTGTAAAATAGAGTTCCTTTTTACAGCTTCATACAATATAGATGTTGGAAATGAATCTGTTTGAAAGACAATTGGTTTTAATAACACATTCATGTCATTTCCTAATTCCTGATTCACCTCATGCATCATTTTCGCTTTCGATTCAATCAAGAGCGGATATTTCTCTTGCAATACAGGTTGAAAGAAGTCCTGTGTATCCAATCCTAAATTTTCTCCATAATTCATTCCTAATACAAGCATTGGAAGCGTGCATGGAATGTCTGTTGTGTGATGTGATATATAATAATTAAAAGTACCAGCCAAATCATAAGGACCAGCACCGGCAAACACTTTGTATATCGTATATTTGTGAGAATAGTTCTGCTCAAGCTCCTTTTGCAAAGCAAGTGTAACTGCTGCTCCCTGAGAATAACCGAGCAGGATAACAGAAGGGAAATAAGTATATGAACGGCTTTTAAGATATGGTACAGCAGAATCAAGCAAATCAATAGCAGAAGTAACCGAACTTTTCAAATGCAAATATGGATGAGTCAACGAATCAGTAATACCATATCCGATATAATCAGGCATAAGGACAATATAATCTTTAATGGCATAAATTCCTTCTATACTATAAGCATTACTGGGCGCTTCACTATTAGCACATATCGTATAATGATTCGCTATAATGATATGTTTGGCTTTCGTGTTCTTAGGAAGGAAAATTTTTCCGGATAACATTATACTGTCTCCATTCGGAAGAACTGATTTATATTTAACAGGTATCTGTTCAATAGAAGAATAGAGAGCCTTTAAAAAGAGATCACTCCCTGTCATATTTTCAAAAGTCTGATAATTGGCAAGACGATTATAAAAAGAGCCATTTTGCAAAGAAATACGTAAGGTATTCCAGAATTTTTCGGAATTAATATTATCTGTAAATATTGTTTCTTTTAAACTGGATTTAAACTCACTCCATCCCGATTCAAATAATCCTTCAATTAATCCTTCCTGCGAATCTTTATATTTCTTCCCGTCATACGTACTCAAATCCACATACCCCGTGGCATGTGTAAATTGCAATGAAAAGAACAATATTACAACTATATAAACAACCTTACAAAGTCTCATACAAATCTTCAGCCACTTTTTTTAGATTATTCATGTATCTATTTACTCTCCATTCTACCGAATTCTTATATATTCTTTTAGTGATAAATATATTAAAGAACCAACCGTATTTAATATTAATATCCATTAGAAATATAGAATGCGTTTCATCTACAGGAATAATAAAAAGATTACCATATCCATGTTCGAGTAGTTTACCCGAATAAGTGACATCAATATCAAAATGTCTGCACCAATTCGGTACGTTGCTTATTGTGAGAGAATCAATACATAAGTCCGGGTTATAAACAATCGGCATACGAGTATCTTCCACCTTTCCTTCAAGAACAATATTCCTAAACCTCGTAATCGGAGGGATAACAACGTCTACGGTTATCCTTCCGTAGTTATTCTCCGGCTGGTACACAGTTTCTGTATATTCCAATAAAAACGCATTCTTTTCTTGGTCATCTTGAGCACCGGTACCATATAATGCCCACTCGAACAAAGCATCAGGAGACGCTTGAAAATCATGTATAAAGCGTTCAAAAATAGTATCAGATATTTCAGCTGGAGCATCAACCATCACAGCGCAAACAGAAGTATATGTCTTGTTGGCATAAAATGAAGTTATCAGTGCAATAATCCAAAGAAATTTCATATATTTACAGAAAATAATATTATAATTAAAAGTGAAAAAAATATAGCATAAAATGCTGCTGTTTCCAGCCAAAAGAGTGAACATCTATGCAATGTTCCGGTTCGTATCCCCATCAGCATCAAAGCGATTAGGATACTTAGTCCCACGTAAAGGATTTTATATGCAACAAGAAAGATCCATAATACAGCACACACGGCAGCCAATATAGCACATGCGTAGTGGAAGTAAACCAATCCGTGCGTTTTTTTATACCTTGCCGACGCCGCCACAAGAAGCAGACAAACGAGAGTAATAATAGGAAAGAAGACGAAAGTATACCCAAACGATGAGGCATGGCGTGACAATTCAATCCAAATAGGTATCGTTGTTACACATAAAAAAATCATAAGAGTCGGAAATAGCACACCGGTCCCTTTCCTCCTCCGTTCAAAGGAATAATATGTTATTGAAAGATTGACAGGTATTCCAAATTCACGTAGAACATATATGACATAATACGTAAAAACAAGAATATCAGCCAATAATACCAAAGAGAAGTATAATGGATACATTATTTTTGTTTATATAGTCGCTTATTGCTTGCAATTATATGTAGAATCTGGTTCATCCAATCCTGCTCCTTATGCCATTGTTTATCCGAAAATCCAAATTGCAGATTTCGTGAAACAGAATAAATATTAATCGAAAAAGGATTCGGATCGGCATACATCAGATTAAAATATTTCCATGGAAATTGCAAGCTATACCTATGTAACCATAATTTCCTATCCTTTTCAATAAAGAATGTTTGAAAATCAGTAATATTCAATCTTTCATGACCTACTAAAACAATCGAATCAGTTAGTAACTCTTCATCGGTCCAAACACTCAGGTTCATAGTAACCATATTGGATGTTGTTTTATAGGTAATGTCCGCAGACAGTGCTTTCTGTTTTGCTGTTCTTGAAGGAATATCATATGGTACAACAAAATACAGTTGTCCATTTTCAAAGGTCTTCATCACATATTTATCTTCTAATTTTGCAGCAAAAGCACAAGAAAAAATCAGCAACATCCAGGACATCCATATGAGCCTTTTCATAAGCGCTAAAAAAAATATGGTGAGACATCCCCATTAGTTGATGTCCCACCGAATTGATACTAATTACTCACCGTAAACGTAATAGGTTCTGATGCAGAACAGTGTCAAAATACTGGTTGTTTTCACATCCACATGGCTCACTTTCGTAATACCTGCCATTTTTGCAGCTTTATTAACACTTGCATCGCCCACTGCAACCATACTAAAAACGTTGATTGCTTTAACAGTTCCCACTTTGGAACCAATCGTGTTGTCTGTCACAGCATAGGGTGTCGTTTGTCCTGTGTAAATAAAGCCCGGTCCATCACTCACAGCTCCACAACTTGAGAAGCCCAAAGCGAGTACTACCAAAGACGCAAAAAGCATGAATTTCTTTTTCATTTTTGTTAGAGATTTAATTAATAATTAGGTTAATTTGATGCGTTAACATCACTGATATCTTAAATCGAGTGCAAAATTACATCAAATCTTTGACATGTCATAACAATTCGCGTCAGTATAATTATACAATATGTTGAAAAATAATGACAGCACTATTCTTCCTTATCATGATTGACGATTTTTCGATACTCATTAAAGAAGTCATATGAGAGGACATTAGAGATACGAACAAGAAGATCTGTATCTATACTTGAACGGTTAAAGATATTATATACATTGGTCCGTTCACAACAAATCTGTTTCGCAAACCAAGATACACTTCTACCCTGTTCGCGAAGCACTCGTTCGATTATTTTTCCTATATGAATTGTCATATGCTACCCACAATACATAAAATAAAGCGTGAGTTTCATTTGTTCCTCACGCTCTTCAAGGGCTTCGCAATCCCCGCAATAAGTAGAAAAACAATAGAAAGCCACGCCCGATATGCAAAACACACCGCACCCAATAGTGAGGCGTGGTAATATACATACCAACACGGACATTCATTGTTGTTGCTACGACTTATTGCTGAATTTTGCGAAGATTCTGAAGAGTCGCTAACAACGTTGCAATAAACGCCTTTTTATGTCCTTATGTTTAACGTCGATAAGCGACGTATTGCAAAATTTTCTGTTTTCTATATAAAATAGAATAATACTTTGCGGCTGCAAAGGTACAACTTTTTTTTGATATATGCAAGGACTTAGTTTATTTTTTGTCCCTGCATAGTATAAACTCTACCGTTTTTACGGATCAAAATGCGACCATCTTGCAGGATTTTATCTACCTGCGAGGCGGTTTTTGATGGATTGAGTGCCGTCGTGGGTTCGGTAATCTCGATAGTGGCATTGAGCTTATTCATACCGGTTGATTCGTCCCATGTACCTACATTGGCGAAGCGTACGGCATAGCGAGGGTCCGCCGCAATACTGGGCGAAGCGTCCGGCAGATGGAGGTACAGCTGATACGTACCGGCAGGTATCTCTGCGGGAATGGAGAGCGTTTCATCTATCGTGGTGACTACCCCATTCGGTGCCCATCGTCTCGGGTCGGATTGCAAAGGAAGGAAATAGGTCTTATTGCCATTCTTGAGGACGATATACGCTTTACGCTCATTGTAGAGCGGCGCGTAGCCGGCATTCTTGATCTTGAGCTCCACGCGCGCCTCGCCTCCGGCAGTAGCAGCGAGAGGGAGAGAAGCGGTTTTCATTTGGAAGCGATAGCCCATTAGGCGATCAAGCGTGTTATAGATGCCGGAGGAACGCCAGCGGTCGGTGACGTCCCAGGAATAACTATATCCGCAGAAAGACCAGTGGTATCGGCTCATCTCGCTTTCCGCCTGCGTATAAACCTGCTTCGCCAAAGAGCCCTCCACATTCGTCTCGCCGCCATTCGGCACAAACAAAGTCTCATCGGCTATGTACTGACGAAGGACAGGGTCATCAGAAGGTCCGTCGCCGTCCCGTCCGTAAGTTCCGTCATTGCCCCAATCCGCCAAAAAAGCATCGTTATGATGCCCGATGCGCGCACGCGTTGAGCCCGAGAAGGCTTCCTCTGAGGTAAGCGCATTCTCATCGCCTAAATAGACTGTTTTGATAATCGGATAGCGAACCAGCAGGAAACGGTTGGACGGACAGGCATCTATCATCGCCTCCAATACCTGACGACGGTTGGCGTTCAGTTTCTGCGTTTCATTCCCAAAATTTGAACTATAGTACCACTCGCCCCACTTACCTACAAATCCGGTCTCCATCACATAGATCACATCAGAATTAGCAGCCAAATGCGGTTTTAACTGCTCAATATGACGCTTCACCCATATTAATTCCGCATCGTTTTTGGAATTCCAATCATAGGCAAAACGCAGTACGCACTTGAAACCATGATCACGCAAAATCTGCATGTCCTCATCAAAGCCCTGCAGGATCTTAGCGGAGAGGTCTTTGGTTCTGTAATTGCCTAAATAATAGATCAGTACGGTCAGTGTCTGCTTGCCTTCAAACTCCTCAAAATACCAATCCTCTTCGGGTTTAACAACATGATTTTTGGAGTCAGAGAGCATGGTCTCACCTCCTAACTCATCGGTAAAACCTCTCTCAGGATTGGGAAAGATCGTCTCGTCATCCGCCGTATAGGTAATGACGTTGGCACTCGCTGAAAGCACCATCCAGCAGAGCGCGAGTAAGAGGGTGAAGCGTTTCATCGGTAACAGTACGATTTACTTCATATACTTAGCCAGTTTCTTTTGCGCCAAGAAGAGGATCCAATCCGGCGTATGTTTGAGGAAAGGCGTAGAGAGCCAGTTGATAACACCCGGGGTGTCCGCCTGCTTGCCTTTGAAGAGTTTCTTCAGCGCCCGTTTGACGAGTTTCTCCGGCGGAATACTAACCGTCAGAGCTACCGCCAGTTTGCGCAAACGCGGCGCCAAACCGAACAGACCCGTATCTACCGCGCCCGGTGCCATGACCGTGATATGCACGTTGTAGGGCTTGAGTTCGTACCAAAGGGACTTGGAGAAATTATAGATGAAGGATTTGGTGGCGTTATAGGTCTGAATACCGGGCATTGCCATCCAAGCGGACATACTACTCATATTTAATATATACCCGCGCCTACGCGTGCACATGTCCGCGGCAAAGAGACGGGTCATTTTAGCGACCGTCACCACATGCAGCTGAATCATCAAATCGATGCGTTTGATGTCGGTTTGGCAGTATTCGTTGAAGAAGAAGACACCTGCATTATTGATCAGCACGTCCACTTCGTAGCCGTTTTCCTGACACCAAGCGTACAGTTTCTCCGCGGCGTCGTGTTCGCTGAGATCCGCGAAATGAGGGACGGTCTTCACTTGGTATTTCTCGGCGAGATCTGTTGCTACCTCGTCGAGCTCCTTGCGCTGATTGCTGACGAGCAGCAGATCGCATTGATAATCGCGCGCCAATTGGGTGGCGTACTGCAAGCCTATTCCGCTACTTGCTCCTGTTACTAATGCTAACATGGCTGTTGGTCGATGGTCGTTAGTCGTTGGAGTGTTGGGCATTTACAGATTTCCTTGCTGCTTCTTCAAGCGTTGCAATTTCGCGTTGGATACGCGGCGCAATCTTCTCGCCGTCACGCTCTACGCAATTATGACATTTCATATCAAGCGTGTACATACGTCCGACGCAGTAGTTCGATCGTCCGCAACCGGCATGATAATGTGGGTTCTCCTGCACATGTTTGACGAAATCGGGATCTTTGATGAGCACATGCGCGATCTGGAAGAGTTCGAAGCCTTCGTCTATGATCTGCTGGCAGTTATCACCGCTCTGCACACCACCTACGTAGATAAGGACAGGTCGTTGGTCGTTGGTCTTTTGTCCTTGGATTTCCTCTTCTAATGCTTTTTGGAAAAGCTTTGCTTTGTCCATGAAATAGAGCTCTTTGAAGGGCACGGTAGGCAACATGATCTGGTGTACACCGGGGAGGTTAAGCGCTGCTTTGAGCCACCAGAAGGATTTCATATTCATGTAATGCGCGAGCGTCTTATAGGGCATAGCGCCGCCGAGGATAGTCATCGGACTGCGGCTGACCGTACCGCCCGAAAGAACGATACCGTGTACCTTATGCTTGGCTATCTCTTTCGCCACTTTGATACCCTCTTCGATGGACACGCCATGCCAGCAGTCGTCCCACATGTTCGTTTTAACGACTACCGCCATATCATCTTTAGCGTGCGCCATCACCTCGTCCAGCACTTCGTTCATGAAGCGGACACGGTTCTCAAACGAGCCTCCGTACTCATCGCGGCGATGGTTAGTACGCGGAGCGATGAACTGCGAGAGCAGATATGCGTGACCTGCATGGATCTCCACGCAGTCAAAACCGCACTCACGCGCCCAATCGACTGCCTCGCCGAATTTCTTGACGAGCTGCTTGATCTCCGCCACTTTGAGAGCGCGGTGGATAGTAGGGCTATAGAGGTTGAACCATGTATCTGCGCTGACGGGAATACAATGGCAGGTATAGATATGCGTCATGTTTCCGCAGTGCCCGAGTTGGATGCTGGCTTTAGCGCCTTCGGCATGGATAGCGTCGGTCATCTTTTTCATATCGGGGATAATCTCCGGACGGACATAGAGTTGGCCGTCAAAAGAGACGCCGCTCAGATCCACGGCGCAGTAAGCCACTGTTGTCATTCCTACTCCACCACGCGCTACGCTGACGTGATAATCTTGTAATTGCTGAGTAGGCGCATTTTTGCGCGCCATATTCTCAAAAGCAGCGCTACGGACAATACGATTCCGTAGCGTTATAGGACCCAATTGGAAGGGTGTGAACAACTTGTTCATTTATGATTTCAAATTTATGTTTTAGTAAATAAACGGAATGATTCGTTTCAGTTTTTTGCGGTCGAACTCGTTAGGGAACTCCTCCTCGTACTTATGATAAATCGAGTTGGCACGAGGTACGAGGTTGCAGCAACTGAACCAGAAGAACAGCAATCCCGCAAACGACCATGTGAGTATTGCAAAACCGAGCCATTCGGTGATTTCGCCAAGATAATTCGCACTCGTCACATATCGATACATGCCCTTTTTCGGCAGGTAATGATTCGTGTCTCCGGGTTGACGGAGATGACGGATCACGTAATCGGAATGCATATTGATGATCCATCCCGTGATAAAAATCAAAGTACCAATGATGAAACGCGGATCGGTGAGCCAAGCCGAGGTGTACAACTGCGAGTAATACGGGTCCGTCGGCGCTATATGGAACAGGAAATAACCCTGTATATATCCGTTAATCAGGTTCCATGCCACAGACATGATCATGATAGCAAACGGCATCTTGCTCTTTCCTTTGAGGAGGAAGGGGAAGATGAAAGACCGCTGGAAATAATGGAACTCAAAAATCAGGAAGAATAGCCAATACGGCGCATTCTTTACCGCTTCCGACACCACCGGATCGGGACTGCCCATCGCCTTGAAATACTCATACCATACCACAAAAAAGACCGGGCACTCCATGAGCAACCATCCCGCCTTGTTATTCATCGACGGACCCCATTTCTCGGAACGCATCTTGCCGTAACCGGCGTCCACAAAATAAAGAGATACAAAGACGACCAAGCCGATCAGAAACATGATAAACAGCAAATCGCCGAAAGAGGTATTTAAATAGTCCATATTGATTGTTTGATTGTTTGTTGAAAATTTCGCACAAAGTTACGAATTTACATTCGTATATACAAATAAATCTTAATAATCGGCAATTTTTTCTTGCTTTTGGCACACAAATAAGCCTAAAATAATCAAAACCATGCCGATCCACTTGGCAACAGGCATCTGTTCTCCGAAAAAGAGCAGCATCCATAATGCCGTAAAAGCAGGGCGGATATTATTGAAAGCGTTCGCCTGCGTAACCCCTACTTTGCGCAAAGCATAGCAGAAGAGAATGAAGGCGATGACGCTGGCAAATATAGTCAAGTACGCCACACACCCTAACGCAGTCATTAACTGCGTATTGTAAATTGTAAATTGTAAATTGTAAATTGGCGATGGTCCCTCTTGCACCATCCACAAGGGATAGAAGAACAGCAGACTCACCGATTGGGCATAGAAAATGATGGAGAGCGGGTTGTATCTCTCCGGTATCTTACGCATGATGATCGTGTCCATGATTGCCGCAGAGACCGCCGCAAAAGCCAGCAAAACGCCCCAATAACTGCCAATCGCAAAATCACTGCTACCCACAAGAATCAGCAGCAACATACCTATCGTGGAGATGATGATTCCTATAATGTTGTTGCGTGTGACCCGTTCGCGTAAAAGCACAGCGGCGAACAGCGGCGCCAAGAGCGGCGAGGTGGACAGCAGTGCTTCGGCGATCGTGGGACTATTGAGGGCGCGGAAAGAGAATACCTCCAAGAGATAATAGAGGAACGGCTGACAGAAACCTGCGGCAACGAAGAGCGGCAGGTCGCGCCAACTCACACGCTGCAAGGCAAACAGCTCGCTCTTGCGACAGATCAGACCGATGATGAGCATGAGCAGTACTGCCGGTGTAAAACGCATCACGATCAGCGTCAGAGGCGGCAGAACGGTCAGCGCTTGTTTGATAGCGATGCCACTGACGGACCAAAAAACCATCGACACCACCAACGCCGTCACCGCGATATATTGTGTATTCTTCTTTTCCAAACTCAAAATTGGCTATTTATAAACAAAACGGCTGCAAAGGTACTACAAATTTTGCATATATGCAAGCACTCGGAGATTTTTTTTGAGAAAAGAAGCGATTTATCGCGTCTTAAAAAAATCTCCGCCCTTGCCATATATCCCGCAAAATGCGACTGTACGTTCGGAGGGAACCCACCCTAAAATATTTAAAATATTTTGGGAAGGGGCGTGCCGAAGTACTACAAATTCGACGGAACCTTCGAATGGGTCCCCATTCCAATAAGCTTGTATAAAAAATAGGGAGGAGACAAAATAGGAAATGAAGAAAATTTATATAAGCTAAAATGGTGAGGGACACGGTATCACGTGCTAACGTGATTAGGTAATTACGAAGGTGTCAGATAGTATCCGACGGCAATGACGTAATGGACGAAGGGTTGAGCAGCGAATGGGAAAAACGGCATACCATGCCGAACAATGGACAAAAGAAGAAGGTCACTGAGTGCTTGCATATATGCAAAATTTTTTGTACCTTCGGCACGCCCTTATTTGTCAAAAGACAAACAAGGAATCCTCAGAACGTACGTTCGCATTTTGCGGGATATATGGCAAGGGCGGAGATTTTTTTAAGACGCGATAAATCGCTTCTTTTCTCAAAAAAAATCCTCGAACGCTTGCATATATGCAAAATTTGTAGTACCTTTGCAGCCGCAAAGGTGAAAAAATGAAGATCGCTTTTACTACAGAATTGCCCAGAGAGGGCTTTAAGAGGCTGATAAACCACGCTCTCCCACTCTTCCAAAGAGAGAGAGCCGGTTCGGATGCAGACGACGGCAAAATACAACTCCTGATGCCCGGAGCAGAGGGATGGAAAGAAGCAGAAGTGCTGGTGAGTACGTTCGATGTGAAAGTGCCGCGGGAGACGATTGAAGCGATGCTGAGACTGCGGTTGATTGCCAATTTCGGCGCAGGGTACAACAACATCGACTTAGAGGCATGCAAAGAGCGTAGGATCCGCGTGACGAACACCCCTCAGCCGGTGGTGGAGCCGACCGCTGAGTTGGCTTTTGCGCTGATGATTGATATAGCACGGCGAGTGAGTGAGTTCGACCGTGCGATGCGGTCACAGCTATCCGCAGAGAGCCGTCAGACATCGGATTTTCAAGGATTCGGCGTGATGAAGAACCTGAGTCATTCGCTGTACGGCAAGACCTTAGGTATCCTTGGCATGGGGCGTATCGGGCAAGCCTTGGCGCGGCGTGCGCAAGCCTCCGGAATGAGGATTATCTATCATAACAGGCACGAATTAACGAGTGAACGATTGAACGAGTTAAGGAGTGAAGGAATGCAAGCAGAGTATGTGGATTTTCAGACTTTGCTGCAAGAGAGCGATTATCTCAGTCTGAACCTACCCTACACGCCGGAGGTGCATCATATCATCGGCAAGCCGGAGTTAGGTATGATGAAGCGCAGCGCTTACCTTATAAATACTGCGCGCGGTGCGCACGTGCACGAGGCGGCGTTGGTGGAGGCACTCAAGAACGGGATCATCTCCGGCGCAGCACTCGATGTGTATGAGTTCGAGCCGGAGGTATCGGTGGAACTAATGCAACTACCTAACGTGGTACTCTCGCCGCATACCGGCACAGGCACTTGGGAAGGACGTATCGCCATGTGTGAGAACGTCGCGGACAATATCATTGCTTTTGCCGAAAAAAGGGAGGAAGATATGGATATTGTGATTTGAGGATTTTCGTAATGACGTGATTACGTGATTACGTAATAAAATAAAATAACACTAAAAAAACAATACAATTATGAAAAAAATCATTCTTTTTGCAGCCGCTGTCATGATGGCAGGTTGCGGATTCATGCAAAACAGCACATCGAGTAACCAGAACGCGACCACCAGCGCTCAGCAGCCGGCAGCTACAACCGTTCAGACGGGCACTAACGCTGCGATGGGAGCCGGTCAGGGCGCAGGTAACGCGATGTTAGCACTCTACAACCAGTACAAAGCAGACGGCAAGTACGATTACAAGAACTTGCAGAACATCATGAACACCATGACGTTGGTATCCAACTGCGAGGGATTGAAAGAAAACTACAAAGACAAGACCTATCTGACTGAGTTCGGCAAAGGTATGATCGCTTCGTCTCTGGGTCTGGTGACGCAGAACAACGTGAACACCGTGACCAATAATCTGGTGAACATGATCCAAAACACCGAGACCGTTAAGAACGTCAGCTCGCAAGCAAAGAGCACCGCTGATCAGGCTGCTCAGTATGCCAACACCGCGGCTCAATACGCAGGCTCTATCAGCAACCTTCTCAGTCTTTTCGGAGGTAAATAATGGAGATTGTTGAGCGTTTCTTAAAATACGTATCGTTCTGCACGACGAGTGACGAGAACACCGGTACGACTCCTTCCACTCCCGGTCAGATGACGTTCGCGCGCTATCTGGCGGACGAACTGCGCTCCATCGGTATGAGCGATGTGACGCTGGACGAGAACGGATATATCATGGCTACGCTGGAGAGCAATCAGCCTGCAGACATCCGAGACAAGGTGCCCGTGGTCGGTTTCATTGCCCATATGGACACCTCTCCGGACGCAAGCGGCGAGAACGTGAAAGCAACGATCGTCAAAGCGGAAGAGCGCGATTATATCGACCGTCGTTACGCCGGACAGGATGTGATCGTGACGGACGAGACGACCCTGTTAGGAGCAGACGACAAAGCCGGCATCGCGGAGATAGTGAGCGCCATGGAGCATCTGATCCAGCACCCCGAAATCCGACACGGCAAGATACGAGTCGGTTTTACTCCGGACGAAGAGATCGGACAGGGAGCCGACTATTTTGACGTCAAAGCGTTCGGCGCCGATTACGCCTACACGATGGACGGCGGCACGATCGGTGAGTTGGAGTTCGAGAACTTCAATGCCGCGGCATGCAAGATCAAAGTACACGGATTGAATGTGCACCCGGGAGCTGCCTACCATAAGATGCGTAACTCCATGCGTATCGCCAACCAGATCATCTCTATGATTCCTTCCGCGGAGACCCCTGAGCACACCAAGGATTATCAGGGATTCTTCCATCTGACAAGCATCGAAGGCACGGTAGAGGAGACGACCCTCAGTTACATCATCCGCGATCATGACAGCGAACGCTTCAAAGCGCGCAAACTCGCTATCACGCAGATGGTGGAGGCGATGAACCTGAAGTACGGCGAAGGCACCGCGGAGATCGATTTGCGCGACCAATACTACAACATGCGCGAGAAAATCGAACCGGTGATCCAAATCGTCAACCTCGCCCAGAAAGCCATGAAGGAAGTAGAGGTAGTGCCGCACATCAAACCCATTCGCGGCGGTACGGACGGAGCAAGACTGTCGTTTGAAGGACTACCCTGCCCTAATATCTTTGCCGGCGGAGAGAACTTCCACAGCCGATATGAGTATCTGCCTATCCCGTCCTTGGAGAAAGCCAAGGAAGTGATATTGCATATCGTCATGTCCGCGCGTTTTTATGTGATAAATAAAGAATAGTCGTTGGTCGATAGTCGTTAGTCCAACGTCCAAGGTCCAACGACCAACGACCAAATACCAACGACCAAAAACAAAATTTCAATCATTATGTTAAAGACAACACCGTTTACAGATATCCACATTGCGCTGGGCGCAAAAATGGCAGAGTTTGCCGGGTTTAATATGCCTATCCAATACCCTACCGGCATCAATCAGGAACACATGATCGTTCGTGAGGGCGTAGGAGTGTTCGATGTGAGCCACATGGGTGAGTTCTGGGTCAAAGGCGAGAAAGCCCTTGATTTTCTGCAGTACATCACCACGAACGACCTGTCTGTCATTCCTGCCGGCAAGGCGCAGTACACCTGCATGCCCAACGGCAAAGGCGGTATCGTGGATGACCTGATCATCTATAAATACTCCACCACCAAGTACCTCATGGTAGTCAATGCCGGCAATATCGACAAAGACTGGGGATGGGTAAATAAGGTGAAAGATGAAAGGTCTAAGGCGAAAGGATGGTCAGACGAAAATGTCAGACTGGAGAACGCGAGTGAGCGATATGGACAGTTGGCAGTACAGGGTCCGAAAGCTGTAGAGCTACTACAACTGCTGACCGACGCCGATCTGAAATCGATTGATTACTATGCCTTCCGCGAGTGGAGTTTTGCCGGCGTACCGGGTGTTATCCTGAGCAATACGGGTTACACGGGTGCCGGTGGTTTTGAGTTGTATTTCCCTGCCGAGAACGGCAAGCAGATTTGGGACGCTCTATTCGAAGTAGGCAAACCGTTCGGTTTGGCGCCTATTGGTCTGGGCGCACGCGATAGTCTGCGTCTGGAGAAATGGTACTGCCTGTACGGCCATGACATCGACGATACCACTTCGCCGCTGGAAGCCGGACTGGGTTGGATCACCAAACTGGATGCCAAAGAGTTCATCGACCGCGATTTCCTCAAAGCCCAGAAAGCCGAAGGCGTGAAGCGCAAACTGGTTCATTTCGAATGTCTGGAGCGCGCTATTCCGCGTAACGGTTATGAGATATGCAACGAGGCAGGCGAGACGATCGGTAATGTCACTTCCGGCATCATGCTGCCGAACACCAAGACAGGTATCGGCATGGGATACGTGCAGACCGCTTACGCCAAGAAAGAGAACATCATCTATATCAAGATTCGCGAGAAACTGGTGCCTGCAAAAATTGTCTAACGCCCAATGAGTAACGACCAACGACCAACGATCAATAAACGCGTAGCGTTAGTATTAGGATCGGGAGGAGCACGCGGATTAGCACACATCGGCGCGATTGAAGCCCTCGAAGAGCGCGGATATACGATTACCAGTATAGCCGGTTGTTCGATGGGCTCCATCATTGCCGGTATGTACGCCGCCGGACAGCTCAAAGAGGCGAAAGAATGGTTCCTGAGCGTGGATAAGCAGCTTATCCTACGGATGATGGATATCAACCTGCTGAGCGGAAACAGCTTGGTCAAAGGACAAAGGATCATCGAGGAACTGCAGACCGTTGTGCCGGATCGTCCAATGGAACAATTGAACATTCCATGCGCCATCGTAGCTTCGGATATAATGAGTACCGAAGAGGTGGTATTTCGTTCGGGTAGCCTGTTTGAAGCCGTCCGCGCGTCCATCAGCATCCCGCTCTTTTTCGAGCCGGTACATATGGGAAAGCATATACTCATTGACGGCGGCATACTGAATCCGTTACCGCTGCATGTGGTAGAGCGGACGGAAGGCGACCTGTTGGTAGCGATGGATATCAGCGGAAAAGACAGTATAGACATCGACCATAAACTGAATTTCCTCCGCATACTGGACCGCATGAGCGATATGCAGATTCAGCAGAACACCCTCCTCTCGCTGCGTCTGACTCCTCCGGACATCCATGCCGTGATGCGCCAATACGCCTATAACACCTTCGATTTTGACAAAGCCGAACAGATTATCGCAGACGGCAAAAATATCATGAATGATGCCTTAGACCGCTTCGAAAAAGTCTAAGATGGTTGAAAAAATATCACTAAAATCAACTATACGTCAAAAAAAACAAAAAAAATCAAGAAATCTTTTGCTATTTGAAAAAAAAATTGTAATTTTGCACAAAATTTGAACATTTATGGCTACGAAACATTACTTATCCTACCTCGAAGAAACCATGCGCTCCAAATGGAACAGGCTGGCGATGACCGATATTGACGGCGAGCATAAATACACATATGCGGACCTAGCAAGGGAGATTGCCCGATTACATGTTACATGGTGTGAGTGCGGCGTCCAACCGGGCGATAAGATTGCTATTTGTGGTCGAAATTGTGCCAATTGGGGTCTTCTCTTCCTTGCCGTTGAGTCTTACGGTGCCGTGACGGTGAGCATCCTGCCGGATTTCACGGCGGATGGTATCCATTCGCTGGTGAACCATTCTGAGGCAGTACTGCTATACGTAGGTCCGAACGTGATGAAACGTATCGAGCCCAAGCAGATGAAGGGGCTGAAAGCCACTATCTTCATGGACGACATGGAGATTGTGGAGGCCACACCGGCTTTCCGCAAAGCGTTTGAGGGCGTTGAGGCGGCATTCCAGCAGGCGTATCCGAAAGGCGTGAAGATAGACGATGTGCATTATCCTACGGATAACTTTGACGATTTAGCAGTCATCAACTATACCAGCGGCTCCACGGGCAACCCGAAAGGAGTGATGCTGACCCATCTGAACCTGAGCGGAAACGTAGAGTTCGCATGCACGCGTATTCCTCATAAACCGGGCGATAAGGTGCTGTCGATGCTGCCGATTGCGCATATGTTCGGACTGATGTTCGAGTTCCTGTATCAGGTATGCGAGGGCGCAGAAGTGTTCTTCCTGACGCAAGCTCCTACCCCGACGGTGCTCATGAAAGCGTTTGCGCAAGTGAAACCATTCATGATCCTGACCGTACCTTTGGTGATCGAGAAAATTATCAAGAAAGGTGTGCTGCCTAAGATCAGTACCCCGACCATGAAGATCCTTTGGCATACGCCGATTATCAAGACCATCGTTCGCAAGAAAGTGAAAGAGGGTCTGGATAAGATCTTCGGCGGCGAATTACGATACCTCATTATCGGCGGCGCCGCTTTGAACGCGGAGGTAGAACAAGTGCTGCACGATATTCAATATCAATACTGCGTAGGTTACGGCATGACCGAATGCGGTCCGCTCATCAGCTATGAAGACTGGTTCCACTATGCGTTCCATAGCTGCGGAAAAGAGTTGCCGCAATGCCGCGTGCGTATCGATTCCGAAGATCCGACTTCCAAAGACGGCGAGATCCAAGTAAAAGGTATCAACGTCATGCAGGGATATTACAAGAACCCTGAAGCTACCAAGGCTGCTTTCACCGAAGACGGATGGATGCGTACAGGTGACCTCGGAGTGCTTGATAAAGAGGGAAATATCTATATCCACGGTCGTTCCAAGAACATGATTCTCGGAGCTTCGGGACAGAATATCTACCCCGAGGAGCTGGAGGACAAACTGAACTCCATGCCTTGCGTAGCGGAGTCCATCGTCTTGGACCGCGATCATAAATTAGTGGCGCTCGTCTTCCCGGACACCTCCGTGGATGGCAAGAAACTATTAGGAACCAAGAGTCTGACCCAGCAGATGGAAGAGAACCGCATAGCGGTGAACAAGACCCTTCCACTGTACAGCCAGATTAACTCGATAGAATTAGTGGCTTCGGAGTTTGAGAAAACACCGAAACGCTCCATCAAGCGGTATTTGTACCAATAAATACCGCAACCCGCGTTGTGGTTTTAGTGAGTGTCCACAACGTTTCTGTAAATAATTATGTGAGTAAGTAGATGGATTTCTCTGAAATGGGAAATCAAAGCCTGCGTGTAACTGTGAAGCTACACGCTCGTTTTTTTTTATTGGTCACCAAGAGGAAGAAAGAACGATTCTTGACATAAAAATGCAGCAAAATCTTGCATATATCAAAAAAAAGTAGTAATTTTGCACCGCAAAATTGTTTTTGGTATGACGAAACATTATTTAAACTACCTGACAGATGTCATGTTTCACCAGTGGAATGACCCTGCATTAACGGACTTCGGGGAGAATCATGAGTACACTTTTGCGGAGTTAGCTACGGAGATGGTGAAGCTCCATGTGTTGTTTGAGCAGTTAGGCATCAAGCGCGGCGACAAGATCGCGTTGGCGGGTCGTAACTGCGCCAACTGGGCTGTGGCTTATCTCGCCATCACGTCCTATGAAGGGGTGGTAGTCAGCATTTTGCAGGATTTTACGGCGGATGATATAGCTCATCTGCTGGACCATTCGGATTCGGATCTGCTCTTCGTGGGTCCCTATGTATGGAAAGAGCTGCAAAACAAAACCTTGCCCAAACGGCTCAAAGCCGCTCTTTCGCTGGAAGATTGGCGTCCACTCTACACCGCAAAGGACGCGTCCATGCCCTCCAAAGAAGCATGGGAGGCTGCTTTCCAAGCGAAGTACCCGAAAGCCTTGATGCCGGAAGATATCCATTTCACTGCCGATCCCGATGCGGTCTCGCTCATCAACTATACCAGCGGTTCGACCGGTTCGCCCAAAGGCGTAATGCTCAACGGACGGTCGATCAGCAATAATATCGAGGTAGGCATGAAGATTCTGCCGGTGGATCCGGGGCAACGCATCGTGTCGATGTTACCGCTTGCCCATATGTTCGGACAGGTTTGTGAACTGCTCTACCCGCTTTGCTGCGGTACGCATATTTATTTCCTGACCAAGAGCCCCACCCCGTCTATTCTGCTCAAAGCGCTCAATGAGGTGCAACCTTATCTGGTGGTCACAGTGCCTCTGGTGATTGAGAAAATATACAAGAAGAATTTGGACCCAATGCTCAGCAAATGGATCATCCGCATGTTCTGGCACACACCCATCATCGGCGCCATCCTCAAGAGCCGTGTCAAGAGCGGTCTGCGCAGCGCTTTCGGAGGTAAGTTACGGTATTTCATCTGCGGCGGTGCAGCAATGAACCCCATCGTAGAGAAATGTCTGATGGATATTCATTTCCCGCTCTCTATCGGATACGGAATGACCGAGTGCGGTCCGCTCATCGGCGGTAACCCGCCTAAGTATTTCAAAGCCCGTTCGGGCGGCGTGCCGGTGATGAACATGGACGTGAAGATTGATAATCCGAACGAAGCCGGTATCGGTGAGATCCTTGTGAAAGGCGAGAACGTGATGCTTGGTTATTACAAGAACCCTGAAGCTACCAAAGCTGTGTTCACCGAAGACGGTTGGATGCGTACAGGCGACCTCGGACGACTCGACAAGAAGAAAAATATCTATATCAAAGGGCGTTGCAAAACCATGTTCCTCGGTGCTTCGGGACAGAACATCTACCCCGAGGAGATCGAAGACAAGCTCAATAACCAAGAGGCGGTTGGTGAATCGCTCATCGTGGAACGCGAAGGCAAACTGGTGGCGCTCGTCTTCCCGGACGAGACCCTCACCAAGCGAATGACACTCGATGAGATACAGCAGTTGATGAAGGAGAACCTGCAGAAACTCAACAGCCTGATTCCTTCATACAGCAAGGTCTCTGACATCGAAGTACAAGAGCAACCCTTCGAGAAAACACCCAAGAAATCGATCAAACGATTCCTTTATAAATGATTTTATAAAGAAAGACTGTATTCTTAAGTAAATCTTAAACTTTCTTTAAGAATAATTTTGTACCTTTGCGCCGTTTTTTACTCCATGGACGCAAAGGTACAATTTATATGGCTTTACTTGCTCTGTTCGGTGTCTATTCTTCACGCGACTACAGCGGAAGGATGGACAGATACCGTTTCGCTGCCGGACGTTGAGGTATCTGTATCGCGTATGCCGATGGTGGTCAGCCGTCAGCAGACGATGATTCACGTCTTGGACACACGCCTTTTAGAGGAGGCACAGACCGTAGCACCCAAGGAAATAAGCGCCTTGATTCCCAATGTATATATGCCGGATTACGGCAGTGCCATGACCAGCAGTATTTATATCCGCGGATTAGGCAGCCGTATCAACGAACCGGTGATGGGAATGGTCATAGACGGTGTTCCAATCATGGACAAAAACCTTTACGACCACACCCTACAGGACGTCAAACGGGTGGAACTCTTATGCGGACCGCAGGGCACTCTGTACGGGCGAAACACACCTGCAGGCGTCATGGAGATCCGGACCATTCAGCCCTTGGACCTATCCGACCGGCTCATACGGGCAAAAGTGAGTTATGCTACGGCGAATCAGGTACACGCGCAGGCATCTTATTACAGCACGCCCTACCAACTGCCGAACGCTCCTTCCAAGTTCGGATGGGGAATAGCCGCGCGCTATCAACGCACCGACGGTTTTTACCGCAATCAGTGGAACGGTCGCGCGGTGGATCACGGTCAGCAAGCCGGAAGTAGATTAGTGATGGACGGTCTGATATCGGATAAATGGCGGATAACCGGTACTTTTTATGCCGATTGGGTACGGCAAGGAGCGTTCCCTTATGCCTTAGCTAATACGGGTCAGATAGCCTATAACAGCGAAGGTTCATACCAGCGTCTGGCATTGATGCCCTCTATCCGCGCGGAGTACCAATCGAACGGCTATCACCTGCAGATAGCAGGCAGTTATCAGTACCTGCATGACGACATGCGCATGGATAATGACTACACGCCAGCGGATATCTTCACCCTGCAGCAGGCCCAACGGCAACATAGCGGCACGATAGATGCCTTGCTGCGTGCACCCAAACCATGCGCGTGGTATGAATGGAATATCGGGCTGAGCAGTTTTGTGAAATCCAACAGTCTCCATGCGCCCGTGGACTTCATGCGCGAAGGGATCGATGAGTTGATCCTCAGTAACGCCAATCGCGGTATTCAAACCGTCTTTCCAGAGGACTCGATTTGTATCAGCAATGAGACATTGCCTATCCACAGTTCGTTCGGATTACTCAATGCCGGAACGGCGATCTATCATCAGAGCCATTTTCAATTCGGTCACTGGCATATCAATGCCGGCGTACGGTTCGATTATGAACATACACGCATGAACTATCTCAGTACGGCGAATGTGAACTATCGTTTTACGCTACTTATGCCGGATTTCGAAAACGTACATACCGCCATCAGCGGTACTCAAAGCGCGCATTATTGGCAGATCCTGCCCAAATTAGCGGTCTCCTATGAGACCTCGTGGGCAACGATATACGGGTACGCGGCAAAAGGCTATAAAGCAGGAGGTTATAATCCGCAGATCTTCAGTACGATTACTCAAAACCAAGTCATGACCGATCTGGCTGCCGACATGGGCATCAACCTCAAGATAGCAGACCCGCGATTCACCGATGTAGCCATCACTTCCTACCGTCCCGAGACCGATTGGACCTTTGAGATAGGCGCCCATTTCACGCCGATAGAAGGACTGAAAATAGATGTGGACGCTTTTCATATCCGCTGTCTGGACCAGCAGGTCACCATCTTCCCGAACGGCAAAACGACCGGTCGAATGATGGCAAACGCAGCGCAATCACGCATGTGGGGCGTGGAGACGGCCTTGCATTACAGATGGCAAAAAAACCGTTGGTACGGTCTCTTGGACGCTTCCTATGGGTTTACCGACGCCCGTTTCGTGACGTTCAATGACGGCATGGGAGACTACTCCGGGAACTATATCCCTTATGCACCCCAACACACCGCGCACCTCTTGGTTCAAGCCGGCTATCGAATAGGTAAACCATGGTTGCAATCCATCTCATTAGCCGCTAGAACGAATATGGCGGGACCTATTTTCTGGAATGAGCAGAACGATGTCAAAGAGCGCCCCTACGCACTGCTGGCTGCCAATATTACAATAGATTGGAAATATGTACAACTCGAGTTATGGGGACGCAATCTGACGAAAACGCAATACAACGTGTTCTATTTCCGATCCATGAACAATGATTTTTTGCAAAAAGGTAAACCCCTTGAATTAGGAGCTACCATCCGATGTGAAATTTAATAATTAAACTATTTATTCATATGAAAAAGATTCTTTTTATTTTAGCAGCGGTAATGATGATTGCCTCCTGCAACAAAAACGAACCGGAGTTCACTCCTACTCAAGACGAAACTGCGTTTAATGAAGCTACTAAGTTTGAAGCTTCTGGTACCAACAAAGTTCCTGACGGAGATGGACCGAATACTCCGTTCGAGATGAAGGATATTCGTTCGGAAGTGGTGATCGTAGACCAGACGACACTGGATATCTATCTGTTTGATATCGCTTTTGCATCCGCTATGGCACAACAAACCACAATCAACATGGTGATTCCCGGAGTGAACTACGTCCGTACGGAAGGACTAATCACCCTCAGCGGAGATAACATTATTCCTACCATGAAAGGTCACCAGTTCCCTAAGTACATTGTGAATAATCTCAGCGGTACGATTACCGCCGACAGTCTCAAGTTCACGAACAGTTACGGCACTTTTTCGGGCTGCACTTATGCCGGCAAAATCACCAAAATGGAGAAGAAATAATGAACTACGAAGGATTGTTATTAGGGGCCGGTGCTTTCTTCTGTATCGGTCTATTCCATCCGCTGGTGATTAAGGCGGAGTACTATTTCGGTGTCAAATCATGGTGGGCGTTTCTGGTGGTCGGACTCATTGCCGCCGGAGTGTCCCTCTTTGTAGAGAACACATACCTCTCCATCTTCCTCGGAATTTTTGCATTCTCTTCTTTTTGGGGAATCGGCGAAGTATTCAAGCAACGCGAACGCGTACAAAAAGGATGGTTTCCTAAGAATCCCAAACGGAACCAATAATCACAAAAAGAGCGGAGTTTGTCACTCCGCTCTTTTATATTCACGCCTCTTATAGCAGGTGATAAGCTACCGTCAAACCTGCCATCACAATACTGACCATCGACATTAGTTTGATGAGGATGTTCAGGCTCGGTCCCGATGTATCTTTGAACGGATCGCCTACGGTGTCGCCTACCACGGTTGCCTTATGACAATCACTACCCTTTCCGCCGAAATGACCTTCCTCCACGTATTTCTTGGCGTTATCCCATGCGCCACCTGCGTTCGCCATGAACACAGCCAGCACGAAGCCCGTTGCCAGACCGCCGATCAGCAATCCTAACACGCCGGCTACGCCTAACACCAGACCGGTGATGATCGGTACGATGATCGCCAAGATAGAGGGTAATAACATCTCCTGCTGAGCGCCCTTGGTAGAGATCGCTACGCAGCGCGCATAATCCGGATCGGCTTTGCCTTCCAAGATACCTTTGATCGTCTGGAACTGCCGACGCACCTCCTCCACCATCTTCTGGGCGGCACGACCTACTGCGTTCATTGTCAGACCGCAGAACAGGAATGCCATCATCGAACCGATAAAGATACCTACCAGCACGATGGGGTTCATCAGGTTCACATTATACGCGTCCATGAAATCCACTAACGTTGCTTTCGCTGCCTCCACGCCGTTGGGCAAGGCTTCGCCGGTACGAATGAGCGCAATCTTTATCTCCTCTACATAGGAAGCTAAGAGAGCCAAGGCGGTGAGCGCTGCCGACCCGATAGCAAAACCCTTGCCCGTAGCCGCCGTCGTGTTGCCTAACGCATCCAAGGCGTCGGTACGCTGACGAACCTCAGCCGGCAGACCCGACATCTCGGCGTTGCCGCCTGCGTTATCGGCGATAGGACCGTAAGCGTCGGTAGCTAAGGTGATACCTAATGTGGACAACATTCCTACTGCCGCAATACCGATTCCGTAGAGCCCCATGCTCAGGTTAGCGGCGCTGAACTCCACTTGGAAACCGTTTGCGCATAGATACGCCAGAATAATCGCTACACCTACGGTGATCACCGGAATAGCAGTCGATAACATACCCAATCCCAAACCGCTGATGATCACGGTAGCCGGACCGGTCTGAGAACTCTCACTCACTTTCTGCGTCGGTTTATAACTCTGTGAGGTGTAGTACTCGGTCGATTGACCGATGATCACGCCGGCAAGCAGACCTACCACCACCGACAGCGACACCTGCCACCATTGATTCGTCTCGGTGCCAAATAGCCACGCGAAGATCCCGAACGTCACCAACGCAATCAGCACGGCAGCGGTGTTCGTTCCGATCGCTAACGCACGCAGCAACTCTTTCATTCCAGCGCCCTCTTTGGTCTTCACCAGATAAATGCCTATAATACTGAGCAATACACCGCAAGCAGCAATAAGCGAAGGAGCTAAGACGGCTTTCAGTTGCATTTCTTCGCAGAAAGCAAATGCCGAAGCACCCAGCGCCATGGTAGCAAGAATGGAACCGGCGTAACTCTCGTATAGATCAGCGCCCATACCGGCTACGTCACCTACGTTATCGCCTACATTGTCCGCGATAGTAGCCGGATTGCGCGGGTCGTCCTCCGGGATGTTATACTCCGTCTTACCTACCAAGTCGGCGCCTACATCTGCCGCTTTTGTGTAGATACCGCCGCCTACACGGGCAAAGAGCGCTTGGGTCGAAGCACCCATTCCAAAAGTCAGCATGGTCGTGGTAATCGTGATCAGATCCGCCTCGGCGCCTACGAGCGCTAACAGTCCTGTGCCTTTCAACACCAAGAACCAACCGGCGATGTCCAACAACGCCAATCCTACTACCGTCAGACCCATTACGGCGCCCGAACGGAAAGCTACCTGCAGACCTGCATTCAGGCTCTGACGCGCTGCGTTAGCAGTACGAGCAGAAGCATAAGTAGCTGTCTTCATGCCGAAGAATCCGGCCAAACCCGAGAAGAAACCGCCGGTCAGAAACGCAAACCAAACGATACCGTTCTGCAGCTTAAAATAAGCCATGACGGCAAAAACGACTGCCAACACCACAAAGACGATTGTCACCACTTTGTACTGCTGTTTCAAATACGCCATAGCTCCTTTGCGCACATGCGATGCAATCTTCTTCATCAACTCCGTCCCTTCGTCCTTGCCCAGCATAGAAAGATAGAAATAGTACGCAAAACCAAGCGCTAAAACAGACGCCGCTAAAACGACGTACATCAAGATTGTTAAATCTTCCATAGAATGTGTTTTTGTATTAGATGGTTATGTTTTTCAAATCCGGCTGCAAAATTACTACAAATTTTGCATATATGCAAATAAATACTCAAAAAAAATTTAGGAAATGTGCGTGCGCGCTTGCACATGTGAAAAATTTTTTGTAATTTTGTGCCCGATTTTAATTTGCCTTATTTTGGACTTTAATTATTTCATATATGGACTCAAAGTATAATCCTACTGACATTGAAGCCCGCTGGTATCAATACTGGCTGGACAACAAACTCTTTCACAGCGAGCCGGATGGCCGCGATCCGTTTACTATCGTTATTCCGCCGCCCAACGTAACGGGTGTGCTGCACATGGGGCATGTGCTCAATGAGACGATTCAGGATATCCTTGTGCGCCGTGCGCGTCTCGAAGGTAAGAACGCCTGCTGGGTGCCCGGTACCGACCATGCTTCGATTGCTACCGAGGCAAAGGTCATCAAACGCCTCAAAGAGCAAGGTATCAACAAATCTGACCTCACCCGTGAGCAGTTCCTCAAACATGCGTGGGACTGGACCGACGAACACGGAGGTATCATCTTGAAACAACTCCGCAAACTGGGTTGTTCCTGCGATTGGGACCGTACGTCCTTCACCATGGACGAGACCCGCTCCAAAGCGGTTATCAAGGTCTTCTGCGACCTCTATAAGAAAGGCCTCATCTACCGCGGGCTCCGCATGGTCAACTGGGATCCGGAGCGTCAGACTGCCCTTTCCGACGAGGAGGTGATCTACCACGACGAGCATAACAAGTTCTATTATCTGCGCTACGAAGTAGCCGAAGAGCCGGGCAAATATGCCATCGTGGCTACTACCCGTCCGGAGACCATCTTCGGCGATATAGCGGTCTGCATCAACCCCAAAGAGGAGAAGAACCAGTGGCTCAAAGGCAAGCACGTCATCGTACCGGGTGTCGGTCGTGTCATCCCCATCATCGAAGACCGCTACGTGGAGATCGGTTTCGGTACCGGTTGCCTCAAAGTGACGCCGGCACACGACGTCAACGACTACGCCCTTGGTCAGAAATACAACCTCCAAACCATCGACATCTTCACGCCGGACGCGCACCTCAACATGGACACGGTAGAACCCGAACTCCAAGCGAACGTACGCAAATACCACGGTATGGACCGTTTCGATTGCCGCAAGCAAATCATCGAAGACCTCAAGGAGCTCAACCTCGTCGAGAAAATCGAGGACTACGACAATAAAGTCGGCTACTCCGAGCGTACCAACGTACCTATCGAGCCGCGTTTGAGCCTACAATGGTTCGTCAAGATGCAACACTTTGCAGACATCGCACTCCCGCCGGTAATGAACGACGACATCGTCTTCTATCCCGCGAAATACAAGAACACATACCGCAACTGGCTCGAAAACATCAAAGACTGGTGTATCAGCCGCCAACTCTGGTGGGGACATCGCATCCCGGCATACTACGACGCCGACCTGCTCGCACAAACCGGACTCGAGAACTACCCGGACGACAAGATCATCGTTTCGGAAACCAAGCCCGAAGGCAACTACGTACAAGACGAAGGCGCTTTGGATACTTGGTTCAGCAGCTGGTTATGGCCGATTTCCTTGTTCGACGGCATTGAGCATCCGGACAACAAAGAGATCAACTATTACTACCCGACCGCAGACCTTGTAACAGGACCGGATATTATCTTCTTCTGGGTAGCACGTATGATCATGGCGGGCTATGAATACCAAGGCAAAATGCCGTTCAAGCACGTCTATTTCACAGGTATTGTGCGCGACAAACTCGGACGTAAAATGTCCAAATCCCTCGGTAACAGCCCTGACCCATTAGACCTCATCGAGCGTTTTGGTGCCGACGGAGTACGTATGGGTATCCTGCTCTCCGCTCCTGCAGGCAACGACATCCTCTATGATGATTCCCTCTGCGAGCAGGGACGCAACTTCTGCAACAAGATCTGGAACTGTTTCCGTATGGTCAAAGGTCTTGAGATAGCAGACATCCCGCAGCCCGAGACCTCCAAGTTTGCCATCGAGTGGTTCGATGCGCAACTGGACAAGACCGCCGCAGAGATAGCAGACCTCTTCTCCAAATACCGTCTGAGCGAGGCGCTCATGGAGATCTACAAACTGTACTGCGACGAGTTTAGCGGCTGGTATCTGGAGATGATCAAACCCGCGTACCAACAACCGATTGACCGCGCTACGTACGAAGCCACTCTCGCATTCTTCGACCGTTTGCTCGTTCTGCTCCACCCCTTCATGCCGTTCATCACAGAGGAACTCTGGCAGAACCTCTACGACCGCAAACCGGGCGAGTCTATCATGGTAGTAAATCAGACTAACGAGACACTATCGAGAGAGAATCGAATCGGGACTGAAAGCATACTAAAAGCAGTGGAAGAACTGAAAGAAGTGATCTCCGGCGTACGTAATGTCCGCGCGTCGAAGAACATTCCGCAAAAAGAGCGTCTCACACTCATCTCCCCGGTCGAACTCAATCCGTTGGTGGACAAACTCGCGAATGTGACGGTGTCCCCGTTAAACGGGGAAAACCCAGACGGAAGGGGCAACTGTGCGAAATTCCTTGTTGGCACAACCGAGTTTGCTATCCCGATGGATCAGTTCATCAACGTAGAGGAAGAGCTCAAGAAACTCGAAGCAGACCTGCAACACCAGCAAGGTTTCCTCAAAGGCGTCATGGCAAAACTGAGCAACGAGCGCTTCGTGGCAAACGCCAAACCCGAGATCGTCGAGCTCGAACGCAAGAAGAAATCCGATGCCGAATCCCGCATCGCCTCGCTCGAAGAAGCCATCAAAGCCCTCAAAGGCTGAAAACTGAATACTGAATACAGAATACTGAATGCTTCCTAACGAGGGCAACATAGAAATCATCGGCGCACGGGTTCATAACCTCAAGAACATCAGCGTCTCGATTCCCCGAAAACGGCTGACGGTCATCACAGGCCTCAGCGGTTCGGGGAAGTCGTCCCTTGCCTTCGACACCAT
The DNA here is from genome assembly GCA_946406195.1 of uncultured Bacteroidales bacterium. Taxonomy (GTDB): domain Bacteria; phylum Bacteroidota; class Bacteroidia; order Bacteroidales; family Paludibacteraceae; genus Colicola. Next base: position 119,206 of record CAMJJT010000002.1, read on the forward strand.
CTTTGCAGAAGGTCAACGTCGTTACATGGAGACTTTCTCGTCCTACGCACGCGGATTCATCGGTCAGATGCAACGCCCCGACGTGGACAAAATAACGGGTCTGAGTCCGGTCATTTCCATCGACCAGAAGACCACTTCCAAGAACCCTCGCTCTACCGTCGGGACAATCACGGAGGTCTATGATTTCCTGCGATTACTCTTTGCTCGCGCCGCAACACCCTATTCGTATCTATCCGGCAAGCCGATGATTAAATTTACGGACGAGCAGATCATCCAACTCATCGTCCATGAATTTGCCGGAAAGAAGATACTTCTGTTAGCTCCGTTAGTGAACGCCCGTAAGGGACATTACAAGGAGTTGTTCGAGACCATCCGCAAGAAAGGGTTTGTCCATGTACGCGTGGACGGCGAGGTGCGAGAAATAGTAGCCGGCATGAAACTGGACCGCTATAAGACGCACACGATCGAGGTGGTCGTGGACAGGCTGAAGGTGAAAGGTGAAAGGACGAAGGAGGAAGGAGCGGAAGATGATTTGAGGCGTATCCGGCAATCGGTGGACAGAGCCATGACGCAAGGAAACGGGTTGCTCATGATCGCTGTGCTCCATGATGAGACGAGCGCTGATAAACCGCTCCATGACGATATTCGATACTTGAGCCGTAACCTCATGTGTCCCGAGACAGGTCTCAGCTACCAGGAACCTGCTCCACATACGTTCTCGTTCAACAGCCCTTCGGGTTGGTGTCCTTGCTGCAAAGGACTGGGAAAGGTGAAAGGTGAAAGGTTAAAGGACGAAGGATTATTGAACGAGATTGACGAAGCGATACAACAGGATAACTGGTGGGAGCGTTTGACAGCATTCACAGAGACCGAAGAAGAGGAGAACGAAGAGTGGATGGAATGTCCGGAATGTCATGGCAAGCGGCTGAGCAAAGAAGCACTCAGTTACCGTTTTGGCAAATACAACATCTCTGATTTGGCGGAAATGGATCTGGACGATCTGATTCACACGCTTTCCAATCTTCAGACGTTGGAACTCTCCTCCAAACAGAAATCGATTGCAGAGCCGATCCTCAAAGAGATCATCGGTCGTCTGAGCTTCATGCAGTCCGTAGGACTGAGTTATCTGAGTCTTAATCGAAGCAGCGAAAGTCTTTCCGGCGGAGAGAGCCAACGAATCCGTTTGGCTACGCAGATAGGTAGTCGTCTCGTCAATGTGCTCTATATCCTTGACGAGCCTTCCATCGGTCTGCATCAACGCGACAACCAACGGCTGATCAACAGCCTCAAAGAGTTACGCGACCTCAATAACTCCGTCATCGTGGTGGAACATGACGAACAGATGATGCGAGAGGCGGACTGGATAGTGGATATAGGTCCCAAAGCCGGTCGATTGGGAGGCAAAGTGCTCTTCTCTGGCACGCCGGACGATCTGCTTAAGACAGACACCCTCACGGCGCAGTATTTGAAGGGAAAACGGACCGTGACCGAGGTCACTAAAAGAACAAAGACCGCTTCGCTGAAAGACCGCTCCGCTGAAAGATTTATTACACTCTCCGGCTGTACCGGCAATAACCTCAAGAACGTGACGGTGAAGATTCCTTTGGGTAAGATGGTATGTGTCACGGGTGTGAGTGGAAGCGGCAAGTCTTCGCTTATCAACCAGACACTCTACCCAATCCTCAGTCAGCGTTTCTATCGCTCCAAACAAGCACCGCTGCCTTATAAACGAATCGAAGGCGTGGAGTTCATCGATAAAGTGATCAATGTGGATCAGTCGCCTATCGGTCGTACACCGCGTTCCAACCCTGCTACCTACACGAACGTCTTCAACGATATACGTGAGCTCTTCGCCCAACTGCCGGAATCTAAGATCCGCGGATGGAAGACCGGACGGTTCTCATTCAACATGCATGGCGGGCGGTGCGAGGAATGTATGGGTAACGGATACAAAACCATCGCCATGCATTTCATGCCGGATGTCTATGTGCCCTGCGAAGTATGCGGCGGACAGCGCTATAACCGCGAGACGCTCGAGGTGCGATGGAAAGGAAAGAACATCGCCGATATTCTGGATATGACCGTCAATCAAGCCGTGGAGTTCTTTGAGCCCCAACCTACTATCCTCCGTAAGATCAAGACCATTCAGGATGTCGGACTCGGATATATCAAGTTAGGTCAGGCCTCCACTTCCCTCTCCGGTGGAGAGAGCCAGCGTATCAAGTTGGCTACCGAACTATCGCGTCCCAGTACAGGCAAGACGCTGTACATCCTTGATGAACCTACCACGGGGCTGCATTTTGAGGATATACGTGTCCTCCTTGGTGTCCTCCGCCAATTAGTGGACAAAGGCAACACCGTCCTTATTATTGAGCACAACACGGACGTCATCCGTGCGTGCGATTGGATCATCGATCTCGGACCAGAAGGCGGTCGAGGAGGAGGAATGATTGTCGCAGAAGGAGACATAGAACAGATACGTGCCAACCAAAATAGTATAACCGGAAAGTTTATATAATTGAGTCCATGATAACCAATCCGCTTGCCATCATCGCCATTTTATTGGCAACCACCTTGTTCGTTCCGATGATTTGCCGGAAGATACGCATTCCCAGCATTGTGGGATTTATCATCGTCGGTATTTGTATCGGTCAGAACGGATGGCATCTTATCAGCGGTGGTGAACTGATCCAAACGCTCGGTAAAATCGGTATGCTCTATATCATGCTGCAGGCCGGTATAGAGGTGGATATCAATGATTTCAGACAGCAACGCGGCAGGGCAACCATATACGGTCTCTACTCTTTTCTTTTTCCTTTCGGATTAGGATTCCTTACCAGTCTGCTTTTAGGCTACGGATGGATCACCAGTGCGTTGTTAGGCGCTATGTACGGCAGTCATACCCTGATGACCTATCCCATCGTCAATCGTTACGGCGTACAGAAGAACGAGGCGGTGAATATTGCTATCGGCGGAACGATGCTCTCTATCTCCTTAGCCCTCTTGGTGTTGGCTTTGCTTCGTAATTTCGATGCGGTGGACACCAATACGATACCTTTGTGGCGACAACTATTCCGGATCGGTCTGACCCTATTGCATATACTGGTCATCTTCCCGAAAGTAGCACAGAGGTTCTTCAAGCGATGGTCGGATCCGACGACAGGTTTTATGGTCGTCATGACGCTGATGACCGTCTCGGCTTGGATGGCAGACTGGTGTGGACTGGAGGCAATCTTAGGTGCGTTCATTTGCGGTGTGGCAATGAATAAGTTAGTGCCCAACCTTAGTCCTGTGATGCAACGCATCAATTTCGTGGGAAATAACCTCTTCGTGCCGCTCTTCCTCATCGGTGTGGGCATGATGATCGACGTGTCTGTTGTTTGGAGCGGATGGGCTACGCTCATCATTGCTATTGTGATGATTGCTACTAAATTAGCCGGCAAATGGCTGGCAGCATGGTTGGCACAGAAGAGTTTCGGTTTGCAGCCTGTAGAGCGTCAACTCATCTTCGGTCTCACACATGCAACTGCTGCCGGTACACTTGCTATCGTCACGGTAGGTTATGAAACGGGGATTTTTGGTCCTGAGATTCTCAATGCGTCCATCCTGATGATCCTTGTGCTGTGCACCTCCGCTTCGTTTGTCACCGAGTACGCCGCCAAACAGTTAGCCCTTCAAGAAGCAGCGCGGTTAGAGGCAGATAAAGCCGATAACTCATGGCTCATGATGACGGTTGCAGAGAACCGGCACTACGAACTCAAAGAGTTAAGTGAGCTCAGCGAACTAAACGAACCGGAGTTCACTTCGGAGAGCGACTGGAGCGAAGCCATGAACCTCATCAATCGTCAGAGCAAAGCAGCGCTTATCTATCATCCGCATCAACCCCTCAATACGATTTCGCGTATATTAGTGGCAGTACCGCGATACGCTGAGAAAGAGCATGATTTCATTTCCTGTTTTGGTCTGATACGTCGTCTCAGCAGCCAGTTAGGAGCAAAAGTGGTTTTCTTTACGAACGAGGAGACCCAACAAGTTCTGCAAGCTTTCTGTCGCCGCAAAGGCAAGTACTTACGCGCCTCTTATCGCGAAATGGAAGACTGGGAGGACGCCTTGATGATGGCGAAACAGATGACACCGGACGACCTGATCATCATGATCAATGCACGTCCTTCTACCCCATCCTATAACCCGCTCTTTGAACAAGTACCGGATATGTTGTCGCGTTTCTTCAGCGACCATAGTTATATGCTCGTTTATCCGGAACAAGAGACCGGAAACGCGATCCCCGACCTGCTGACCGGAGACGCTACACAAGCCAGTCGCACATGGAAAATCGTTAGTGCATTGAAGCGTTGGGCCTTATCTTTTCAACAAAGATAACCCATAGCCCGAAGAGAATGGCATAGAAAAGGTACTTGAAGATATAATCATGCAACACCGTAAACCATTCCGGGTGAAACTCAATAAAGAGGGAAATCAGGAATATACGTAGTATATTAAATCCGTAGCATACTACCCATCCCAACGGAATATACCATAGTTTATGCCCCCATCCGCCGCGTACGGTAAGGATCAGACACATCCAGATAAAACTCTGCTTTAAGCCCGAACAACCCCAGATAATAGTGGTACCACTACCCGATTCAAAACGGATAGTGTGCTCTCCTACCATATACACCGTGTCGCGAAATAGCGAAAGAAGCCAATACACAGCCGAAGCGATGTGACACGCCATGAACTCAAAAGGCACCGTGACATCCAGACCGAACCACGTAACCATCTCTCCGTCTTCATCGCCCGTGAACGTGAACTTCCAGAAATAGTTCGCCACCAAAAGCGTCACCATAAAGATGATGATATCCCAATATGGCCGGATTTGAGATTTGAGATTTCTTATCTTCCTCCGGTCGAACGATCTGCTTCGCCGTATGGAGATTAGAGATTTGAGTTCCATTCCTTATATCTTCGTTTTGGCAAACGGCACTTCGTCTATCGCGCAGAAGTCTTGGTCTAAATACTTGAAATACCCTGCCTGACAAATCATTGCGGCATTGTCGGTAGTAAAACTGAATGGCGGAATAAAGACCGTCCAATGATATTTCTTACCGTAATCGATAAATGCCTGCCGCAGGGCACTATTGGCACTCACGCCTCCAGCTACAGCTACTTGATTGATTCCCAAATCCTTAGCCGCTTTCTTGAGTTTGCGCATCAAGATATCCACTACGGTAGCTTGCAGACTCGCACACATGTCTTCGCGTAAGTTCGGAATCTGCTCCGCCAAGGCATCGACACTCTCCACGTTGTGCGCTTTGAGCAGATCACGAAGCGTATAAAGGAAAGAGGTCTTCAGTCCTGAGAAAGAGTAATCATATCCGGCGATATTGGGTTTGGCGAACGGATACTTGGTAGCGTCGCCAAGCTTGGCCAGTTTGTCAATCCATGGACCGCCCGGATACGGAAGACCCAGCACTTTGGCACATTTATCGAAAGCCTCCCCTGCAGCATCGTCAATCGTCTGACCGATAATCTCAAAATGCGGCATATGGGTCTCCTTTATACCTTGTACTTCGTCCCTTTGTACCTTAATGATTTGGCTGTTTCCTCCGCTGACAAGCAGACAGAGGAACGGATAAGTGGGATGCGGCAGACCTGTCCCATCCTCCACAAAATGCGCCATGACATGTCCCTGCAAATGGTTCACATCAATAATCGGCACATTTAGCGCCAACGCCAACCCTTTCGCAAACGACGTACCGACGAGCAACGAGCCTAAGAGACCGGGACCACGGGTAAAAGCAATGGCAGAAATATCGTTTTTGGTAACTCCTGCACGCTTGAGCGCGGTATCCACCACCGGCAAAATATTCAACTGATGAGCACGGCTCGCCAATTCCGGTACCACACCTCCGTACTCCTCATGCACTTTCTGGCTCGCTATCACATTACTGCGTAGCACTCCATCCACGATGACCGCAGACGAGGTGTCATCGCAACTCGATTCGATAGCCAATATAACGACTGGTTTTTCCATATTTATAATTCTACTGTTTCGCCTTTCTCAGGCACCTCTATATTCTTGAATTCCGCCTCATGCAGATGTCCCTTGTAAGCCTCAGCTGCATTCTCGTCCCCATGTACTACGAATACGCGCTTAACTTTATCAACGGAAAGACTTCGCGTCAGATAATCAATCATTTCCTTATAATCGCCATGCCCGGAGAAACCTTCTATTTTCGTAATCTGCGCTTTGATCTTCCGATCTAAACCGAAGATGGATATCCATTGAAGTCCGGGTTGCTGAATGCGTGCGCCTAAAGTGGTAGGTTCGCAATATCCGACAATCAGGATGGTACAACGCGGATCAGATATATGGTTCGCCACATGATGCTTGATACGTCCCGCCTCCAACATGCCCGAAGCAGAGATGATGATACAGGGTTCATCCTTATGGTTCAAGGCTTTCGATTCGCGGATATCCGTGATATAACGCAGCGTGTTAAACCCAAACGGATCCGGATCAAACTGCATCGTGTCCCGTACTTCATCGCTCAAATCATCCGGATACATGCGGAAGATCTGGGTGGCGTTTGTACTCATCGGACTATCTACATACACCGGTATATGGGGCAAACGACCGTCGTTATACAACTGGTTGAGCACATATACAATCTCCTGCGTACGACCGACGGAGAACGAAGGAATCAACAACTGCCCTTTGCGATACACGCACGTATCTTCCACAACGCCCAAGAGCTGCTCTTCCGTCACTTCGGCTTCGTCATGCAAACGGTCTCCGTACGTCGATTCACAAATCAGATAATCGCATTGCGGGAACAGTTGAGGCGGCGGAAGAATATGGCAATATTTCCGTCCTATATCCCCTGTATAGGTCAATCTTTTCCATCGTTTCGGATCCGCCTCCACTCCGCTCATTCTCTCATCTTTCTCGTAGATCTCCAGACTGCAGATCGCGCCGCCTAACATATGTCCAGAATTGGTAAAGGTCAGCAGCACATCGTCGAACAACCTGAAACGGCGGTCGTAACTGTAGGTCACAAAATGCTTCATCGCTTTGTTCACATCCTGCTGGGTATAAAGCGGCTCAATCTTATATTTCTTTCCCTTCTCTTTATGGGGGTTCTGCTTGTCTATTTTCTTGTTATAGGTACGCACATCCTGCTCTTGGATAAACGCAGTATCGGTAAGCATCAGAGCGCATAGATCGCGGGTGGCGGGAGTGCAGTAAATATCCCCCTTGAAGCCCATCTTGACGATATAAGGAATCAGACCCGAATGGTCAATATGCGCGTGGCTCAACACCACACAATCCAACTGAGCGGGATCAAAGCCCAAGTCTCTATTCGCGGCGTCGGTCTCCATCCCTTTACCCTGATACATACCGCAATCCAATAAGATAGTGTGCCCCGAATCGGTGGTGATCAGATGCTTACTACCTGTTACTTCGCGCGCAGCGCCTAAAAATTGTATCTTCATGGCTCATCCGAATTTAGTGCTGCAAAATTACAACTTTTTTTTTATATACGCAAGCGTAGGCGTACTTTTTTTGAAAAAATCGCGCGCTTACTTGTGTATATGAAATATTTTTTGTAACTTTGCAGCCGATTTAAACAATTTGTATTTATTCATCTAATTATTACACGTATGAAGAAGATTTTTACGCTTTGCGTGGCTGCAATGACGGCCGTAACAATGATGGCGGCTAACTATCAGTACAGTTTGGGTCTCGTAGGAGGTCTGGGTCTCGGTGTTCAGTTCAAAGACATGGTCTCTGAGCATTTCACGATCATCGATGAGTTCGGTTATTTCACCTGTGATGCCGGCAGTATGGGCGGCTACAACGGTGCGATCGACAACCTCGTTTTGGCTTATCAAGGCAAAGCAGCGGAGGGTCAAGGTATTCTGTTGGACTACTATGTCGGCGGTCAGGTCAAAGTGGGATGGGGCCGTGGTAACTGCGGTGTGCTCGGTTGTGGTGCGGCAGCAGGTATCGAGGCATGTATGAAGAATGCGCCGATCGCTTTCTCGTTTGACTTCCGTCCGGGCTATGCATGTACCTTGATGGGTATTGCCGGTATGGGTGTAATGGCGAGTCACCTCTTCGATTATTCGTTCAACCTTGGCGTTCGCTATAAGTTCTAAGTGCACTTCTATTTTCTCTGCATACGGATAGCGGCGTTGCTGGGCCATAAGAAGGCTCAGCAGTTGGTTCGTGGGCAACGGGAGACGATCTCCAAGCTCAAAGAGCAAAGTGCAACGTTAAAATCTCCTATCTGGTTTCACGCCGCTTCGGTAGGTGAGTTTGAGCAAGCTCGTCCGCTTATTGAGCGGCTTCGTCGGGAGCGTCCGGAGCAGCAGATTGTAGTGACGTTCTTCAGCCCTTCGGGCTATGAAGCGCGTAAGTCATACCCACATGCCGACGGGATCTATTACCTGCCCTTCGCTACGACTCGAAACGCCAAGCGTTTTCTGGAAGCGCTGCAACCGAAGATGGCTATCTTCGTCAAGTATGAGTTTTGGCCGGCTTACCTGCGCGAACTCAATAAACGGAATATCCCCACCTATAGTATCTGTTCGATTTTCCGTCCTAAACAACTGTTCTTCCTTCCGTGGGGCAAGTTACATCTAAGATTACTCAAGTGCTTCACCCATCTGTACGTACAAGATCAAGCATCGCGGGTACTCTTGGCGAAACACGGCGTAGCGAACGTCTCTGTAGCTGGCGACACACGGTTCGACCGAATGATGGAGCTTCGATCGGCGGCCACGAAAGATCTGACGCTTGTGTCGCATTTTGCCCAAGGCGCACAACGCGTCATCGTGGCAGGCAGCACATGGCCCAAAGATGAGACATTGTTGGCGCAGTTCATGCAGACAGACCCCTCATCCAAACTGATCCTTGTGCCCCATGAGATAGACCCGAAGCATATGCATTTTATTTTCCGATTGTTCCAAGGACGGATGGTTCGCTACTCCGCCGTGAGTGCGATGACAGATGAGATCAGCCGGCGAAATATCCTGCAGCAAGCCACTATCCTGCTTGTTGATACGATAGGGCTGCTCTCCTCTATTTACCGCTTCGGGCAAGTGGCGTATATAGGCGGCGGATTCGGCGTCGGGATCCATAACACGATTGAGGCGGCTGCATATGGCATGCCCGTTGTTTTCGGTCCTAACTACAGCCATTTCCGCGAGGCACAAGGGCTGATTGATGCAAGCGCTGCACGGAGCATCAAGAACTACAGCGAGTTGGAGGCGGCGCTTACTACCGCTCTCGAGCAACACGAACTCCTTGGCGCAAAAGCAGCTGAATATGTGCAGAGTGAGTTAGGGGCAACAGAGAAAATTTATAACGATATTTTCAATCGTCAATCGTAAAATCGTCAATATTATTATGGCACAAAAACCAAGTATTCCAAAAGGCACGCGTGACTTCGGACAAATAGAGATGGCGCGCCGCAATTATATCTTTAACACCATCAAATCGGTCTTCAGTCTGTATGGTTTTCAACAGATTGAGACGCCTGCGATGGAGAATCTCTCTACGCTAATGGGTAAATACGGCGAGGAAGGCGACAAACTGCTTTTCCTTATTCAGAACAGCGGAGAGAAAGCGGCGTTAGCGCCGGAGAAAGGGCTGAGGTATGACCTCACCGTTCCTTTTGCGCGTTATGTGGTACAACACCGTGAAGAGATCTCTTTTCCATTCAAGCGTTTCCAGATCCAGCCCGTTTGGCGTGCTGACCGTCCGCAGAAAGGGCGTTACCGCGAGTTCTATCAATGCGATGTGGATGTCATCGGTTCCGACAGCCTCATTGGCGAGTTGGAGCTCATCCAGATCGTGGAGGAGGTCTATCGCCGTTTGGGTATCCGTGTCTGCCTGCATATCAATAACCGTAAGATCCTTGCCGGCATCGCTGAAGTCATCGGTGCGCCGGACAAGATCGTAGATATCACGGTAGCGATTGACAAGTTGGACAAAATCGGCGTAGAGGCGGTAAATGAAGAACTCAAGGAACGCGGTTTGTCATATGAAGCGGTAGCTGCATTGCAACCTCTGCTCAACCTCAGCGGAACCTCTGCCGAAAAGTTGGAGGCACTCAAAGACATTTTAGCAAACAGCGAGATTGGTTTGAAAGGTGTTGCGGAGATGGAAGAGGTGTTCGATTTGATTGAAGCAACAGGCGTGAAACTGAATATCGAATTGGATCTTTGTCTTGCGCGCGGACTGAATTACTACACGGGTGCTATCTTTGAGGTCAAGGCGCTAGATGCACAAATCGGTTCGATCACCGGCGGCGGTAGGTATGACAACTTAACCGGAATCTTCGGTTTGCCGGGTGTGTCGGGCGTAGGGATCTCCTTTGGCGCCGACCGCATCTACGATGTATTGACCGAGCTGGATTTATTCCCGAAGGAGTTGCTTTCTGCAACACAAGCACTCTTCGCAACCTTCGGCAACGAAGAATTATATTATGCGCTGCGTTGGGCAAAAGAACTCCGGGCGCAGAATATCGCGGTGGAAGTTTATCCGGAACCGACCAAGATGAAGAAACAGATGGGCTACGCCGATGCCAAGCAGATCCCGTTTGTAGCGATCGTCGGCGGAGACGAAATGGCGCAGAACAAAGTGATGCTCAAGAACATGACCACCGGCGAGCAGAAGTTAGTGGAGTTAGAGGAATTAATACAATCAATAAATCGATAATTCGAAATATCGATACCTCGAAAACAGATACTATGGCCAATACAGCACAACAGTTTGATGAAGTGACCGCCAAATGCCGCGAGGTCTTCATTGATAAGATGCAGGATTACGGTCCATCGTGGCGGATTTTCCGCTTACATGGAATAACGGACCAATTGTACATCAAAATATGTAACATCCGCCAACGTCAGGAGACAGGCGTGAGTTTGGTGGGCGACGAGATTGACAGCAATCTGCGCGCAGTGGTGAACTATGGCGTGATGGCGATTATCCAAGGTCGCAAAGGATATGCCGATGCAATAGACATGACCTCCGCAGAAGCTACTCGTTTATACGACGAGGTGCTCAATGAAGCCAAAGAACTGATGCTCCGCAAGAACCACGACTACGGCGAGGCATGGCGTGAAATGTCGAAAGAAGGGATAGTGGATATGATTCTCGCGAAGATCATTCGTATCAAGACCATCTTGGAGCATGGAGGCACCACGATTGCGTCCGAAGGAGTGGAAGGCAATTATTTCGACATCATCAACTATGCTATATTCGATTTGATACACTATGATAATTGATAATTGATAATTGATAATTGGGACGACTCATGAACAAGACAAAACATATTATCGGTAGTTGCGCACGGACCCTGTTAGCGCTGACTTTCCTCTTCTCCGGTTTGGTCAAAGCGGTCGATCCGCTCGGAACGGTCTATAAAATAGAGGATTATCTCAAAGCTTTCGGTGGCTTTTTCACCGAGTTACTGCCTTTGGCAGGAGTGGCTGCGGTTGGTCTCATCCTCGCGGAATGGTTGCTCGGTTGGGCGATGCTCCTGAATGTGCGCACGAAAATAACGAGTTGGCTATCGTTGGTGTTTTATCTCATCATGACGCCCCTCACACTATGGATTGCGCTCACTAACCCGGTAACCGACTGCGGTTGTTTCGGCGATGCACTAGTTCTGACCAATTGGCAGACTTTCTGGAAGAATATCGTATTGCTCATCCTTGTGCTGCTTTTGCTCGTTTGCAAGAAAGCGATTCCGCAATTATGGTCCGCATGGATGGAACTATGCATCGTTCTTTTAGCGTTGATTTCGGGCGGCATCATCATGGGTTATTCATACACCCATCTGCCACCCTTGGATTTCCGTCCTTATAAAGTCGGCAATCACATCCCTACCCTGATGGAAGTGCCGGACGATGCAGAACCCGATGTCTATCAGACCACGCTCATCTATGCCAATGAGGAAGGTGAAGAACGCGAGTTCACCTTGGAGAACTACCCAAAGAACGACCCCGAATGGACGTTTGTGGACCAGCGCTCCGTGCTCATTAAGAAAGGCTATGAGGCGCCTATCCATGATTTCGAGATATTGACCATGGATTTCGATGACATAACGTACGACATCCTTGAATCGGAAACGCCCGTTACGCTCATCACCATGTATGATCTTAATAAATCGGACGTCTCGCAGCTGAGCAAAGTGGCGCAGATGGTGAATAGCGACCCCGATTGTTATATCCTCACGGGTTCCGGCGCAGAGGAAGTGGAAGAGATGGCAGAGGAGATAGGCGTAGAGCCGGAACGTTTCTGCTTCATCGACCCTGTGACGCTCAAAACGATCGTCCGTGCTAATCCCGGTATGTTCGTTGTTCAAAACGGTACAATCATCGCTAAGCACAATTTCCGCCAGTTGTAACCAAAAGAATCTGCATTTCAAATGAAGTGCAGATTTTTGTATATACAAGTGAAACACGACACGCTGACGAGACGTCGTCGACCTATAATTAACTCCTCCTCCGCCTCAAAACGATACGAATAACTGACGTCTTCAAACAATTTCTGCAAATAAATTTGCATATCTCATTTATTTTTTGTACCTTTGCAGCCGCAAAGGTGTTTGGGATGATTAAGAAGAGAGGCTAAAGGATCCTAACACGTTGATAAATACTTGATAAACAGAAATATATAAATTAAAACATATACTACAATGAGAACAAGAATGGTTGCAGGTAACTGGAAAATGAACAAGAACCTGCAGGAAGGTGTAGCATTGGCTACCGAGTTGAAAGAAGCAGTAAAGAACCCGAATTGCGCCGTAGTGATCGGTACGCCGTTTATTCATCTGGCAACCGTAGCTGAGTTGCTCAAAGGCTCTGCAATTAAAGTAGCTGCTGAAAACTGCGCAGACCACGAGAAGGGTGCATATACCGGCGAGGTGAGTGCAGAAATGGTAAAATCCACCGGCGCTGAGTACGTCATCCTCGGTCACTCCGAGCGTCGTCAGTACTACGCAGAGAGCTATGAGATGCTGGCAGAGAAAGTGCGTCTCGCTCTCGCTAATGGTTTGAAAGTGATCTTCTGCATCGGCGAGGTGAAAGAGGAGCGCGAGGCAGGCAAGCAGAACGAGGTAGTGAAAGCACAACTCGAAGGCTCTGTCTTCGGTCTGAGTGCAGAGGAGTGGAAGAACATCACCCTCGCTTACGAACCCGTTTGGGCAATCGGAACAGGCCTGACTGCGACTCCTGCACAAGCAGAGGAGATTCACGCATACATCCGCAGCCTCGTAGCTGAGAAATACGGCAAAGAGGCAGCAGAAGACACGACAATCCTCTACGGTGGAAGCTGCAACGAGAAGAACGCAGCCGAGCTCTTCGCTTGCCCGGACATCGACGGCGGTCTCATCGGTGGCGCTGCCCTCGTAGCTGAAAAATTCTTGGCGATTATCGCTGCGAGATAAGACCGCTTCGCTGACAGAATACAGACCGTTTCACTGACAGAATACAGACCTATATGGCTCTTGTAAAATCTATTAACCGTAATGGTGAATTGTTAGTACCGCGCATCGCTGATGACGTTTTCATGGCGGAGAACGCCACCGTCGTCGGCGATGTGACGGTAGGCGAAGGATCGAGCCTGTGGTTTAACTCCGTCCTCCGCGGCGATGTGAACACCATCGTCATCGGCAAACATTGTAACATCCAGGACGGCGCAGTGCTTCATACGCTCTATCAGAAATCGACCATTCGTCTGGGCGATTACGTGTCGGTAGGACATAACGTCACCATCCATGGCGCGGACGTCGATGACTACGCGCTCATCGGCATGGGAGCTACCCTACTCGATGATGCCCATGTAGGCGAAGGAGCGATCGTAGCGGCAAACGCCCTTGTACTCAAAGGCACGCAAATAGGTCCGCACGAGATCTGGGGCGGCGTGCCGGCGAAGTTCATTAAAAAAGCGGATCCCGCCCAAACGGCAGAGATCAACAAGAAGATTGCCAATAACTACGCCATGTACGCGAGTTGGTACAACACGATGGATAATTGATAATTGATAATTGACAATTATGTTTAAACGAATTCTTCTCAAATTATCCGGTGAGAGCCTTGCGGGAGAAAGCAAGCAAGGTATTAACACCGAGCGTCTGGCTCAATATGCCGAGCAGATCCAGAAGATCGCTCAGAAAGGCGTACAGATAGGTATCGTCATCGGCGGAGGAAACATCTTCCGCGGCTTGTCGGGCGCTCAGAAAGGTTTTGACCGCGTGAAGGGCGACCAGATGGGTATGTTAGCCACCGTCATCAATGCCCTTGCCTTGGCTTCGGCATTGGAGTCTATTGGTCAGCCGGTTCGTGTACTGACTTCGATCCGCATGGAGCCGATTGGCGATTTCTACAGCCCTGCCAAAGCGCAACGTTTGCTTGAGAAAGGCAATGTAGTCATTCTCGCCGGAGGAACAGGAGCACCCTATTTCACCACCGACACCGGTTCGTCTCTCCGCGCACTGGAGATCAAAGCCGACGTTATGCTTAAAGGTACGCGCGTGGACGGAATATACACCGCTGACCCCGAGAAAGACCCGACCGCCACGAAGTTCACCGAGATCAGTTATGACGAGGTCATCAGCCGTGGTCTGAAGGTCATGGACGTAACCGCTACCGCGATGGCAAAAGAGAACGGTCTGCCCATCTATGTCTTTAACATGGATCAGTACGGCAACCTCGAGAAAGTCATTAACGGAGAACAAATAGGCACTTTGGTCACTCCGTGACAATTGATAATTGACAATTGATAATTGTATGAACGACGAATTAGAATTATTTGAGTCTGCAGCCGAAGAGCAAATGCAGAACGCAGTCGCTCACTTGGACGACACCCTTCAGCACATCCGTGCAGGTAAAGCAAACCCGCGTATTCTCGATCCGATTAAGATTGACTACTACGGAGCTATGTCTCCCTTAGCCAATTGTGCTACGATCACAACGCCTGACGCACGTACCATCGCTATCACGCCGTGGGAGAAGAAACTCATCAGTGAGATCGAGCGTGCGATCATCAATTCGAACATCGGACTCGCTCCGTCTAACAACGGTGAGACGATCCGTCTGATCCTTCCGCCGCTGACTGAGGAACGCCGTCGCGAACTCTGCAAGCAATGTAAAGCGGAGGCTGAGAACGCGAAGATGTCTATCCGCAACGCACGTCGCGATGCTATCGAGGAGTTCAAGAAACTCGTTAAGAACGGTCTGAGCGAAGATATTGAGAAAGATGCCGAAGAGGATATGCAAAAGACCCACGACAAATACGTCGCTAAAGTCGAAGCCCTCTACGCAGCCAAGGAAAAAGAGATCATGACGGTTTAATGCGCGGTCTGGTCATTAAGTCAACGGGTAGCAGTTACATCGTCCGGTTGGACGATGGTACGAATGTGGAATGCCGCATAAAAGGCAATTTCCGCATTCGTGGTATCCGTTCGACTAATCCTGTCGCCGTCGGAGACTTTGTTGAAGTACAAAGTGACAAAGCACAAAGTACAAAGGACGAGGGGCAGTCTGTTGCTTGGATAACCGAGGTGTGTGAGCGAAGGAATTATATTATCCGGCGCTCGACCAACTTGAGCAAGGAGAGCCATATTCTCGCGGCAAACATTGACCAGGTGGCGCTTATCGTGACGGTCAATCATCCTGTGACCAGTACCACTTTCATCGATCGTTTCCTTGCTACCTGCGAGGCATATAATGTACCGGCCTTGCTGATTTTCAACAAGATAGATCTGCTTACAGACGAAGAGTTAGCGCAGTTAGCCGACCTTCGCGCGCTTTACGAATCAATCGGTTATAAGACAGTGGCTATCAGTGCCAAAAATCTTACCGCCGAAGATGGTCTTACACCATTATTGGAAGGAAAGACAACCCTACTCTCCGGTAACTCGGGTGTAGGAAAGAGTACCCTGCTTAATGCCTTGTTCGGCAAAGAGATGACGCGTACCGGTAAGATCTCCGACGCTCACGACAAAGGTATGCACACCACCACTTTCTCGGAAATGTACTTCTTAGAGGAAAAAAATGAAAGGACGAAGGAAGAAGGAAGCCTTTCACCTTTCACTTTTCATCCTTCCTCTCTAATAGATACTCCGGGAATCAAGGGATTCGGAACAATCGATTTTGAGCGTGAAGAGATAAGTCACTATTT
Organism: uncultured Bacteroidales bacterium; assembly: GCA_946406195.1. Lineage (GTDB taxonomy): Bacteria > Bacteroidota > Bacteroidia > Bacteroidales > Paludibacteraceae > Colicola. The sequence continues at coordinate 135,404 of CAMJJT010000002.1, forward strand.
CCCGGAGATTTTCAGGATAGGTAGAGAATGTCGGTTCGCTAACTGCACGCATACAAATGAGCCTCACTGCGCTGTGCAGGAGGCTCTTGAGAAAGGCGAGATAGCTATTTCCCGCTATGAATCATACTGGTCGATGTTAGGCGACTGCGACGAAGCCAAGTATCGTTAGAAGCCGAAACTCAGCCCACAAGTGATTGTGAACTTACTCCCTTGCAGATAAGCAGGGGTGTATTTGTCTAAGTAGTACTTTTTCAATTCATCACCCGTTAATTCCATAGATGAACCATCCGCATACCAACCGCGGTCTTCTCCTTCAATACGGGGCGAAGAAGGCGTATAAGCACGTATATTGCTGTACGTGAAATCGACATGCGCGTAGCAGTTGTTGAACACTTCATAGATAGCACGGAACCGGAGTTGGTTATTGCGCCAAATCTTCTCCGAGAAGGGTTTCTGTGCAATAATAGGATCCGGAATACGCGTACCTGCGATGTTCTTACGCACATAATCGAAGGCACGATACTTGGTATCCTGTGTAAAATCAAGTGTCAGACGCAATGAGCGTGTAGGACGATAGGCGAGTTGGACAAAGATACTCTGTGCGTTATCGCCCATGTAATGTCCCATGTTGAAACTATTGGAGGTGTAATCAAGCACCTTAATAGAATGCGTGTAGCACGCGATGTACGCGCGCATGAACTCACCTCTAAGACTGAGTCCTTTTACTGGCCAACCGCTCCAATTGAACCCCACCAGATAGGAGATCGGATTATGCTCCGGATTGGAGGGTTTGAGTCGTGCAAACTTGAACTCATCCATGAAGAATGAGCCATAGAGACGGAGATGATCGGTCGGTCGGATGGAGATTGAAGCAAAGACTTGCGAGTTCTGGTTCTCGGAGTTCACACCTTTTGTAAAAAGGTGGTCGAGCGATTTGAAGAATGCGAAGGGGATAAAGAACTGCGCTTGCACACTCCGTTCGGCATAAATAATCGAGTTACCGAAGGAGAACTGGATATACTTAATGGGCATGAAGGTGAACATATTCGCCGCCATGAATTTATTCTGGGGACGATACTCACGCTGAAAGACATCTTCTTCCTGCCGCTCCACATAGTAATAGGTGGAATCAATCACGTTCGAAGGCAGCCATGCATGGAAATAATCGAACTGGAACCATTTGCATGGCGTCAGTTGGATGGTGAACATCGGCACAGCAGGGTTGTGAGCGGAGAGGATGTTAGAGCAATGTTGTGCATCCCCCCATTGGATACGCTCCCGCTGAATACCGACAGAGCCCCACCATGTGTATAAAGAGATTCCACCACGTGAATCCGAGAAATCACCACCGTAGTTAGCTTCCTTGTATTGCACACCCGGGATATTATTCAACGCCGGCGTTCCCACCATAACATCTCCCACACGCGTCCAGCCGAAATGGATCTTCGAGCCGTTCACTCCCAAACCGCCCCAACTATTATCACGGATAGAGCCCCAGATAGACAAATGCTTGGCGATATCCATTTGGATATCAATACCATACCAGCGATGCTGGAGCAAGCCCTTTGTGTTGTACGTCAGGTCCATACCAAGAATCGGACGGACACGCATTTTGAAGATTTTGTTCTTGGTCAGGATATGCAGACTTGGGTCCGCCAGACTGAGGTTCGAGACGTTGGTCTTCCACTGGGTGACATGACGATGTCCGTAAGAATAATACGTAGGAAGCGTATCGAGCTCCAGCGCATAATCCTGCATGTAGAATTGCAGATCATCGTGTTGACGACGATTGAGGAGCGAGTCCTTGGTCTGTGCCTCTGCTAACATACGTGCGATAGCATCGCGTGTATAGGGTTTGATGGCGGCATTGGAATAGATGATTCCGTCGGTGGTCAGTTCCTCCAAGAAATCATAGATCTCGGTGTACTCCAAAGCCTGCGGAATACGCTGAGCATAGGAAGGTGAAAGGTGAAAGATGAAAAATGAAAGGAGAATAAGTCCCCAGTTCTGAAGATATTTTGATTGATTTGTATTCATCGTCTTTCCTCCTTTCAATTTTCAGTTTGCAATTATTTTGAATAACGTGCGTTGAGGGCTTCGATCGCTTGGTTAGTGATGTCATAGCCGGCAACTTTATTCATGAGTACGGCATCGTTAAGGACGAGATGATAGTGGCCATCGGCGTTGTACTCACGGAGATATTGCTGTACGGAATCCTGAAGTTGTTGGGTCAACTCGTTCTGCTCTGCCATGAAGTCAGCGCTCAGTTTCTGGCGGAGATTCTCCAGTTCTTGCTGTTTTGCCATGAGTTGCTGCTCTTTCTTTTGCAGTTTGGATTGCTCGCTCTCGGCACGCTCACGGCTGAGGAAAGCGTTTGCTTCTACTTTACGCTGAAAATCCATCACGTCGCGTTGGAAAGTATCGTACTCTTTCTGGAGCGATTTAGCCTTGGTGTCCAGTTTGACAGTAGATTCCTCATAGCGGTTCATGAGTTTTTCCGAAGCTTCTACCGCTAAGGTGTAGTGCTTGAGGATCGAATCGGTGTTGATGATTGCGATGGGCATCAACTCACCCTGCGCTTGTACCTCTTGTTGCGCTACCGGATTCGATGATTCGGGTTTGTTGACAAAGAAAAGAATAAACAAGGCAACTACACAGACTGCCAAAATAGAATTGATTAAAGTTTGAATGTTGTTCATATTTATATTGTTTTAATTGTTTACGTTTTTATAGGCCGCTATAGGCCTCCATAGGCAGGAATAGGCAGGAATAGGCAGGAATAGGCAGGAATAGACCGTTAGAGGTTAGAGGCCGGAGAGGTCTAATTTCCGTGCTGCCTTTCGTTCGGCCTCTTTATCCATGGTCTTCGCACAATGGATATTATCCTTTTTTAGTCGCTCGTTCTGATGAATATGCTGGGAGCGGAAAGAATGATCCTTACGCAGAATAACTCCAATGCTAAGTAACAGCATTGCTACCGCCAAAAAACCAATAGTTAATAGTATTGTTTTCATCGTTCAAAACCTTTGCGGCTGCAAAGGTACAAAAAAAAAATGACATACACAAGAGGGTATGCCATTTTTGAAGTATATTTATCTATTTTTAGTGCGATACGAGTTCGTTTACTTTCATTTTAGCAGCTTTCTGCAGTTTGACACAGAAATAAATGAGTGCCATGAAACAGAGACCCCCGGCAACCGGATCAACGGATCCGCTCATCGCCAACGCGTCATAGACTCCATGCGCCAAGATGGGTATGAGCAGGACCTTGAGAGCCGCTTGTGAAGAATGATCAACGAAATGATAGATGGCATAATAATACCCCATTAAAATAGCGAAGGCATAGTGCCCGGGCACAGCGAGCAAAGCACGCATAATAGCTACCGTAGCCCACCCTTCTCCGCTAGAGATTACATATGCCACATTCTCAATTGCCGCAAAGCCGAGTCCGACACAAACGGCATACACGATGGCATCGAAATGCTCATCAAAATAAGGGTTTTTGCGCAAGACGAGCCATAAAGCTATCAGTTTGGCTGTTTCTTCCGGAATAGCAGCTACGCAAAAGGCTTCAATGGTCGTACCGAAGAGCGTAGTTGGTTCGCCCCCGACGAAGAGCCAATGAAGGATAACATTCTCCACGCAAGCAACAGGAATACAGATGATTACACCCGCAAAAAAAGCTCGGAATAGCCATTTGAACGGCTCCGGTTGAGCATCTTTTTTCCAGATGTAAAGAAAGAGTAACAAGGCCGGCAACAATGCCGCAATAAGCATGATATACATAGTGTTTTGCTATTTCGGCTGCAAAGGTACTACAAATTTTGCATACAAGCAAATATTTAGGTAACTTTTTCGTTCGGAGGGGCACTTTATGCCGTATGCTACTCCCTTCTATAGTGGCGCATGGTACTCATTAAAAGACGTCGGCCCCGACTCGTGTTTCGCGTCCCCAACACGCTCCACAACGCTTTTAATTGAGTACATGCTGCCAAGGCGGGCGTAAACGAAGGGGACGGGATGACGTTGACGGTAGTAAGAGAGGGCCTGAATGGGAGAGAAGGTGACGTCGGAAGGCTCTGGTAACGACGCAGAACTGTCATTCTGCGAAGCGGACAAAGAAAGGGAAGCTTTGAGGTCGCGGTAGATGCAGACATAGACGTATTGATAGAAACGAGCATAGCGTTTGAGACCGGGTTCGGGTTGCTGGTGGGCTTTGAAAACACGGAAGTAATGCTTGAAGAAACGGATTCGCCATTCGATGCCTACATAGGAATAGTCGTGCTCAAGGGCATGAGCACGGCGTTGCGCCATTTTGATGATTTCGCGGTTGGCTACACAGGCAGCGGACCAGGTCTTGGGAAAGTGGTAGGTATAGAGTTGGAGCAGTCCAGGGCGGTGGGAACAATGACGAACGACGATGTGTTTGCGGCGTTTCTGGCCGGTTTTGAGGTCATTCATGGCGCCCCAGAGGTATTTAATGCATTCTGCAGGCACGAAATAGCGCACTCCCTTGGAATAAACGGGAGTGGAAGGCGGTAATTGTTTGAAGGTGGCAATAGAGCGCTTCAAATCGTTAATAACCTTAGTTTTTAAGTGCCGTGACATGTTTTGTAATATATTGTATATGTGTTATTTACAAGATTTTGATTTTGACATGGTCTAGGATGCCACCGTTCCGCTTCCGTTCCGCCTCTGGAATTGACCTAATTTTGAGACGCGGGAGAGGGGGAAGGGAGGTATCCGAGATTGTTTTCGGTCAACTGGTCTTCTGGTCTACTGGTTGACTGAAATTCGGTGCAAAGGTACAAAGAAATTTTGATATATGCAAATTTTGGGGCAGCGAAAATGTACGTTTTTTGCATAAAAGGGTGTAAGTCGCTGATTTATCCGTGAAATACGGAGATGAGAAAAATGAAAAATATTAAAGAAAACCTAGCCGCTCGTTCGAGAGCAGCCCGGTGAGAATGTGCGGGCGATGATATCGCCCTATAAGAAACGAAGTCATATTTTAACTTCTGTCCAGTGAGGGACATGAAGATACTTATTTCTCTACAAGACGAAACATTTCGCCTTCTATGGTATAACCATCAGAATAAGAGATGTCTAAAAAATAATCCTTATTGTTCTTCTGGATATCTGTGATTACGACGTAGTCAGCTCCTACTTTTGCCGCTTCCTTTTGCATCTTTTTGATAGCTCGCCGTTTCCTTCGTTCTGAACGAATAAAAGCATCATCACCCGGCACGATTTTTATTGTACCAATATATATTGTTCCTTTCGGAATATAGTCGACACATTCAGCATGTGCCCTTGGAGAATAATACTTTATTGGCTTTACGATGGGTGTAAGTATCATGCAAGCGGAAAAGACCAAAGCACACGCGAATACAATCGCGTATCTAAAATAGCAGCACATTACTTCTTGAATTCTTCAAACAACTTGTTATGTCCAGCACTCATCTGTTGCAACTGTGAGACAGAGTATTTTGCTTTTTCTTTTTTCAAGGCTTCTAAATCAAAGCACGTCTGAGCCTCTTTCATCATCTTTTGTTTTAACATGTTTGTTTTTAGCAACAACATTATGTACGCTTTATTTTCGGGGAGTTTAGCCAGCGACTTCATATCTGTAGGTCTACTTACTTCCTGTTCTACCGTTTGTTTAGTTTCAGATTGCACAGTTCGCTTGGCCTCTGACGGAATAGTTCGTTGAGAAACAGTATTATATGGAGATTCTATGCTTTTGATAGGCTCTCCGTTCGCTTGTAGGAATTCGATAATCGTTGCACGAACGGCTACAAATTGCTTGCGTTTTTGAAGACCACCTCCCCAGCCGAAGTTTTCACGACGGATCTCTTCTAATACAACATTTATGTAGGCTTGACTCCCCGTTAGCGGATATTTACTGGTTAATTCAGCAAATGCACTTTTCTCAACATCGGCACGTCTCAAGTGATCATTATTGATTTCAATAACAGATTCGATGTTGCGCACTACGCGATAATTCGCTTGAGTAAGAACCACTTGCGTAGATGTTCCTCCTACATTCAAAGAGCTTGGAACATAAGATCCTACTGCACAACTACCAAATGCAAATGCTACACCACATAGCACAATACCATAAAGACTTTTTTTCATAATACTTGATTTTTAAAGTTTTGCCTACTCTTTATCGGATTTTCGGCTTACTCCGCTACAAAATTTTAAATATTGTAAATACACAATAAAAGCGTAGACCTCGTGCTGTTTACTTACGCACGAGGTCTTAGCAATACCTTAGAGTCAAATAAACAACAAGAAACCTACGCCGATATGACAAACCGCTTTGCCGAATACGACAAAGCAGGGCATATGTCACACCCATAGGCATCTACTGCTCACTTTGATTTTGACTCTATATTTGAAAGTTGCTAAGTTTCGTGCGTCAAACGCAAAGCGTCAATAAACGCTATCAATATGTCTGAAAATCCACCCTATACGAAGAGACATATCCCTCCAGCGTAGATTTTCGGTGCAAAGGTACAAATAATTTTTGGAATATGCAAATAAAATATGGATTTTTGAAGAAAATAGGCCGGAATAGGTCATAATAGGATGCTATAGGGTAACCCGCACCGCAGGTAAACAGCCCGCTACACTCCGCATGGGCTACACCCGCATTGAGACCGAGCGGGCGGGGCGGCGCGTTTTGGCTATGCCGGAATTCGATTCCGGCGCAATAGACAAAGTGCCGGACGCGAGGGGCGAACTAACGGCGCAGCGGAGGGTTAAGGAGAGTGAGCGCCAGGCGAGGACTAATCCGCCTATGTCCGAGCCCACAGAGAGCATATAGAAGAAAAATTAAAGGAAAAATGCGCGCGCGCTTGCATATATTAAAATTTTTTTGTATCTTTGCGGCCGAATTGTGTGCGTGCACGAAATTAAGGATAAAAATGCACGCGTGCGTATATATTGGAACGCACAAAAAAGAATAAGGAATTAATACTAAAAACATAGGAATTATGGCAAATGACAAACAACAAAGCGGTATGATGTTCAACGCATTGACCGCAGGGAGTAAGATTGTAGGTAACATTACAGCAGATAGCGATTTTCGTATCGATGGTCTGATAGAAGGTGATCTGAATTGCAACGGTAAGGTAGTTATTGGCGAGGCCGGTCGCATCAAAGGCACCGTTGTATGCACGAACGCAGAGATATTAGGTCTGATGGAAGGCAAGATCACCTGCTCGCAGCAGTTGAGTCTTCGCGCAAACGGCAAGATCAACGGCGATGTACACACCAAGACGCTGATCGTAGAACCGGGAGCGTTGTTCAACGGAACCTGCGCTATGGGAAATACGGTCGCTAAAGGCGACGTTAAATAGTTAAAATGGTCACTATGTAACGTTAGAAACGTTAAAATGGTGACTGCGTCACGTTAAACGCAGCACTATGAATAACGTTTTTAGAATAAAAACATCTTAACCTATTAACGTTTTATGAAGATAAAACCTTTTAAGGGAATCCGTCCGCCGAAAGAGTTGGTGGAAAAAGTGAGTAGCCGTCCGTATGATGTACTCAATAGTGAAGAGGCACGTGCGGAAGCGATGGGTAATGAGATGAGCCTGTATCACATCATCAAGCCGGAGATCAATTTTCCGGAAGGGACAGACGAACATGACCCTCGCGTCTATAACGAAGCCAAACAGCAATACCAACGTTTTCGGTTGAAGGGCTGGTTGGAGCAAGATCAGGAGGCTCATTACTATGTTTATGCACAAAGTATAGTTGAGAGTGGAGAGTTGAGAGTTGAGAGCAGTCCTGAGGCTGAAAGTAAAAAGTTAAAAGGAACTGTCAAGACTCAGTATGGTTTGGTAGTCGGCGCGTGGGTGGATGATTACTTGGAGGGACGAATCAAGAAACATGAGTTGACGCGTCGCGACAAAGAGGAAGACCGGATGAAGCATGTTCGGACATTGAATGCTAACATGGAGCCGGTATTCTTTGCTTATCCGCACAGGGACGATTTGGATGCGATCGTTGCAGAAGTGACAAAGGGTACGCCAGAATATGATTTCGTAGCAGCTCCGGAAGGATTCCGTCACACGTTCTGGGTCATCAACGACAAGAAGACCATCGACCTAATCACGGAGATCTTTGCTGAGATACCGGCGATGTATATTGCGGACGGACACCACAGAAGTGCTGCCGCTGCCAGAGTTGGAGAAGAGAAGAAAAACCTCTCCCCTGCCCTCCCTACAAGGGAGGGAGAGAGACCCGAATATGAGTTCTTTATGGCGGTTTGTTTCCCAGATGATCAGTTGAATATCATCGATTACAACCGCGTGGTAACGGATCTGAACGGATTGACGGAGGAAGAGTTTTTGAAAGCCCTTGGAGCAGATTTTGAGGTTTCCGAGATCACGAGATCACGTGATCACGAGACGTCGAACGGCACGAATGACTTCTCTGAGGTAAAGCCGAAAGGGTTGCATAATTTCAGTCTGTATATGGGCGGGAAATGGTACTCACTGACGGCTAAAGAAGGACGATATAACGATGCGGATCCTATCGGGGTACTCGATGTGACGATCTCCAGCAACTTGATTTTGGATAAGATATTGGGTATTAAGGACCTCAGGTCGGACAAACGGATAGATTTCGTGGGCGGTATTCGCGGATTGGGCGAGTTGCAGCGGAGAGTAGATAGCGGCGAAATGAAAATGGCGTTAGCACTCTACCCAGTTACGATGCAACAGATCATCGACATCGCAGATAGCGGGAATATTATGCCGCCTAAGACAACTTGGTTTGAGCCGAAGTTGCGGAGCGGACTCATAGTTCACGAACTAAATTGACGATTGGACGATTGACGAGGTACGATTTATTGACGAATGAAAATATTGAACGATTGAAAAATAGAAGAAACATATTATTCCTTTGTGCGGTGGGGATGATGGCGGTGGTGTTGTCCGGATGTAGCGTGCAGCAACGTATCAAACGGGCAGATAAAAAATTCGCCATCGGTGAGTATTACACCGCAGCAGATATCTATAAACAATGTTACGGACGATTGAGCGCCAAGAAAGATCGTCAGTTGAAAGGTTATGTAGCATATCGTCAAGGCGAGTGTTACCGAATTCTTAATAATCCCCGTGCAGCTAACGCTTACCAGAGTGCGCTGCGATGCAAATATCATTTGCAGGATTCCACAATCTTTTTGCATGCAGGTCAGGTGCTCCAATACCAAGGCAAGTACAAAGATGCGGCAAAGAGCTATGAGTTATACCTTGAGAAACATCCGGATAACTATGTAGCGAAAGCCGGAAAGTACGCTTGCGGAAAGATTGACGAGTGGAAGAAAGAGGGTTCGCGCTACAAAATTAGCGAAGCGAAGCAGTTCAATCAGAGGCGTACAAGTAATTTCGCGCCAATGTTTATCGGCGACAAATCCGATGCGTTGATGTTCACTTCCAACCGTCAGGAGAAGCCGAAGGGAGGCAAGAAGACCCTGAAGCGCCCGAGTAACGTAACGGGTCAGCAACTCTTTCAGTTATACCAGACTCGTAAGGATGCCGCCGGCGAATGGGTAGAGATAGAGTTGGCGGAGGGTCTGTACGATTCGCCGGAAAAAGAGCAGGAGAACGACTCGACGGGAGGCAAACAAGCCGGAAACGCCGAGATAGGTGTATGTTCGTTCACCCGCGACGGAAGAGGCATGTACTTCACCTATTCCAAACCCATTAACGGGAAGGATCTGGGTGCGAAGATCTATTACAGCGAACGTGCGAGCGGCGAATGGAGCGAACCTCAGGAGGTGAAGTTGTTTGCGGATAGTTCGATCACGGTTGGTCATCCGGCTTTGAGTCCTTCGGGCGACACGCTCTATTTCGTGAGTGACGCGTCCAACGGTATCGGGGGTAAAGATATTTGGATGGCGGAAAGGGACAATAACGAATGGGTCAACGTGCAGAACTTAGGCAGCGGCATCAACACTTCGGCGAACGAGATGTACCCGTACGTGCATGCCGATGGGACACTCTATTTCGCATCGAACGGTCATCCGGGTTATGGCGGTTTGGATATCTTCAAAGCCACGATAGACAGTACATTCAAAGACTCCACGGTTTGGGTACTTTATAACATGGGAGCACCGTTCAACGGAACCGGCGACGATTTCGGAATCACATTCGCCGGAAACAGTCAGGACGGTTATTTCTCTTCCAACCGCGGCGACAAGAAAGGGTATGACAAGATCTACGCTTTCAGGTTGCCGGAGATGGAGTTTTTTGCGGAAGGAGTGGTAACGGATGAGCAAGGCAATCCGCTCTCAGAAGCCAAACTGCGCATAGTGGGCTCTGATGGTACGAACAACCGCGTGAACGCCCGTCGAGACGGCAGTTATAAGATCAAGATCAAACGTGAGGTCAAGTATGTGATGTTAGCGACCGCTCGCGGACACCTGAATGCCAAAGAACAATGGAACACCTTTGATCTGAAAGACAGCAAGACGTACACGATGAATTTCATGCTCAACCCGATTAGCAGGCCGGTGAAGATGGAGAATATCTTCTATGAGTTCGGTAAATGGGAAGTGACCAAAGCCAGCGAAGGGGAGTTAGAGCAGTTAGTTAAGTTGCTGAACGACAACCCCAATATCACGATTGAGTTGAGCGCACACACGGACTTGGTGGGTAACGAGCAGTTCAACCTTGATTTGAGTCAAAAACGTGCGCAGAGTTGCTGCGATTACCTGATCAAAAAAGGTATTGAGAAAGAACGTCTGACACCGGTGGGTTATGGTAAGACGAAGCCTGTGATTGCCGATAAAGCGCTTAATAAACGCTATTCGTGGATACCGGTGGAGCAAGCCTTGGATGAGACGTTTATTCTAAGTCTGCCGGCAGACAAACAAGAGATCTGCAACCAGATCAACCGACGGACGGAGTTTAAGGTGTTGAAAACAACGTATAAACTTTATTGACGATTGGACGATTGACGAGGTACGATTGATTGACGATTGAAATAATTGACGATTTATGCAACAATATTTGGATTTATGCAAGAGAGTGCTGGAGGAAGGCACCGTTAAACATGACCGGACGGGAACAGGAACGATCTCTGTTTTCGGACATCAAATGCGATTTAAGATGGAGGACGGTTTTCCGCTTTTGACGACCAAGAAACTGCATCTGAAATCGATCATCTATGAGCTGCTGTGGTTCCTTCAAGGTGATACGAACGTGAAGTATTTGCAGGAACACGGCGTGCGCATCTGGAACGAATGGGCAGATGAGAACGGCGAGTTGGGACCTGTCTATGGGCATCAATGGAGAAGTTGGCCGGATTATAACGGCGGTACGATAGACCAGATTGCCAATATCGTGGAGATGATCAAGAAGAATCCCGACAGCCGAAGGCTGATGGTAAGCGCGTGGAACGTGGCAGAAGTAGAGAAAATGGCTTTGCCGCCTTGTCATTGCCTGTTTCAGTTCTATGTAGCGGACGGTAAACTGAGTCTGCAACTCTATCAACGAAGTGCGGATATTTTCCTCGGCGTGCCGTTCAATATTGCCAGCTACGCGTTGTTGCTCCAGATGATGGCGCAAGTAACGGGGCTGCAATGCGGAGATTTTGTACACACACTCGGCGATGCACATATCTATCTGAACCACCTGGAACAGGTGAAATTGCAATTGACGCGTGAGCCAAGAGCGTTGCCAAAGATGGTGATCAATCAGGAGGTGAAGGATTTGTTTGGATTCCAATACGAGGATTTCACGTTGGAAGGCTATGATCCCCACCCTCATATTGCGGGACAAGTATCGGTTTAATTGATAATTGATAATTTATGATTTCTATCATTGTAGCCATCGCAGAGAATTATGCCATCGGGAAGAAAGGCGATTTGCTGTGTCATCTTCCAGCGGACTTGAAACATTTCAAGGAAATCACAAGCGGGAAAACCGTGCTCATGGGCGAGCGTACATTCTATTCGCTGCCCAAACATCCGCTGCCAAACCGGCGGAATATCGTGCTGACCGATGTGCAAGGCAAGACTTTTGAAGGAGCAGAAACTGTTTATTCATTGGATGAGTTATGCGCCAAAGTGCAAGGCGAAGAAGAAGCCTTTGTTATCGGCGGCGGAATGGTTTACCGCCAGATGATGCCGCGGGCGGATAAATTGTATATCACCCATATTCATCATAGTTGGGACGATGCAGACACGTTCTTCCCCGAGATCAAAGAGGACGAATGGAAATTGATTAGTTCCGAGGAACACCAAGCAGACGAAAAGAACCCGTATGACTTTACCTTTTGCACATATAATAGGCGGCAGCACTAATATCAGCGAGCGGCAAGTGGATGCCGTGCTGACCTTGTTGGATGAAGGAGCGACGATTCCTTTTATTGCTCGTTACCGAAAAGAGAGGACAGGCAGTCTTGACGAAGTGCAGATCGCCGCTATTCAGACACAATACGGAAAGTTGCAGGAATTAGCCAAACGCAAAGAGACCATCTATGCGCGGTTAGATGAATTACAAATTACGAATGACGAATTACGGCAACGTATAGCCGATTGCTGGGATGCTACGGAGCTGGAGGATATCTACCTGCCGTACAAACCGCATAGGAAAACGCGTGCCGACATAGCGATAGAAAAAGGATTATTGCCTTTGGCTGAAGAGATTCTCAAACAACGTCCGATGCGTCTGCCGGATGAGGAATCGCTGCAAGGTGCACGAGATATCATTGCGCAGCGGATCGCGGAAGACGAGAAAAGCAGAAATGCTATCCGGCGTGAGTTCAGTTATACCGCCATGCTGAGTTGCAAGGCGGTGAAGACCAAATGTGACAGCTCCGAGGCACAGAACTACAAGGATTATTTTGATTTCAAGTGCCCACTCAAACATATCAAAAGCCATCAGTTATTGGCTATTCGCCGCGCAGAGACTGAAGGATTTCTGCGTGTGGACATCTCGCCGGACACGGAGAAAGCATTAGATAAATTAGCGAACATCTGGTTGCGGGCGAATAACGACACGGCTTATCAAGTGGAGTTGGCGATGGAGGACGGTTATAAACGACTCCTGAAACCGGCTATCGAGACCGAGTTTGCTGCGCTCTCCAAAGAGAAAGCGGACGAAGAGGCTATTCGTGTGTTTGCAGAGAATCTTCGGCAGCTATTATTAGGCGCACCCTTAGGTCAAAAACGCGTGCTCGCCTTGGATCCGGGATTCCGGACGGGCTGCAAGACCGTTGTGCTGAATGAGCAAGGGGATTTGTTGATGCACGATGTCGTATATCTGCATAATCCTCAAAGCACGCAGAAACTGCAGGAGTTGATTGAGAAATACAAGATCGAAGCAATCTCTATCGGAAACGGAACAGCAAGCCGCGAATGTGAGGAAATGGTACGTTTTGCAATCATCCATCAGTCTTCAGATATCAAACCCCAGGTCTTTGTCGTGAGTGAAGCCGGGGCATCGGTGTATAGCGCAAGTAAGATTGCGCGGGATGAGTTTCCCGATGAGGATGTAACCGTTCGCGGAGCAGTAAGTATCGGAAGGAGGTTGATTGACCCGCTGGCGGAGTTGGTGAAGATTGAACCCAAATCCATCGGTGTCGGGCAATACCAGCACGATGTGGACCAGACCGAGTTGCGCGAGAGTTTACAACAAACCGTGGAAAGCGTGGTCAATTATGTGGGAGTAGATGTCAATACCGCGAGCAAACATCTGCTGACCTATATTTCCGGTTTGGGACCGATGTTAGCGCAGAATATCGTAGATTACCGTGCGGAACATGGGGCTTTCGGAAGTCGCAAAGAGTTGCTGAAAGTGCCAAAACTCGGTGCTAAGACTTTTGAACAGGCAGCTGGATTCTTGCGGTTGAAAGGAGCTAATCCGTTGGATAACAGCGCTGTACACCCCGAGAGTTACGGAATCGTGGAAAAGATGGCAAAAGATCAGAAATGTTCTGTCGCGGATCTGATTGCCAAGAAAGAGTTGCGGGATCAGATTGATTTGAGTAAATACGTGACCGCAGAAGTGGGACTGCCTACCTTGACGGATATTTTGAAAGAGTTGGCGCAGCCCGGACGTGATCCTCGCGGCGAAACGGAGGAATTTCATTTTGACGAACATGTTCACACGATAGACGACCTGCAGGCAGGCATGGTATTGCCGGGCATTGTAACGAATATTAGTGCTTTTGGCGCATTCGTGGATCTGGGAGTACACAAAGACGGACTCATTCATATCTCCGAGATGGCAGACCGGCGTGTGACGAACCCGCAGGAAGTGGTCAAACTGCATCAACATGTGCGCGTGCGCGTAATAGATATAGATCGCGCGCGAGGAAGAATACAATTGAGCCTAAAGCGAATTAATTGACGATTTGACGATTGACGAGGTACGATTGATTGACGATTGATTATAATTGACGATTGTCAGCAGCGTAAAATCGTAAATAAACTGCGAAGCGGTAAATCGTCAATAAATCGTAAAATCGTAAATATGTAAATCGTAAATATATAATTATGGCAGACGATAAGAAGATTATTTTTTCGATGGTGGGACTGAGTAAGAGTTTTGGTCCCCAAAAACAGGTATTGAAGAATATCTACCTGAGTTTCTTTTATGGTGCGAAGATCGGTATCATCGGTCTGAACGGCGCAGGTAAATCCACCCTGTTGAAGATCATCGCCGGTATCGAGAAAGAGTACCAAGGCGAGGTTGTTTGGAGTCCGGGATATAGTGTCGGTTACTTGGAGCAAGACCCAAAACTCGATCCGAACAAGACCGTGCGCGAGGTCGTTCAGGAAGGCGTGCAACCGATCATGGATATGTTGAAGGAGTACGACGAGATCAACATGGCGTTTGCAGAGCCGGACGCGGATTTTGACAAGTTGTTAGCTCGTCAGGCCGAGTTACAAGATAAACTCGATGCCGCCGATGCATGGAACATCGACCAGAAACTGGACCGCGCGATGGATGCACTTCGCTGTCCACCGGATGATGCGAGTGTCACTACCCTTTCGGGAGGTGAAAGACGTCGTGTAGCGCTCTGTCGTCTGTTGCTTCAACAGCCGGATGTGCTGCTCTTGGACGAGCCGACGAACCATTTGGATGCGGAGAGTATTGATTGGTTAGAGCAACACTTACAGCAATATGCAGGAACGGTGATCTGTATCACGCACGACCGCTATTTCCTTGATAATGTGGCAGGTTGGATTCTTGAACTGGATCGCGGAGAAGGTATTCCATGGAAAGGCAATTACTCTTCGTGGCTCGAGCAGAAGACGAACCGCATGGCGCAGGAGGAGAAACAGGCGAGCAAGCGTCGCAAGACTTTGGAGCGCGAGTTGGAGTGGATCCGTATGGCGCCGAAAGCACGTCACGCGAAGCAGAAAGCGCGTTTGGAGTCGTACGACCGCATGTTGAACGAGGAGCAGAAAGAGCGCGAGGAGAAACTTGAGATTTTCATACCGAACGGTCCGCGTCTGGGTAACAAGGTCATTAACGCCGAGGGTGTAGCGAAGTCGTTTGGCGACAAGTTGCTCTTCGAGGACCTCAATTTCATGTTGCCGCCCAACGGTATTGTGGGTGTTATCGGTCCGAACGGAGCCGGTAAGACGACCCTCTTCCGCATGATCATCGGCAGCGAGAAAGCAGACAAAGGTACATTCTCCGTCGGCGAGACCGTCAAAATCGGTTATGTTGATCAGCAACACGCAGATATAGACCCGAATAAGTCCGTTTTTGAGACCATCAGCGGCGGAACGGAATTCATCCGTGTGGCAGGAAGAGAGATTAACGCACGTGCTTATTTGAGCCGTTTCAACTTCACCGGAGCAGACCAAGAGAAGAAATGCGGTGTCCTCTCCGGAGGTGAGCGAAACAGGCTCCATCTGGCGCTGACCCTCAAATCTGAAGCCAACGTGCTCCTGCTCGACGAGCCGACCAACGATATTGACGTGAACACGCTGCGTGCGTTGGAGGAAGGTCTGGAGAACTTCGCCGGCTGTGCGGTAGTCATCTCACACGACCGTTGGTTCCTCAACCGTATTTGTACACACATCCTCGCGTACGAAGGAGACGGCAAAGTGTTCTGGTTCGAAGGCAGTTACTCGGAATACGAGGAGAACAAGAAGATGCGTCTGGGTGAAGAAGCGTGCGAACCGAAGCGCGTTCGCTACCGCGGACTAATGAATAATTAATAATGAATAATGAATATTTTATAGTTGCTTAGACGTGTATCGACATATATTCGGCAGCGAGGATTGTTACAGAAAGACAAGCCTGTGTTGGTGGCATTGAGCGGCGGAGCGGATAGCGTGAGCCTGCTCGATGTGCTCCTGCAAGCCGGATATACGTGTGTTGCGGCACATTGCAATTTTCACCTGCGGGGCGCAGAGAGCAACCGAGATGAAGCTTTCGTGCGGGATTTGTGCAAGCAAATGAACGTGGAGTTGGAGGTCACGGATTTTGACACCATCGAATACGCGCGTACGCATGAAGTGAGTATTGAGGTAGCCGCACGGGAACTGCGGTATCGATGGTTCGATGAAATGGCGCGCAAACATCAATGTCAAGCAGTCTGTGTAGCGCATCATCAGAACGATCAGGCGGAGACCATTCTGCTCAATCTCAAACGCGGAACAGGTATCCGCGGGCTTGCCGGAATGCGACCCGTGAGCGCTAATCCCATCGTGCCGGAGAGCGTGCCGATTGTGCGTCCGCTGCTCTGTACAACGAGAGGATATATTGAACATTATTTGAAAGACAAAAGGCACCTCAATTGGGTGACAGACAGCACTAATTCGGACACCTCAATCACCCGGAATGCGATCCGCGAGCAGCTCAAGAACTACTCCAAAACGGAGATCGAGCACATGGCTCAAACGGCGGAATACATGCAGGGATATGTAGATATAATAGAGGGCAGATCGTCGCGCGAAGAAGGTATTGTGCGCCTGTATGAACAGATTCGCGAATATAATTTCGCAGAAATAGATAAAATTTACGATGCGTTGCAAAAAGGAGAAGGAGGAAAGGTTTTTACCTCCAAGACCCATAAAGCAACCATAAAAAAAGGAAAATTATGCGTCACTTTGGTATCATAGGATTTCCATTATTGCACTCCTTCTCGGCGAAGTATTTCAACGAGAGATTTGCAACAGAAAAAATAGAAGCAGAGTACTCGCTCTATCCGATGAAGGAGTTAACGAATGAACGAATGAACGAGTTGCTGGACACCTTGAACGGCATGAATGTCACGATGCCGTACAAGCAAGCAATCATTCCGTATCTGGAGCAGCTGGACGAAACGGCAGAAGCTGTGGGAGCAGTCAATGTGGTTCATAAACGGGTCGGTTACAACACCGATTGTATCGGTTTCATGGAGTCGATCCGGCCGTTGCTGGGCGAGAATGACCGCAAAGCCTTGGTACTCGGAACCGGCGGCGCGTCAAAGGCGGTTTGTTATGGCTTGAAAAAATTAGGGCTCACCCCCACTCTCGTCAGCCGTACGCCGAAAGAAGGCATGTTGGGTTACGACCAATTGACCGAAGTGCTGATGAGCGAATACACGGTCATCGTCAATTGTACGCCGCTCGGTATGACGCCGGAGGAAAACACGTACCCCGCGATCCCGTACGAATGGATTTCGGCACGACATTTGTTGTTCGATTGCGTGTATAACCCCGAAGAGACGCTTTTCCTGCAAAAGGGCAAAGCGCAAGGCGCACGCATCAAAAACGGCATGGAGATGCTCTTCGGACAAGCGAAAGCAGCATGGTCAATTTGGTCAAATTGACATTTGAGATTGGACATTTGAAATTTGAAATTCTATATGAAAAAGATCTTTTTAGTGCTCATGGGAGCATGTATGTTGTGCGGGGCAAACGCACAAGTAGTGAAACAAGACGAACCGGCTTTGGTGTATTACAGTCCGAAGACTTCTATCTCGCTGGATTTCAAATACACCGTCGAGACCTTCGAACCCGGCATATACGCCTCTTACGCGGAAGCGATGTTAGGCGCGACAGATGCGGTGAAAGAGAACAAAAAAGAATATGCATTGAAGAGTGTACAGATCACCACTTCCACCTCCACTGACTACGACCGTCCGCACAAAGTGACGGCAGAAGGAGGAATTCCTATGTTGCTCACTATCAATGGGAAAGGTCTGCTGACAGGTTATAATGTCCCGATGGCGCAGGAGAAGAAAGCAGCACGTAATATCTACAACTCAACGCGAGAGAAAGATAAACCGAAAACGATGCAGAATCGTATTGCGCCTTATCCGGAAGACGTGCTCAAAGCAGCTACTCCGATGGCACAAGCACATGAGGTAGCTAAGCAGATTTTCCATCTTCGTGAGACGCGTATGTACTTGCTCAACGGCGAAGTAGAGCACGCTCCCGCGGACGGAGAGGCAATGAAATTAGTGCTGGCAGAATTGGACAAGCAGGAACAAGCGCTCACGGAACTATTCATGGGCAAGAGAAGCAAAAAAATATGTCATAAGCATGTGAGCTTGAATCCGGAGCAGGCAGATAAACTCTATTTCTTCTCCGATGAGAATGGTTTTACAGACGCGGAGAACGTAGATGCCGACACGATCAAGGTGGCGTTAAAAGCGCAAAAGCAAACCCTCATGCCTCCTGCCGTAACGGGTAAAAAACAGAAAGCGCCGGCACTTTCGCAGATTGTATATAACTTACCCGGCAGTTGTGACGTGAACGTGTTATACAAAGGTCGCGTAATGAACCAACGTACGATTTCTGTTGCACAATTCGGAGTAGATGTTCCGCTGAGCAAGGATTTGTTCACCGGTGCAAACCTGCCTGTTATTGTCTTTGATGAGAAAACCGGCAATATTAAATCAATTAGCAAGTAAATTATAATTGATAATTGGATAATTGTGAAAAGAATAACTTTCATCTTATTTTGTCTGCTGACATTGATTGTAAGCCAGACAAAGGCGCAGGAACTCAACTGCTCCGTGACCGTCAATTCGGACATGATTGAGGGAACTAACAAGCAGATTTTCTCAACGCTCAAGACCGCCATCGAGGAATACATGAACCATAACCGATGGACCAATATGAGTTATGCGGAGCATGAGAAAATCGAGTGCAGCATGCTTATTGTGGTCAAATCGAAGACTGAAGATATGTTCGTTTGCGACATGACGTTACAGAGCCGCCGTCCCGTGTATGGCTCTACATACACCACGCCGCTAATCAATTTCGTGGATAAAAACTTCAATT
Organism: uncultured Bacteroidales bacterium; assembly: GCA_946406195.1. Taxonomy (GTDB): domain Bacteria; phylum Bacteroidota; class Bacteroidia; order Bacteroidales; family Paludibacteraceae; genus Colicola. The sequence continues at coordinate 154,665 of CAMJJT010000002.1, forward strand.
TTACTTACCAAGAGTACGACCGCATTGAGTATCAGCAAAACACGTTCACGACGAACCTGACGGCGATGTTGGCGTATTACTGCTACCTCATCATCGGTCATGACCAAGATAGTTTTCAACGCTTGGGCGGTACACCTTTCTTCCAGCAATGCGAAGATATTGTGAATGCATGTCAATCGGCTTCGATGAACGACCAGGAGCAGCGTGGATGGTTAGCTTTTGATAGCAACCGAAACCGCTATGCGCTGACGAATAACCTGATTGACGAGGCGTTTAAGAAATACCGCAATTATTACTACGAGTACCATCGTTTGGGCTTGGACGAGATGACCAATAATGTGGCTAACGCGCGTGCCCGTATCGCGGAAGGGATGCCGGTTCTCAGAGAATCTTATCGTGCTCGTCCTGCTACGTATGTGATCAATACTTTTCTGGATGCCAAGGCGGATGAGATGGTGGACATCTTCAGCAAAGGAACCGACAAGGAGAAGAAAGAGGTGTATGAGATCCTAATGGACATCGACCCCACTCGCCAAAACACTTTTGATCGAATCAATCAATAATAGTTGTAATTTATTTGCGTGATTCGGGAAAAAGTTGTAATTTTGCACGCAAAATTTGAACAAATGCGCAAATGAGAAAATGATAAAATGTATTAGCTATGTTTTTTCAGAATAGTGTCATCAAGAAATACCTCGCTGCACAGGATGCAGAGTTGATTGACAAAGCGTGGGAAACCTACAAAGCCTATTTCCTCAATCCTGCCGTACAGGAGAATATCCGCGCGTCCAAAGAGGAGCAGTTCCAAGAGGGCTTTCTGCGCGAACTCTTCGTCAAGGTCTTTGGCTACACGCTCAACCCGATGCCCGATTTCAACCTCATCACCGAGCAGAAGAACGAGACCGACGCCAAGAAAGCCGACGGCGCTATTCTGAGAGACGGCAAGGTCATCGGTGTCATCGAACTCAAAGACCATAAAACCACCGACCTCAGCCACGTAGAGCGGCAGGCTTTCGGCTATAAGAGCCAACACAAGGACACCAAATACGTCGTCATCTCCAATTTCGAGAAACTGCGTTTTTATATTGACAACGCCGTCGAGCATATCGAATGGAATCTCTTCACGATAAACCAAGAGCAGTTCCGGTTGCTCTATTTCTGCTTGTCATGGGCAAATATACAAGCCGACAAACCCCTCCAAGCCAAGCAAGATAGTGTGAGCAACGAGGACGAGGTCACCCAGAAACTATACAAAGACTACTCTGCCTTCAAACGTGAGATCTTCGCGGATATATTGGCTAATAATAAACCGGAATACAATTCCGGACTAATTGACGGAGAAGCGGCATCTAATGCCGCGGCAAAGGACAAGGAGTGGCAGCTCCTGCTCTTCAAAAAGACGCAGAAGCTGTTAGACCGTCTGCTTTTTATCTTCTTTGCCGAGGACAGCGGATTGCTGCCGCCTAACTCCATGGTGGAAATCCTCAACCAGTGGGAGCAGCTCAAAGAAATGGATGAGTACGTGCCGCTTTACAGCCGTATCAAGAAGTATTTCGGCTATATGAACACCGGTTGGCAGGGTAAGAAATATGAGATTTTCGCGTATAACGGCGGACTCTTCAAACCGGATGAGGTATTGGACGGACTGAAGATTAGCGACGATGTACTGGCACGCTTCACACGCAAACTGGCGGACTATGATTACTCTACGGATGTCGATGTCAACATCCTCGGACATATCTTCGAAAACTCCCTTAATGAGATAGAAGAAGTAACCGCGCAGATCAATGCCGGAGAAACACCTTCCGTCTCCAAACGCAAACGCGACGGAGTCTTCTATACCCCGCAGTATATCACAAAATACATTGTCGAGAACACCGTTGGCAAACTCTGTTCCGATAAGAAAGCCGAAATGGGGATTGACGAACAAGAGTATTTCGCGGACAAGAACCGACAGACGGCAACGAAGAAACGCCTTCTTGACCAACTGACCGCGTACCGCGAATGGTTACTTGGTATCACCATCTGCGACCCTGCTTGCGGCTCGGGTGCTTTCCTCAATGCCGCACTCCAGTTCCTCATGGCGGAGCATAAGCTCATTGATGAGATGGAAGCCAAACTGACCGGCTCGGAACTCATCTTCCCCAATATCGAAAACAGCATCCTCGAAAACAACCTCTACGGCGTGGACATCAATGAAGAGAGTGTCGAGATAGCCCGCCTTGCCTTGTGGCTGCGTACCGCTAAACCTCACCGCAAACTCTCCTCGCTCAATAACAACATCAAATGTGGTAACTCGCTTATCTCCGATCCCGAAATAGCCGGCAAGAAAGCCTTCAATTGGCAAGCCGAATTCCCGCAAGTCTTCGCCAAAGGCGGTTTCGACATCGTCATCGGCAATCCGCCTTATGTACATTTGGAGAGTATTAACGAGACATCTACTGCGTTAGCTCAAACTGGGCAATACAAAACGTATAACAAACGTGGAGATTTATACTGCATTTTTGTCGAAAAAGGTTTCCAAATAGCAAAAGAACATGCCTTTGTCTCCTATATCATGCCTAATAAATGGATGCAGGCTGGATACGGAAAGGAATTACGTGAGTTTATGCTATCTCGCAATCTAAAACGCTTAATCGATTTTGGTGATTTGCAGATATTTGAGGGAGCAACAACTTATCCATGTATCTTTATTGGGAAAAATGACAGTGAGGCATCTACCATGATGGTTTCTGTTCTAAAACAAGATAAGGTTACGGATTTTAATCAAATGGTAAGCAATACGGAAGAGATATTTGCTTTATCGGAGTTCACATGTGACACTTGGGTTATTTCGTCCAAAAAGGAGAAAGAGTTTTTGGAAATATTATCTCAAAAACACAAGCCCCTTTCTTCGGTAGTAGAAGGTGCTTATCGTGGTGTGCTATCAGGGTTATCGGAAGCATTTTTGATTTCAGAAGAAGTATATCAACAGATCATATCTGCTGATGCGAAAGCAGTACAGGTGATAAAGCCTTTCCTGCAAGGACGCGACATAAGTGCATATACCAACGCGCAAGCGAAAAGCTATCTAATATTATTTGAAAAAGGATTTACCTCTTCTAAGTACGGCAGTAATTTAGATGAGCCGACTGCATGGAGTTTTATTGTGCGCGACTTTCCTTCAGTTGCTCAATGGTTAGAACCCTTTGCGGAAAAAGGACGTAAAAGAACGGATAAAGGAGAATATTGGTGGGAATTGCGTGCATGTGATTACTACGCACAATTTGAAGTTCCTAAGATTATATATCAAGTATTCCAAATAAAGCCATGCTTCCTGTTGGATGAGAGTGGATTGTATTGCAACAACTCTGTTTGGTTTATTCCAACTAACAACAAGGCATTGTTGGCAATTCTCAATTCTCGTATGGGCTGGTGGCTAATAACAAAGTATTGTTCTCAAATACAAGGAGGATATCAATTGATATGGAAATATTTTGGTAATATCCCTATCCCTGCTATAGAAGGAGATATAGCCGATGAGTTATCTTCCCTTGCCGACAAGATGCTCTCATTGAATAAAGATCTGCAAGCCAAACGTGCAAGGTTTATCCGTCGTTTGCAAGACAACATGCCGGACATTAAAATTACCGGCACGTTGGAAACCTTTGACACCTTGGATTTTGCTGGCTTTGTTGCCGAACTCAAAAAACAGAAAATCAAATTATCTTTGGTTCAGCAGGACGAATGGGAAGAGTACTTTGATAAATACAAAACAGCCTGCGAAGAATTGAAATCCTCCATCGCTGCCACAGATGCAGAAATAAACAAACTCGTTTATGACCTATATGGTCTGACGGAAGAAGAACGCAAGCTGATTGAGCAACGATAGATCCAAACTACACACCGCATAGAATATGAATAAATATCTGAAATGTATATTATTTTCATTAGGAATTTTGACGGCAACGATAGTCGCTGCTGAAAATACTATTCCCGACCTTTATAGAGGTGCTTCATTCTTTTATTTCAATTGTGATGGAAAGTTTAAAGGCACCAAAATTAGAGTGTATTATTATATCCCGCTTGAAGGGGACGTTCAAAATATGAAAGTGCAATTTGTCATGCACGGAGTAAATAGAAATGCCGATAGTTACTGCGAATCATGGGAAGCGAAAGCAGAGCAATACGGCTTAATCATACTGGCGCCTATGTTTGACAAGACTAATTTCCCTTCTGCAATGTATCAGTTAGGCAATGTGTGTTCGAAAGGCATTCTGAATTATGAAGAGGAAATGACTTACACCCAAATAGATGCCATATTCAAGGCCTTTGTGCAAAAATTTGACATAGCAGACAAAACCTACAATATATACGGTCATTCTGCCGGTGCGCAATTTGTACATCGATTAGTGTTGTTTTATGATTCCCCGTATTTGGACAGAGCAGTAGCAGCAAATGCCGGCACATATTCTTTTGTCTCGGGAAAACAGGATTTTCCGTATGGACTTAGAAATATTGGAGGTCCTTCATCTATTTCTAAGAAGGTGTTTCAGAAAAATCTAATTGTCTTTCTCGCGGAGGGGGATACGATACGGGACTCCTATCTGAATGTATCGGATGAGGCAGACAGGCAAGGTTCTAATAGATTTGAAAGAGGAAATAATTTCTTCAAAACAGCAGAGAATTATGCCGCACGGAAGAACATTCCTTTTCATTGGCAGTTGCGCACATTACCGAACGCTGCACACTCTAATCGCAGCATGGCACCTGCTGCAGCAGATATTTTATATGCAAAACCAGACTAAATTTATTGGCATATAAAACTTATATCAGTTATTTTTCGTACCTTTGCACGCAAATTTTGCGCAGATGACATCTGCGTGGGAATATTAACAGATGCCGAAATGAGGGACGCAGATGACATCTGCGGGGGAATATTAACAGATGCGGAAGAGAGAGGCGCAGATGACATCTGCGGGGGAATATTAACAGATGCGGAAGAGAGAGGCGCAGATGACATCTGCGGGAGGATATTAACAGATGCCGGAAAGAGAGACGCAGATGACATCTGCGGGAGGATATTAACAGATGCCGGAAAGGAGAGACGCAAATGACATCTGCGGGGGAATATTGACAGATGCCGAAATGAGGGACGCAGATGACATCTGCGGAGGAAATATTAACAGATGCCGAAGAGAGAGACGCAGATGACATCTGCGGGGGAATATTAACAGATGCCGAAAAGAGGGACGCAGATGACATCTGCGGGAGGATATTAACAGATGCGGAAGAGAGAAACGCAGATGCATCTGCGGGAGGATATTAACAGATGCCGGAAAGGAGAGACGCAGATGACATCTGCGGGGGAATATTAACAGATGCGGAAGAGAGAGAAGCAGATGATATCTGCGGGGGGATATTAACAGATGTGAAAAAGAGAGACGCAGATAACTAATCATCTACACATAAAAGGCCTATCTATGGAACGATTCGTTTGGAAGCGACATAAGGATATTTTCAAGGGTATCGGGATATACCATATCACTTTTGTGGTCGGTGGTAGACAGCCGTTGTTGGGAAGCTTGGCTGTTTATCACGATGAGCCGCGATGCCTGCCAACCGATTTAGGGAAAGCTATATCGCACGACTTGGAACATATCCAACAACGCAGACCATACGTCCGCCTTCTTGCCAAACAATTGATGCCCGACCATATCCACGTGCTACTATATATTACCGATGAGTGCGGTGTCACCATCAAGGAGATAGCACGAGGGATGCGCCAAGGATGGCGACAGATCATGCCCGCCCCTGTCAATATAGACCCGCAGATGTCATCTGCAGGAGAATATAAACAGATGCCGGAGATAAGCATAGAGATGGCGGAAGGGGGGACGCAGCCTCCTCTCTTTGAGACGCCATTTTTTCGCACACTCGCACACAAGGGGCAGTTAGATGCGATGATTCAATATATCCACGACAACCCGCGGCGCGCTTTGCTCAAGCAACAGAACCCCGACCTGTTCATCCTGCGCAGGGATACGCGTGTGAGAGAACTATGCTTCACTTCGATGGGTAATCTCTTTCTCTTGGATTATCCGGACAAGCAGCCAGTCATCTGTTCCCGCTCGCTGAGTGAGCAACAGATAGCCGCGCGACAAACGGATGCGCTCCACCAAGCCGAAAACGGCTGTATTACGGTTACTGCCGCTATTAGTCCGGGGGAAAGACAGATAGCAAAAGCTATCCGGGAAGCCGGCTTTCCGCTTATTATCCTTCTCAAGGATGGTTTCCCCAAGGCGAGCGATCCGTATGAGAAATTCTATAAACCCGGCGGAATTTATTTTGAAGCATGTGCTGCCGGGAAGCTTCTGTTGTTAGAACCCACCGCAGAGACCCTTACTTTGCCCAATATACAGACACGCACCGAACAGGCGCTCCGCGAAAAAGCAGAAGCCAGACATTGGAATTATCAACCGATACCTGTCTCCTCTGACCGCTACCGTATGATGGCAGCCAATGAGATCGTCAAAATCCTATGCCCATGAACTGATTACCGAAACTTTTACTTTATTCTTAATAATCGTATACCTTTCAACAACCTTCCGAAATCGAGCCAAATAGCATATCTCGCGCCTCTCTCGCGCCACTATTTGGTAGATAGCATAGCTCCCTCTATGCCGGCTCAAAGGCATCGAGAAGCATCATACAACAGAATAAATTCTATTTTTTGCAAAAAAACGCTTTTTTATTTGCGTATATCAGAAAAAAGTTGTAAATTTGCATGTTTTTTTGAAATATTTTGTATATAATATACAATCGGACTATTAGAACGGACAAATGTTAAAACATCTTCACATACAGAACTATGCGCTGATAAGCCATCTGGATATTGATTTTACAGATGGTTTTTCTGTGCTAACCGGTGAGACAGGCGCAGGAAAGAGTATTATCTTAGGTGCGCTGGCTTTGGTGATGGGCGCACGCGCAGATAGCAAGGCTATCACCGACGGAGAGGAGAAATGTATTATTGAAGCCACTTTTAAGGAACAAGGGGACAAAGTACAAAGTACAAAGGAGATTATTGTGCGGAGGGAACTGTATGCCAACGGAAAGAGCCGGTCGTTTGTGGATGACAGTTTGGTGACGCTGCAGGAGTTGAAGAGTTTGGCAAACAAACTGATTGATATTCATAGCCAGCACGCTAATCTGCTGATTGAGAATGCGGATTTTCAGTTGGAGGTAGTGGATGCCATCGCGCAGAACGGAGGGCTATCAGAGGCGTACGGTAGTCAGTACGAGCGGTATTTGGCGGCGTGTGAGGAGCTGCATAAGTTACAGAGTTTGGCGAAGAAAAGTCAGCAGGATGCCGATTATATCCAATACCGATACAAACTCTTGGACGAAGCGCATTTGGAAGCCGGCGAGTTGGCGGAGCTGGAAGACGAACAATACCGGCTGAGCCATGCGGAGGAGATCCGTTCGGCATTGGAGACCGCATTGGAGGCGTTGAGCGGTGAGCAAGGAAGTGCGATAGAAGCGCTTCGGGCATGCCGATTGGACGAGGCAGCAAGCGATCTGCAAGAACGGATCGAGAGTGCACGGATAGAGATACAAGACATCGCCGAAGAAGCGGAGCGGAAGTTGAACCATATTGAGATGGATCCGCAGCGGTTGGAATGGGTGGAGGAACGAATCGGTACGCTGGAGGAGTTGAAGCATAAGTTCAGCGCAGAGACGATCGAAGAGTTGATCGCCATGCGGGACGAGTTAGCGGAACAAGTGAACCGGATGGACAGTTTCGATTTCGATATCGAGCAAGCGAAGAAAAATGTTGAGACGGAGAAAAAGGCGTTAACGAAAGCTGCAGAGGCGTTGACCAAGAGCCGCAAAGCGGTTGTGCCGCAGATATGCGAGCGGTTGGTGAGCGGATTGCAGAGTTTAGGCGTAGCGCACGCGAAAGTGGAAATCCCTATTCTCCCCACTCCCGATTTTACGCCGAACGGTTGTGACGAAGTGCAGATACTCTTTGCAGCGAACCTCAACCAGAGTTTAAGGAACGTGAGCGAAGTAGCGTCCGGCGGTGAGATAAGCCGGTTGATGCTTTGTATCAAGGCGATGATCGCTTCGACCAAAGGGTTGCCGACCATCATCTTTGACGAGATAGACACTGGTGTGAGTGGAAACATAGCGACACAGATGGCAAAGATCATGAAAGAGATGTCCAAGAGCCGCCAGATCATCGCGATCACCCATCTGCCGCAGATTGCCGCACAGGGCGAGAGCCATTACAAGGTCTATAAAGCCGATACGGACAAACGGACAGAGACCCATATCAGTCGTCTGAACCAAGAGGAACGGATTACGGAGATTGCCGGCATGCTGAGCGGAAAAGACCTGAGCGAAGCGGCGGTTCAAACAGCACAGGAATTGTTAAATAATAATTGACGATTGGACGATTGACGAGGTACGATTGATTGACGATTGAAAAGAATTGTTCGATTGTTCACCGTAAATCGTCAATAAATCGTCAATCGTAAATTTGTAAATCGTAAATAAACTTTATGTTGCCATTAGCAGAACGAATGCGTCCGAAGACGCTGGACGAATACATAGGACAGAAACATCTGGTGGGTGAAGGAGCGATCCTTCGGCAGATGATTGAGAGCGGGAAAATCGCCTCGTTCATTCTGTGGGGTCCTCCGGGTGTGGGCAAAACGACGCTGGCAAGGATCATCGCGCATCAGTTACAACGTCCGTTCTACACGCTGAGCGCTGTGACGAGCGGCGTGAAGGAAGTGCGGGACGTGATTGACAAAGCCAAGCGGAACGCCTCGATGAACAGCGGTCTCTTTGCCCCGACGGACGGTCGCAGCCCGATTCTCTTTATCGATGAGATCCACCGTTTCAGCAAGAGCCAACAAGACAGTCTCTTGGGAGCCGTGGAAGAAGGAACGATCACGCTGGTCGGCGCGACGACGGAGAACCCCTCGTTTGAGGTCATAACGCCGCTACTCAGCCGATGCCAAGTGTATGTGCTCAAATCGCTGGACAAAGAGGACCTGTTGGAACTGCTGAACCGCGTGCTGACCAAAGATGAGTACATCCGTTCGTTGGGTCTGCAAGTCAAAGAGAACGAGGCGTTATTGCGTTTCAGCGGAGGCGATGCACGGAAGTTGCTGAACATCATCGAGCTGGTAGCCAACAGCGGCGTGAAAGAGATTACAAACGAGACCGTCACCAAGCAGTTGCAGCAAAACCCCGTGGCTTACGACAAAGACGGAGAGATGCACTACGATATCATTTCGGCTTTCATCAAATCGGTTCGCGGAAGTGACCCGCAGGCGGCGATCTATTGGTTGGCAAGGATGATTGAAGGCGGCGAAGATCCGAAGTTCATTGCGCGGCGGTTGGTTATTTTGGCGAGCGAAGATATCGGTTTGGCAAACCCGAACGCGATGTTGTTAGCGAACACGTGTTTCGACGTAGTGAACAAGATCGGTTGGCCGGAAGGACGGATTCCTTTAGCGGAAACGACGATCTATTTAGCGACCTGCAAGAAAGACAACTCGGCATATCTGGCAATAGACGAAGCGCTGGCAAAAGTGCGCGAAACGGGCAATTTGCCTGTTCCATTACATCTTCGCAATGCGCCGACAAGTCTAATGAAAGATCTTGGGTATCACGATGGATATTTATATCCGCATGATTTTCCGGGACATTGGGTGGAACAGCAGTACTTGCCGGAGGAGATTAAATCAGCTGTTTTCTGGAGGAAAGACAGTTGACAATTGACGATTGAACGATTGACGAGGTACGATTGATTGACGATTGAAAAAAATTGTTCGATTGTTCACCGTAAATCATCAATAAAAATAAATCGTAAATAAATTGGCAGGCTTATACGTACATATACCGTTTTGCAAGAAGAGATGTCTGTATTGCGATTTTTACTCCACGACCTTGTTGGGGCGGCAAGAGGAATATGTGGCGGCATTATGCAAGGAGATTAAAGCGCGAAAAGACGAAGCAGGCGAACCGATACGGACGATTTATATCGGAGGAGGAACTCCGAGTACGTTAAAAGCGGAGGACATTGCGCGTCTTCTCCAAACGATCGGGACCCAAGGAGCGGAAGAGATCACGATGGAACTTAACCCGGGCGATGCGATGGAGGAATACCTGCGGAGAATAAGAGAGGCAGGCGTGAACAGGTTGTCGATGGGTGTTCAATCGTTTCAAGATGAGTTATTGCGATTCATCGGTCGGCGGCACAACGCACAGCAAGCGATAGACGCGGTACATATGGCGCAAAAGGCGGGGTTTGAGAACATCTCCATTGATCTGATGTACGCGCTGCCGGGTCAGACGATGGCGCAATGGAAAGCGGATATAGAGACGGCATTGGGGCTCGGTGTACAACATATTTCTTCTTACGGACTGATGTACGAAGATGGGACCGCTTTGACGCAGATGCGCGACCGCGGAGAGATAGAGCCGATAGACGAAGAGACGGAAAACGCGATGTACGATTATCTATGCGAGCGGCTGAAGGAAGCGGGAGTGGAACATTACGAAGTAAGCAATTTTGCGCTACCGGGTTACGAAGCAAAACATAACAGCAGTTATTGGGACGGCACACCGTATATCGGTGTGGGAGCCGGAGCGCACAGTTATATAGGAAACGTGCGGAGCTGGAATCCAGATGACATAGAGGCATATATGGCAGGAATAGAGCGAGGCGATTTGGTTCGCGAGAGCGAGACGCTGAGTGAAAAAGATCTGTATAACGAGCGGATTATGTTAGGGCTGCGGACGAAAAAGGGAATCCTCGTATCTGACGTGGACGTCCGTAATGCGAACGAGATGGTAACGAGAATGAGAGGTAAGAATCCGCTATTACGGGTGACGGAGGACGGACGTCTAGTAGCGACCCAAAAAGGGATACATGTTTTAAATCGAATAATAGAAGAATTGATGATATGAAGACGAAAAAGTGGTATAAATCATTTTTGATCTGGTTCTGGGGTTTGTTCCTCGGCGGGATGACGGTTGCTTTTCTGGTCATTTGGTTGATTACCAAAGGTGCGTTGGGTTATTTGCCGCCGTTGGAGGAGTTGCAAAATCCGAAAAACACGTTCGCGAGCGAGATTATCTCGTCCGACATGCAGTCGTTAGGGCGGTATTACCGGTATGAGAACCGTATCGGGGTGCAATACACGGATCTCTCGCCGAACCTGATTAACGCGTTGATTGCCACTGAGGACGCTCGTTTTTACAAACACACGGGCGTGGATTTCAAATCGATGTTCCGCGCGGTACTCAAACTCGGTCGTGCAGGTGGCGGCTCTACCCTCACCCAGCAGCTGGCAAAGCAGTTATGGTCTCCTCGGGCGAACAATATCTTCGAGCGCGCGATGCAGAAACCGATCGAATGGGTGATTGCCACGAAGTTGGAAAGGCTGTATTCGAAAGACGAGATTTTGCTGATGTACCTCAATCAGTTTGATTTTCTATACAACGCCGTGGGTATCCAGTCGGCTTCCCAAGTCTATTTCTCCACGACTCCGGCGGATCTCAAATTAGAGCAGGCGGCGATGTTAGTAGGCATGTGTAAGAACCCGTCGCTGTATAACCCCGTTCGTCATCCCGAGCGTGCAACTAACCGCCGCAACACCGTACTGAGCCAAATGGAGAAATACGGGTATATAGACGAGGCGACACGCGATTCGATAGCGGCGCTCCCGATTGAGTTGCACTATAGTTCGGTGGATCACAAACAAGGTATTGCCCCCTATTTCCGCGAGTATTTGCGAGGCGTGTTGACCGCCAAAGAGCCTAAAGAGGGTGATTATTTCGATTGGAACAAGCAGCAATACAAGATAGACCGCTGGAATTGGGATAATAATCCGTTATATGGTTTTTGCGAAAAGAACCGTAAAGCGGATGGAAGCAAATATGATATTTACCAAGACGGTCTGAAGATCTACACGACGATTGATTCGCGCATGCAGCGGTATGCGGAAGAGGCGGTAAGCGAACATATGCAGGCACAGCAGAAATCATTCTTCAAGGAACTCAAACGCAAGAAATCCGCTCCGTTCTCTTCCTCGCTGACCAAAGAGGAGATCAAAGGTATCATGAACCGCTCTATGAAACAGACCGACCGATACCGGATGATGAAAAAAGCGGGAATAAGCGCCGATTCGATTCAGGCAGCTTTCATGACCCCGCGCGAGATGCAAGTATTCACTTACGACCACGGCATGATAGATACGGTAATGAGCCCGTACGATTCGATCAAATGGCAGAAGAGTTATCTGCGCTGCGGATTCATGTCGATGGACCCGCATACAGGTCATGTGAAGGCCTATGTGGGTGGTCCTAATTTCTCCCATTTCCAGTACGACATGACCACCAAGGGTCGCCGTCAAGTGGGATCAACCGTCAAACCCTATCTGTACACCCTCGCCATGGACGAAGGTATGTGGCCGTGCGACAAGACTGTGAATGAGCCGATTACCCTGCTTGACGGCAACGGCGTAGAATGGACTCCGCGCGACACACATGACAAATACAAAGGCGACACCGTCACCCTTACATGGGGTCTTCAGTACTCGTCCAACTGGATCTCCGCTTATCTGATGTCGCTTTTCACCCCCGAACAATTAGTGAAGATGATGCAGTCCTTCGGTATTCAAGGGCAGTTGGATCCGGTGGTTTCGCTCTGTCTGGGTCCGTGCGAAGTGAGCGTAGAAGAGATGGTGGACGCCTATACGACTTTTGCGAACAAGGGTATTCGTACCGAACCGCTCTACGTAACCCGAATAGAAGATAACAAGGGAAATATCATCGCTTCTTTCACTCCTCGCACACATGAGATTATCAGCGAGACGACGGCTTACAAGATGATTTATATGCTGCGCGCGGTATTGGATCACGGAACGGGTGTGCGCGTTCGTTTCAAATATGGAATCACGGCTCCGATGGGCGGCAAAACCGGTACGACGAACAACAACTCGGACGGATGGTTCATGTGCTTCACGCCTTCATTAGTGAGCGGAACCTGGGTCGGAGGAGAAGATCGTGGCATACATTTTGATACAATGGCAGAAGGACAGGGCGCTTCGATGGCTTTGCCTATCTGTGCGATTTATATGCAGAAAGTGCTGGCCGATCCGGAATTAGGTTACAGTCCCAATGAGCAATTTGATATTCCGGCATGGTTTGACCCCAATGAAGGGTGTAAGTAATTGAGAATTGAGAATTAAGAAATACATATTGGTTCTTGTACTTAGTACTTTGTCACTTGGTACTTTTGCGCAGCTGAATACCGACCGCATTACGGCGATTGGCAGGAATGCCTTGTATTATGAGGATTATGTGCTGTCTATTCAGTATTTCAATCAGGTTATTCGTCTGAAGCCGTATTTGACCGAACCCTATTTTTACCGCTCGATCGCCAAGATTCAGCTGGAGGATATTCAGGGAGCGCTCAAGGATTGCAATACGGCAATAGAGCACAACCCCTTCTCTCCGGGTTATTACTACACCCGCGGATTTATTTACTATCGGATGGAAGAATGGGAAAAAGCGGAGTCCGACTACACACAAGCCTTGTTTTTCTCTCCGGAGAACCACACGTATATCTTACTGCGCGCAGACACGCGAGCACAACTCAAACATTACGATGCTGCCCTTGAAGATATCGAGTTTCTATTGCATCGCGAGCCCCAATCCGCTTCCGTTTGGAGCGAGAAAGGACGCATCTGTTTAGCGAAACAAGACACGCTTGCGGCTCTCAGCGCATTTGAGCAGGCGGCAGAATACGACAAAACGAATCCTGCTGTATGGTCGGCGTTAGGCGTAACAAACCTCATGCTCAACGAAGAGGACAAAGCCTATGTGCAACTGACGCAAGCCATCAATCTCGGTTCTAAATGGGCGGGCGATTTCACAAACCGCGGAATCATCCATTACCACCGTCATAACTATCGCGGCGCGCTTTCGGATTATGACCAAGCGGTAAAGATTGCTCCCCAAGACGCCGATGTGTATTACAACCGAGGCGTTTTGAGACAGGAAGTTGGCGATTACAACAATGCGTTGGAAGATCTGCACACGGCGATTGAGTTGGCGCCCGAACGGACAGAAATGCGTTACCAAAGAGGATTAGTGGAGATGCAACTGAAGCAATGGAAAGACGTGGTGGAAGACATGAACGCGCTCATTGCCCGTTACCCGTATTTCCTGCCGGCATACTACATGGCCGCCCAAGCGGAGACACATCAGGGACATACCAAGGAGGCCTATAAATACCGCAAACAAGCCTATGACTTAGAGCAGCGCAAAGAGGAGATTCAAGCCGCTCAACCCAATACGGATATTCAGATTGCTCAAGCTCAGCCGCAAAAGAGAGACAGGCGCAAGGAGTTCTCCTCCTCAATGGCGCAGAAACAGACCGAACTATCGGAAGATGAGGAAAAATATCGTTCTCCAGCTCGAGGCGCCGTACAGAAACGCTATCAGGATGTAGTGAACGAAGCCCATATTGTGCTCAGTTATTACAGCAAAGACCTGACGCTTCGGAGCACGAATTACTATCACCATCTGGTGGAATATGTCAACCAGAACGGCGTCATGCCCGCCGCGATGCGATTCACGAGTCAGGAACTGGCGTTAACGGCAGAGATGGTAGATTTTCATTTCGCAGAGATCACGCGGCTTTCCAACCGCATTGACCGAGCGCCCAATGCCGATCTCTATTTTGCGCGCGCCATGGAGTTTGCTATCGTGCAGGACTACACGAGCGCGATCGATGACTGTACACGCGCTTTGGCGATGACCGACGCCAAGTCGCCGCTTACCGTCATCGCTACTTTCTGCCGCGCTAACTGGCGATACCGGTTGGTAGAATACCAACGCGCCAACGGAGAAAAAGTAGCGACCGCCAATATGGACTATGATATCATGCTGCGCGACTACGATCAGGTGATTGCTATGCAACCGGATTTTTCCTTTGCGTACTATAACAAAGCGAACACCCTCTGCGCGCAACACGAATGGAAAGACGCGATAGACAATTACAGCAAAGCGATCGCGGTGGATACCGAAATGGCAGAAGCGTATTTCAACCGCGGATTGACATATATCTATACCGGTGAGAACGAGAAGGGGCTTGCCGATTTATCCAAAGCCGGTGAACTCGGAATTTATCAGGCATATAATTTGCTGTCACGATTTAAGTAAGAACCCCACCCGACCTCCCCACAAGGGAGGAGAGATTTGAGATTTGAAAATTGAAAGATACATATTAACTCTGGCGCTTTGTATATTAGGTCTTGTGCCATGTACCATAAGGGCTCAAGTGCTATACGAAGTAAGCGGTAAATCGAGCAAGCAGAAGTCGTATATTTTAGCGACCAACAAGTTGGTGGAAATGCAGTTTTTGGATACTATTCCAAATGTGTTCAAATGCTTCAGCAAATGCAAAACGGTGATTACTGAATTTGCCATGCAGGACTACGAAGCCCTTGCTGCACTCCGCCAAGCCGCCGTGCTGCCCGAGGCTACCAAACTGCGCGAATATTACAGCGAAAGCGAGTACAAATACATTGACAATGCTCTTCGCGTTAATTTAGGGATGGGTTTAGATCAATTATGCCGGATGAAACCCGCCTATTTGACGGAGATGTTCCGGACCGAATTGATGCGAAAATGGTTGCAGTACGACGAGCAGAAATCGATGGAGAATTTCTTTGAAAACGTAGCGGCGCAGAAGAATATGCCGGTAATCGGTTTGGACAATATAGGTGAGACGATGTATATGCTTTTCGACCGCGAGCCTTTTGAATGGCAGTGCAAGGAATTGCTCAAAGTGATTGAATATCCGGAGAACGAAGTGAAGCAGGAACGCGCCATCAAAGAGATGTACCGAAACGGACGGCTGACAGATATCGCATACCAGATAGAGGGCCCCAACAACACGACCTCTATCTCCTATTCGGATTATCAAGTGTATTGCCAACGCAATGAACAATGGGTGAAACGATTGGCGCCACATTTGAAAAAAGGAGCTTGTTTTATCACGCTCAATGCCATCTATTTAGGAGGAGAGAAAGGATTGATAGAACAACTACGTACCGCCGGATACCGCGTACGGGCTGTCAACAGAAGATTCAAATTAAAAAATTAAAATAATGAGAAACGTATTTTTAACTATCGCAGCCTTTTTGGTGGCTGCCACAATGAGTGTCAACGCTGCAGAACGCGGCAAGTTTATTCACGTAGATTCGTCGGTTAACAAGAACCTGAAGCCGCAGTTAGCGTTCGCTCAGGCGCACGTTGACGGAGTGGATGTTACTACCCTGCTCGTGCAGACCGTCAACGTAAACAACTACAATGAGTTCACCGACGCTTCGCGTGTGTTGGTTCGTTTTGCAGACGGAAACGCGATGCGCCTCAACCGCGTTGCCGGTTCGCAAGTGAGCACCCGTAAGTACAGCAAGAAAAACGGCAATGCCACTATCTCGTATTACGAGACCGTCACGGAATATGAAGTAACGCCGGAGGTGATTGAGAAACTCGAAGCCGGCATTGCGATCATCAAAGTACGTGTGGTATTCAAAGAGAACGATGCCAAAGATTACGAAATCGCAGAAGGTTATCAGCCGAAGATGGCGGCAGACTTGTACAAATCCTACCAAGAAGCCGCAGACAAGAACAAGAAGTCGCATAGCGACATGAGCGATGAGGATTTTTGATAAATCAAAAATAATCGTGCCTTTATGGCTAAGAAGACTTCTAGATACATAGTTATCCTTTGTCTTTTGTCCTTGTTCCTTGTTCCTGCAAAGGCCCAAATCGGCATGCCGGAGTTAGGGGATTCGCTTACCGCCTATACGGGTTTCTCGCCTGTATGGGCGCCGCCTGTACGCGTCAAACAGTTACGTGTCAGCGGTAAGAACATCACCGTGCGTACCAACAAAACACTACGAGACGTACGATGGACACCGGCTAACGTAGCGGAACTCAAACGGCGCGTCAGTTTATGGGTGCTCGGTAATACGAAAGGCAACGTCACTATCATTGCCGGAAACACCAATATTGAGACCCTTATCACCGATTGCGCCCGACAAACAGCGAAACGTTCAAATAGTCCGAAGGACGGTCAAACAAACAGAGCCGATCTGACCGACCGCCAAATCGTCATCTACCCTTCCCATGGGCTCTATTTCAACCATGACCGTAACGAATGGATTTGGCAGCGCGCTACGCTTTGGACTACGGTGGAAGATCTCTATTCACAAGAGTATGTGCGCCTTATCAAGCGTATGTTGGAGAACGCAGGTGCTACGGTCCTTATGCCTCGTGCCGGCTTGGATCAGGCCCAACTTGGCGCGTCCGGGATGCCGCAATGGACCGAAGGCGCACGCTACTGGTTGCTCTCGCAAGGAGCTGACAGCACGCTTTGGAATCTTTACGAGGGCGACGAATACAAAGAGGACATGAAATGTCGGGCAATGTGGGTCAACGCATTGGAAAGTTCTCCGGACCTCTGCCTCGCTTTTCATACAGACGGGCTTGATAGCGGAGATGACAGCACTATCGTCGGTACGCTTGTTATATACACGGCGCACGATGATGACAGAAAGGCTACCCTCCGTAACGGCCAAGACAGAGAGCGGGTCAACCGCAATTTGGCGGACTGGATTCAGACGCAAGTGACCGAAGATATACGGCATATAGCGCCGCAATGGACGCGTCGCCAACTCAAAGAAGCAAACTACTGTGAGACGCGCGTACCCGTTGTACCGAGTATCATCCTTGAACTGCTTAGCCATAAGAATATGGCCGATATGAAGTACGGTCTGGATCCCCAGTTCCGCTTTGCGGCTTCGCGCGCGGTGTATAAAGGTATCCTGCGCTATCTCAATGGTCCGGAAGCAACCGTGCAACCCATGCCCGTTACGCAACTCGCTATCGGAACGGACGGCTTACTCCAATGGAAAGCCCCGATGGACAGCATCGAACCCTCTGCCCAGCCTACGTATTACATGGTTTATACCCGGGCGGATAACGGCGAGTGGGATGTGCAGCAAGTGACCAACACGCAAGTACACATGGATATTCAACGCGGCATTCGGTATAGTTATTATGTGGTCGCAGGCAACGAAGGAGGACTCTCCTTCCCCAGCCCGGTAGTAAGTGCCTATCTGTCTGAACAATCGTCAATCGTCAATCGTCCAATCGTCAATATTATTGATGGTTTCAATGATGTCTATGGTCCGGAATGGTTTGCCGACTCCACTTATGCCGGCATTGTACCGGGCAGTTATGCCTGCGAGGATGGGTTCTCCTGCGCCTATATCGGCGCACAATGGAACTACCGCCGTACAGATCCATGGACGAACGATGATAACTGCGGATGGGGCGCTTGTTACCGCGATCATGCAGGCCAGTTAACGATCGGCAACACCCATGACTATGCGGCCCTACACGGACATGTTCTGCGTAAAATGGATATCTCATACGTCTCTTGCACGGCAGGGATGGAGATGATAGACCCTTCTTTTGCAATAGTGGATTATATATGCGGCCGAAACAGAGTACCGATGACGGCAGAGAACGCACTTCTGATTTCTGAATACCTCACCCGCGGTGGACGCCTGCTGCTCAGTACGGATCATTTCTCCGCACTCGATCCCAAATGGGCCAAACGCTATCTGCACACGCAATATTACGCGGCGCAAGCTACCCGTTCGGGACGTATCAACGGTACGCGGCATCGTCTATACCATCTGCTTCTGGAGCCCAATGAAGAACAACTCTTCACCTGCCATCCCGAAGCCCTCAAACCGCTGGACGATGCTGTCAAGATGGCAACCTATGAAGACATGCGAGTACCGGCTGCTATCGGCTATAACCATCAGACCTTGGTCTTCGGTTTCCCGCTTGAGGCAGTAATGGATTTTGATAAAATTTACCGTCATTCCATAGAGTTTTTGCTTAAAAAATAGACTCAGAAAAGGGATAAAAAAGGCTCTAAAATGCAGTTTTCAAATAGCCAAAACGTTAAGTTGCTGATTTAGTGTATATTACGAATTTCGTTTTTCAAACACTATTTCTTGCACGCCTCATAAAATAGCAGTACCTTTGCATCGGATTTCAAAATTTGTGTGATTATGAAAAAAATTATCTTCACGTTATTGCTTGCGATAGTAAGCAGCGTATGGACAACGAGTAATGCTTTTTGTATGGTTGCAAAAACGCCTGTAGATGGACAAACCGTTAGTATCAGCGGAGTATTAATACAAACAGCCATGCCTTGCGGAGATGAGGAACCTTGTGCCAATTGTTTAACTCTTGCGTTATCTGCAAACGAAGACTTATACTATTTGTCTACGACAGATCCGGTAGTTGAGAGACAATTAGACAGCATTATGTCCGAGTTGATATCTGTCAACTGTATTTGTGAGCAGCCCGCAGTAGTTACAGGTGTCCTATACATGCGAGGGGGTTTTCATTATATTGCCATTAGTTCGATAACAGTATTGGGAGACATACAACCGAAGAATGAGGATCTACGCCTCAATTCACTCTGCGACGAGTGGAATGTGTTATCGCACTCTATGTCTCTGGGTCCAGAATACGAAAGCTTTAAGACGCTGCATTTCCGCTTGACTTCGGACACCATAATTAATGAGACGCGTTATGTAAAATTGGAGCAAGACGGAACATATAAGGGTGCTTTGCGTGAAGGAACGAATGCCAACATCTACTATGTGCCAAATAATAGCACACACGAATATCTGCTTTATGCGTTCAATGCACAAGTGGGGGACAGTTTAGATAATTTATGGTTCGGGGCTAACGAAAATGAGAATTACTTTGTCAGTAGTGCGACAGTTGTTAATATAGAACCAACTACCCCAAGAAAATTCACCATAGATTTTGAGTGGCAATCCATCTATTCATACGCCGCGATAAACGATACATCCGAAATTATGCACGCCGAATTAGTCTGGCTTGAAGGTTTAGGTTTTCAATATGGCGGACCATTAAATTACGAATGTCCTTTTGATTGTGAGGGTGCTCCCGGAATGTTAATACTCTGCGCCTACAAGAACGGCGAGCATATATACACATCTGATTTGGGCAAAATATACGGCTGCGAGTATAACGACGATCCGTACTCGACACCTGAAGACACCATTCCTCTCTATATAAAGGACAATCCGGGCACATCTACGGTAGATCCGGCTGACCCGAACTTGATTTATGCGGTACTTAGAAATGACATGCTGATTATCAGGGATTTTACCGGCGTAGAAATATTCTTTACACTATCCCGTAACGGTTCTTTATTCGGTCCTCGTCGGGCACGGCGCGTACAGGCGCAACAATCCTTTACGGATTCCACATCGGTAGAACTGACCGAGGAGGGCACATACGATATCGAACTGACCAGCGAATCATGGAACTATATTGTCGTCGGCTCGTTCGATTTCAACAAGACCCATGAAGCGGTAGAGATTATCCCGAGTGAGCGCCCGGCAGCAAGCAAGATCCTCCGAAACGGGCAACTACTGATTCGTATAGGCGACCAACTCTACACCCCAAGCGGTGTTATGGTACAATGAACGTCCGTACTACCATAGGCGTTTACCTGCTCTGCGCGTTGATATGTTGCGCTTGTACGCGGCATGCCGATGAACAGGCGAAAGCGCTGTATGAGCAAGGGAAAACATTACGCGAACAAGGAGAACCTGCACAAGCTATGCAGGTTTTCCTGCGCGCAGCGCGTAGCGGTACACAAGACGAGGCATTGCTTGGACGGGTATATTCCAACATAGCGAACTTATGCCGACAGGCTGATGACCACGAAGCGGCATTTCGTATCTATGCCGTCTCTGCGGATCATTTCATGGCCTCCGGTGACACGCTCGCATATGCGTACGCGCTCAACAACATAGCATGGGAGCAAGCCGTCATGGGCCACAAAGACAGTGCGCTGATGTTCATAGACTCCGCTGTACAAACCTATCCTTACCCGCCTTTGACAGAAAAGATCATCGAGACCCGCGCCGCAGCATGTTTCTTTGCGCAAGAGTATGATTCGGTGCTTTATTACTCTATTCCGCCTGCCAATGACTACCTTTTGATGCTCCGTGCGCAAGCCTATTCGTTCTTGAGTTACGACGATTCTGCGACGTATTATGCGCAGATTCTGTTACCGCGTACCACAAATCTCTTTTATCTGGACGACCTTTACTATATCCTCACGCATAACGATACCGAGGCAGATAAGGAGGATATACGCAGGCTTTCATCGGCACGCACCGATGTTCAGCAAGACATCGAGACACGTCACGGCAAACTGACGCAAGCGGTACAACTCATGGAAAACGAATTGAATCGGACAAACAGTCCGTGGCTGATAATAGCGTATTTGTGTGCGCTGTTAGTCTGCATCGGATTGAGTATATGGGCAATAGTTATTCACCGACGCCACATCAAACTCCACCATGCTCTAAACGAACAAGAAGAGCAACGCCGCCATGAGATGGAACGGAATATCCGTCTTGTCCTTGACGCGGATGACATGCGGGCGGAACTGTGTTGGAATAACTATGCTTCTTTCCAACGACAAATAGATAAACGCTTCATGGGCCTGGCTGGCAAACTGGAAACAGAACGGCTTAACGAACAGGATACTCGTCTATGCGTGCTTGTACTGCTGGGCCTACCGCACAAACAGATAGCGGACATCCTTAACTGTTCACCAAAGAGTATCGGCAAACTCAAAGACCTCACCGCCCGCAAATTGCACACCTCCGGTGGTAATCTCCGCAAAACGCTCCTTATGCTATAGGACCCGTTGCCTAATATTCTCGGAACAAACAGGGAACCACACCATAGGATAACCATAGGATAACCATAGGATAGCCATAGGATAACCCAAAATCACGTGTAAAACTATTTTACACGAAGTATATATACATAGTATATATACATATATAGATACGCACTTTTCATTTGCGTATGTCATTTTTTTTTTGTAATTTTGCAGCGCAAAATTGTTATATATGGCTAAGAAAAAGAATTTACCCGTTATAGAGAACGTGGAAATCACCGGTGTAGCAGCGGAAGGAAAGGCATTAGTGCGCATTAACGACATCGTCACGTTTGTGCCGAATTGTGTACCGGGCGACATCGTGGATCTGCAGATCACGAAGAAGAAACACTCCTTCATGGAGGCCAAGGTACTGCGACTCGTGCAACCGAGTCCGGTGCGTTGTGAGGCCAAATGCAAGCATTTCGGGGTGTGCGGAGGCTGCAAATGGCAGATTTTGCCGTACACGGAACAGTTAAAATACAAACAACAGCAGATAATGGACAACCTCACCCGTATCGGCAAGATCGAACTGCCGGAGATTAGTCCTATCCTTGGTTCCAAGCATATCTACGAGTACCGCAACAAACTCGAGTTCACTTGTGCCGACCGCAAATGGCTTACTTCCAACGAGTTGGAAGAATTAAAAATTAAAAATGAAGAATTAAAACCGGAACCCGGCTTAGGTTTTCATATTCCGGGTGCGTTTGACAAAGTGCTGAATATAGAGGAGTGTCACTTGATGCCGGAGATTAACAACCGAATCCGAAACTCCGTGCGCGAGTACGCTCGCACGCACGGGCTTACGTTCTATAACGAACACACGCACGAGGGGCTGTTACGGACGCTGATTCTACGGAATAATCATAAAGGCGAGTTAATGCTGATCGTCTCCTTCGGAGAGAAAATTTCAAATTTCAAATCTCAAGTTTCAAATTTATTGGAGTATCTGCACACAGAGTTTCCGGAGATTATTTCCCTACTCTATGTGGAGAATACCAAATACAATGACACTATTGGTGA
This sequence comes from uncultured Bacteroidales bacterium, assembly GCA_946406195.1. GTDB lineage: Bacteria > Bacteroidota > Bacteroidia > Bacteroidales > Paludibacteraceae > Colicola. Next base: position 177,565 of record CAMJJT010000002.1, read on the forward strand.
TTTGGAGGTGAAATGCTATTTCGGTCAAGATCATATTATGGAAGAGATGGAGGGTTTGCAGTTCAAAGTAGGTCCTAAATCCTTCTACCAGACCAATACCGAACAGGCATATGAACTCTATAAAGTAGCACGTGATTTTGCCGAGCTGAGCGGTAACGAATTGGTGTATGACCTCTATACGGGCACAGGAACCATCGCTAATTTCGTAGCGCGGAAAGCCAAACAGGTAATCGGCATTGAATATGTGCCGGAAGCGATTGAAGACGCGAAGGTCAATTCGGCTATTAATGCTATTCAAAACACGCTCTTCTTCGCAGGAGACATGAAGGATATTCTCAATGACGACTTTGTGGCACAATACGGTCGTCCGGATGTGATTATTACCGATCCGCCGCGAGCCGGCATGCATGAGGATGTAGTCAATGTTATTCTTAAAGCAGCTCCCAAACGGATCGTCTATGTGAGTTGCAACCCTGCTACGCAGGCTCGCGATCTGGCGTTGCTCGATGCCAAATATCGTGTGGTCAAAGTACAACCGGTGGACATGTTCCCACACACTCAACATGTAGAAAACGTAGTTAAATTAGAATTAAAATGATATCTTTACTGATTTTATTTCATGTTTATTTCGTGTCCTTCACGGATAAACCGGAGAAGACAGCTCCGCAATTATCACCCCGTGCCGTAGAGCAACGCGCCAAGTGGAATATTCCTACGGATGGCATGGATTATCCGGTGAGCAGTATGTACCTCAACCAAGTACGTCAAGCCGGTGCTAAAGTTCACCATGTGAGCCGTTGGTTTAACGGGGCTACGGTGGAGATGGATAGTTTGACAGCCGAAAAAATAGCAGCACTCAAGTTCGTGACCGGCGTTGAGATGACGCGTGATAACAATGACTCAGCTGCTTACGCTCCGCTCAAGAATCGCATGAGCGCACAGGCCAACGATGATTTTCATTGGACGGACGAACAACTCGGGACCTATAACCTACTCCCTTTGCATGAAGCAGGTTTTGAGGGACAAGGAATCCTTATGGCCATTTGCGATGGAAGTTTCTACAACGCGAATAGCCTCTCTTGTTTCCGCCAGAAAGAGTTGGAACTCGGACATTTTGATTTGACGGATGATAAAGATGATTTCTACGGCAGCACAGGCGAACATGGAACTCGCTGCCTAAGCGTGATCTCCGGTATTCAAGACTCGTATTACAGCGCAGCCTCTAAAGCGCAATATTACCTAATGCGCTCGGAAGAAAGCGAGACAGAGAGCCCCAAAGAGATGGATAATCTGGTGGCTGCATTAGAGAAAGCCGATTCGTTAGGTGTGAACGTCTTCTCTGTGTCGTTGGGTTACTCAAAGTTTGACAAGGCCGAGTGGTCTTTGCCTAAGTCCGCATTGGATGGCATCACCACGCGTGTCAGCCGTGCGGCTACTATTGCAGCGCGCAAAGGAATGCTCGTCTGTGTGGCAGCCGGTAATGAAGGCAACGTTGAAAGTTGGCGTACTCTCAGTGCGCCGGCTGACGCCGACAGTATTCTGACCGTGGGAGCGGTTGGCACCGACAGCGTCATCGGCGTATTCTCCAGTTGGGGTCCTTCCGCAGACGGACGCATTAAGCCGGAAGTATGTGCCGTAGGTGTAAAAACAACACTTATCAATTCGGGCGGAAGGATTGTGCAAAGTAATGGTACCAGTTACGCGACACCGCTTTTAGCCGGCATGGCTGCTGCCCTTTGGTCTGCTTTACCCAATGAAAACGCTATGCAGATACGAGACCGCATCATCCGATCTGCAGACCGATATACAACGCCAGACACGAAACAATACGGTTATGGAATTCCAGACGCATGGAAAGCCTATAAGATGTCGATCCCTACAGGAATAGAGGATGTACAAAGGGACAAGGAACAAGCGACAAAGGTGTTGCGCAACGGACAATTCTATTTGATCTACGATGGACGGGTGTACAACGCACAAGGGCAACGCGTGAAATAGGCACAAAAAAAGGCAGGCTAACTACATCGCACCGCTACAACCTCCTACCCTTGCTACGGTCAAGTCCTGGGGGAGTTCAGAGGGAGCTGGTCGTATAGCACCTGCCTAAAAGTCACTTTTTTTTCAAAAGCGGCTGCAAAGGTACGACTTTTTTTTGACATAACCAAATATTTTGGCAAAAAAATGCTAACAGACTTCATTATTGGGCGTATTAAGGCCGAATTACCATTCGAGCCGAACGAAGAAAAGACCGGGTTGTTTGAAGCACTCGGTACTTTTTTGGTGTCCCGAGATGAGAGCAAAGCATTTATTCTCCGCGGCTATGCAGGGACAGGCAAAACGAGCGTTATTAGCGCTTTGATTCGTGCGATGGAGGGACTGAAACAGCCCTGTGTGCTGTTAGCACCCACAGGCCGCGCTGCCAAAGTACTGAGCCGTTATTCCGGCGCTCAGGCATACACGATTCACAAGAAAATATATCGCCAGAACCAATTAGGAATTGAGGCCTTTTCGCTGAGCGACAATTTACACAAGAATACACTTTTTATTGTGGACGAAGCGTCTATGCTTTCCGGAAACAGAGATAATGGTGTTTTTGGAAGCGGTTGTCTGTTAGACGATCTTGTTCGATACGTGTATAACGGGAAAGGCTGTTCCCTACTCCTTCTGGGCGACGATGCCCAGTTACCACCGGTAGGAAGTATCAGCAGCCCTGCTTTGGATGCGGATTATATGGCGGATAATTACCGGTTATCCGTAGTTAGTTACCAGCTTACGCAAGTCGCCAGACAGGCCTTAGACAGTGGTATTCTATCCGAAGCGACCTCGATAAGAGAAGGGGTATGGTCTAGGATTACCACGAGAAAGTCTCGAGACAGTCTCGTGATTCACCCGAACGGAAGAGATATTATACGGCTCCATGGCGAAGAGGTGATTGAGCGGTTGGAAGACAGTTGGAAAGAAGTCGGCGCAGAAGAGACACTCATTATTGCGCGGAGCAATAAAATGACTAATCTCTATAATCAAGGCGTTCGGGCACGCGTTTTATGGAAAGAAGACGAGCTATCCAACGGTGACCGTGTGATGGTGAGCAAAAACAACTATTTCTGGACAAAAGACTACAAAGATCTTGAGTTTCTGGCCAACGGAGACATGCTGGAAATCAAGCGATTAACAGGTGTTCATGAGTTATATGGTTTTCATTTCGCCAAAGCCTCTCTGCGTTCGGTGGATTATAATTGGGAGATTGAGGCGATTGTATGGTTGGATACCTTGACTACAGAAAGTCCCGAAGCGAATTATGCCCTTCAGAAGGAACTTTTCTCCCGAATTGCGGAGGATTATCCGGAAATCCGCAATCGAAAAGAGTTGGTCAAAAAGATCTACGAATCGCCGTATTACAACGCGCTGCAGATCCGCTATGCGTATTGCGTGACATGCCACAAAGCGCAAGGCGGACAGTGGAAACATGTGTATATCGATTCGGGATTAGAGGATGAGTGGATTAGAGGATTAGAGGAGAGTGAAAAGATCGAATATCAGCGCTGGCTATATACCGCTATCACCCGTGCGACCGAGAAAATATACTTATTGCGATAATTTTTTCATATTTATTTGCATATATGCAAAATTTTTTGTAATTTTGCCGCGAGTTTTCATTGCTAACAAACAATCAAACATCTAAGATAATGAGAAAAGAATTACTTTTGTTACTTTTAATGGGCAGTTTGCTCGTCGGCTGTCATTCCAACCTCAAGTTGGATAATATTGACCCGACTGCCCAGTTGGACATGGGTCTGGCACTAAAAGTAGCTACAGTTACGGCTACATTAGGCGATTTCATTGACCAATCGGAGGATTTGTTTATCTATAAAGATTCCACTTCGGGCGGAAGTCCGAAAATGGTAGTAGCATGGCGTCATGCTTATCCGGATGAGAAAGATTATCACGTCATTGATTTTATGCAGTATCTTCCGGAAATGAGCAAACCGATGAACGTTTATGACCAAATGCAGGCAAAAGGCTTAATTGGTCAGGATGGAAAGATTACTCCTGACGGTCGTCAAATCACCTTGGATTTCGATATGGAGTTCAAGCTCAATGGTATCAACGAACAGGGAACGAGTAATGACAACCGAATTGACAGTGCATATATAGATTATGCGCAGTTCATTTCATCTATCCAAAGAACTAACCTTCCGTTGGAATGGCAATGGATAGATAGCGTTGTGCTGGACATGGGCGACCAGATTGAATGTGCCAACAAAGTGAGGACCGTATATCGCCGCGGAGATGCAGCCGATTACGGAACCCCGCTGGAAACAAATCTGAATAACATCAAAATCATGTTGATGAAAAATCGCAATATACGACCGGAAATCAGCAATGTATATACGGGTTGTCAGATGAAAGTGCATTTCATGTTCACCATCCCACAATCAGCCGGAGAAATAGAGATTCCTAATACCGCTGCATTCCAATACAACATCAAACTGGCTGACGCGAAATGGCAAGCTATCTGGGGTTATTTCACGCCGTCAAAAGACATGCACTCCGATGAACGGGTAGATATGGATGATTATTTGCATAATTATCCGTTCGCCAAACGCGCCCGATTGACTTTCAGCGATCCTAAGATTGAAGTGCAGATTTCCACTCATATCGCAGGTCGTATGGTAGTTGAGGGAAGCAATTTGTATGTGATTGATGCCAATGATCAACGAGTAGATGCCACCTTTAATGGTAGCACAAAGCGTCCGGCAGAATATCTGGACCCGTATATGGAGCCCTCAGATTTGTCGAACATGGGCGATTCGGCTATCACCAACATTACCTTTGACAACACCGAGAAGAATGGTGATATTGAGCGCCTCTTCCGGAACATGCCGAAATACCTGAACTACAAGTTTGACGTTTATTTTGATAGAAATAAAACGCCGCAGATTCGCGTGATACCAAATACGAAAGTACGTATCAACGCCATCTGTACGTTGCCGCTAATGTTTGAACGGAATATGTTCATCGATTATCAGGACACTATCACAGATGTCGATTTGAAAGACGTGGATGTCGATTCACTGGCAAATCAAGTTGATTTCATCGATTCATTGCATGTTGGCGACGTTACTCTTTATTTGACAGCAAGAAACCATATTCCTCTGACACTGAAAGGAAATGTGCGTTTCATGGATGCCAAAGGTCAGCCGGTAATGGATCCAGAGGATCCAAGCAAGGAGTTCTATCCTTTCCTTGAGGACACAATTCGTTTTGCGCCACCGAAATTTATCACACTTATCGGCGGATACGTGGTTCCGGATAACAAGAACCCGGGTAAGACGATTATTACCACTCGCATGAACCAAAAGCAATTAGAAGCTCTGAAGCAGATCAAGTCGATTGAGTACAAAGTTTCTGCGGATAACGATGCACTCCAATACGCTTACGATATGGGATTGGATAAGATTCGTTTGGAGAAAGACAGCCGCCTTTACATAGATGTAGGTGTAACTACACAAATTGAGGCATTTATGAATTTTGAGAACAAAAAATAAGGAGGGCTGAGCTATGAAAACAATGAAAAGAACCATATTAGTAGCCCTTGCGGCTCTCTTTACAATAGGCGTGAGCGCACAACAAGTAACGACCGTTTACTTCTTGGAGAATGCGCCCATGCGTCATACTATCAACCCGGCCTTCCAGCCTGTGAGTGACGGATTTATCAACTTCTCTCCGTTAGGTTGGTCCACTATTAGTCTGGGCAATAACTCGCTGACAGTGAGCGACTTGTTATATACTGATCCTACCACCGGTAGAACGATTACGCCGATACACCCCAATGGCAATAGACAGGCCTTTCTGAATACTCTTCGCTCCATGACGATGATGAATACAGAGATGACACTTGGTCTGATCAATATGGGTTTCCGTATCAAAGACAAAGGCTACCTCACGATCGGTATTAACGAGCGTATTATCTCCGCCGGTACACTTCCGAAGTCATTTTATGATTTTCTTTTGGGCGGCGGTATGAAGAACCTTGGTCCGGGTCAATGGAACACAATCAATCTGTCAGGTTTTGGCTCAGGCGGAAGCGCCTATACGGAGATTGGAGCAGGTTATAGCCACCAACTCAACGAACATTGGACAATTGGTGGTAAATTCAAGTTTCTGTTGGGCCAAATGGATATCAGTGCCCGCAGTAAGAACTTGGCGTTAGATGCCAGTACCGATTCATTGCGTCTGCACGGCGATATGACCGTACGTATGGCCGGACCGTTCGATTACTCGAAAATGCCGGCTTATGAAAACCGCCGCGTAAGCGATATTATCAACGATTACAACGGAGAACAGTACAACGTGAATGATATGATCAACTTCGGTAATATCGGTTCATTGCTTACTCCGAACGGCTACGGAGCTGCTATCGACTTCGGTTTTGCATACAAGCCGATCAAGCAGTTACAACTGAGTGCCGCTTTGGTAGATCTGGGATTCATCTACTGGACCAGCGCCAAGAGCTACACCGCACATGTTGACACGGTTTATAACGGAGCCGGCGTGATTGACTACGGAGATCCGAGATACCGCGATGCCGATGGTAATTTCTCGCCGCAGATGGTGTTGGACACTGCGCTGAACAACCTCAAAGACCTGCCTAATGCAATCATGTTAGGTCCCGCCGGAGGCGGTTATGCCAAGATGATTTCCGCTCGCCTCAATGTAGGTTTGGACGCTAATTTCTGGGATAATCGTATCGGACTCGGTATCGTTTCCGCTACCCGACTTTATGAGTCTCGTCTCTACGAAGAGATCACCTTCGGTTTCTCTTTCCGTCCGGTGCGCTGGTTCAATATTGCAGCTTCATATTCGCTGCTGAATAACGGTAAATACAGCAATATCGGCGCCGGTTTGAGTTTCATGCCTTATGACGGAATCAACATGACACTGGCAATGGATTATATTCCGACAAGTTACGCCGGAGTAGATATCAACGGTGCAACCAAATACATCCTGCCGGACAAAGCCAAGATGGTTAATTTGGCTCTTGGTTTCTCCATCTGTTGGGGTACGAACCGCCCGGACAAGGACAAAGATGGTGTATGGAACAAACTGGATATGTGTCCGAACACCCCGCGCGGTGTACAGGTTGACAGTGTTGGTTGTCCGATCGATACAGACCATGACGGTGTGCCCGATTATCTGGATCAGTGCCCGGGAACTCCTGCTGCTGCCATCGGATTTGTGGATAGCGTAGGTTGTCCGAAGGATAGCGATGGTGACGGCGTGCCTGATTACCTTGATCAGTGCCCGAACACACCGGAGGCTGCTTATGGCATGGTGGACAGCTTAGGTTGCCCGATTGATTCGGATGGCGACGGTGTGCCTGATTATCTCGATAAGTGTCCTGAAACGCCTGCTGCCGCATATGGTATGATTGATGCCGACGGATGTCCGCTGGATAGCGACGGAGACGGTGTACCTGATTATATCGATCAATGCCCGGAGACTCCGGCTACAGCTTATGGCTTGGTAGATAACCTTGGTTGTCCGATTGATTCGGATGGCGACGGTGTGCCTGACTACTTAGATGAGTGCCCGAATACACCGTTAGCAGCCAAGAATCTTGTGGACGAGAAAGGTTGTCCGAAGGATAGCGATGGTGACGGCGTGCCCGATTATTTGGATGAGTGTCCGCACGTAGCCGGTGTTACAGCCAACAAGGGTTGTCCTGAGATCAAACGAGAAGTACGTAAACTGCTCGAAAAAGCAATGCAAGGTATTGAGTTTGAGACCGGAAAAGCTACTATCAAGTCCAAATCACACGCCCTACTCGATAAGATTGCTCAGACCTTCGTGGAGAATAGCAATTATATAATCGAGGTTCAAGGTCACACCGATAACACCGGTAAGGCTGAAGTCAATAAGCGTCTTTCTAACAAGCGTGCTCACGCTGTGATGGATTACCTTGTTAAGAAGGGTGTTGATGCAAGCCGCATGACGGCCGTTGGATATGGTCCGGACATGCCTATTGCAGACAACAAAACCAAGGCCGGACGTGCAAAGAACCGCCGTGTAGAATTCAAGATTACTTTCGAGGAAGTACATATCGAAACGATCCTTGACCACGCTGATCCACAGCCCGCAGCAGAAGTACCTGCTGCGGAAGCTGCTCCAGCGGAAACAAATCCTGCGGAAACGGCTCCTGCGCAATAAGCGCTTTTGGACGGTAGCTTTGATCGGCTACCGTCTAACAAGAATCATTAACAATTTAATAAATTTATACAATGGGACGCGCATTTGAATATCGCAAAGCGACAAAACTGAAGAGATGGGGACACATGTCCCGCACATTTACCAAATTAGGAAAAGAAATCACTATTGCTGCCCGTGAGGGCGGACCGGATCCGGATTCCAACCCGCGTCTGCGTGCACTCATCCAACAGTGCAAGCGTGAGAACATGCCGAAGGATAACATCGACCGCGCTATCAAGAAAGCGACCGACAAATCCTCGGAGGGCTATAAGGAGATCAACTACGAAGGATATGGACCACATGGTATCGCTATCTTCGTGGAGACCGCAACGGACAACCACATGCGTACCGTAGCCAACATCCGCTCTTACTTCACCAAGTTCGGCGGCACGCTCGGCACACAAGGTTCGCTCCAGTTCCTCTTTGACCGCAAGGCTTGCTTCACCGTAACGATGAAGGACGGCATTGATCTGGATGAACTCGAACTCGAACTGATTGATTTCGGTGTAGAAGAACTCGGTGTGGACGAAGAGGAAAACACCATCGTCATCTACTCCGATTTCAACGAGGCAATTAACATGCAGAAATACCTCGAGGAGAACGGCTTTGAGATCCAATCCATCGAGTTTGTTCGTATTCCGAACGACACCAAGGAACTCACCGACGAGCAACGTGAATCCGTTCAGAAACTCATCGACAAGATCGAGGAGGACGAGGACGTACAGAACGTGTTCACCAACATGGCGGAATAAGGTGAAAATTGAAAGGTGAAAGGATGATTATCTCTGAATACTTTTCATTAACGGAACGTCAGGCTGAGCAGTTTGCTCAGCTTGACGCGCTTTATCGCGATTG
>CAMJJT010000003.1 GCA_946406195.1 uncultured Bacteroidales bacterium
TTTGCTCGGCAAATGTGCCGAGAGTTAAACAATTTAAAAACGTTTCAGTATGCGCGGTCAGCGACCGAGGCAGCCAGCCATGCGGTGAGCGCGCGTAGAAGACTTTTTTACCAATGGGATTGTTCGCGCAAAAATGCGCGAACAATGCACAGGGTGGTAATCTCGCTCGCGGAACTCGCGAGCACAGGACACCGTGAGGCGGGAGGGGCTACCAATCGCGGACCCATTCGAGCCCGAAGAGTTCCATGGTGTCACGGGTGCAAAGCTTGTAGGCTCCGTTGTAGCGGACTTGCACGATGTCGCCGGATTCGTCACCGCGAAGGAAGACGGGTTGGGGGTCGGGAAAGTCCACCACGAAGAAGTAGGGGTTTTTCCACTTGGGAGGTCTCACTTTTTGAACCGCTGCCAAGATGGCCTTTCTCGCGGCAGGTGAGCGCTGTGACCAGAGCCGGTAAGTCGCGCCTCTTCGGTTGAGAAAGGTATTGTCCGGCTGGTAAGCATTCCAAAAATCATTAAAGTCATTGTCCATAAATTAAAATTTTTAATGTCCCGTCCCTTGTCATTGTCCCATACTATCTGCATAGTTGGACAAGGACATGGACTTTTTTCTTTTTTTATTCTTTTGGTTCTTTTCTTTTTGTTTCTTTTAGCCCCAGAGGTCATCGAAACAGCAGTCACAGAGGGTGCCGTAGCACGTATGATGGGCTTCATCATCAAATATTACATCGCCACACCGGTCGCACTTGACACACTCGGTTTCATAACATTCTTCGCATACAAATATGCCACTATTTTCGCCTACCTCACAGGCTTCGTCTTTGGGTATTTCTTTACCGCAGACTTCACAAATGATTTTTTCCATAGGTCTTTATGCTAAAGGGTCATTAAATTTCCAAACCTGTTCGAGTTTGACAAAATTGAGGACGGAAAAGGATCTCCATTCTTGTTTCTCGAGATCGAAATATGGTATAGACTTGGCTCTTTCCTCCCATTCCTCATTATTCTGCGGGCATTTAGGTAGTTTATTTACCGGAATAAGTGAGGGCGAACGCGTGCCAAGAGCGGTGCGGATAGTGCCATCTTTCTTGTAGTATGTAAATCGTGCAAAGCCTTTAGTGAGGGCATTTCGGAATGACTCAAACCACCATGCTTGTTTGAGTGCTAAAGATTGACCGTATTTGTGGTCTTCATCTCCTTTTCGCAGGATATGAGCGGTGCGCATCAGTCGGCGCAGTTTTTTAATGTCGTTAGGCATATTCGTTATAATTTAAGGGTTATTCAATTTCTCCATAAGGCTCACATAGTCTTATGCGTATTTCTCCGCAGAGCGCTCCGTTGGTAGCCCAATCGAGTCTTGCATCAATGAAGAATGCTTTTTGTTTTGGGTCGAGTTCATCAAAGAGCTCATAGATTGTCTTTTGCATAGGTTGCACGGAGGTTATTGAGTTCCATTTCAAAAAAGATATCATCTGTTTTGCGCGGATCCTGAAGGAGTTTGAGATACTTGGTCTCCACGCAATACATATCCGGCAGAACGGCTTCGAGTGCTCGACGTCTTTTGTCAGCTACGGCATGCTGTTTGTAAGTGAGCCATCCCAAGAGGTTGTCCATACGGATGTCGTAGGGGTTTTCAATGACGTGATGTACGATGCCTTTGTAGGGGTTTCCCTTGGAATCAAAGAAGATAGGACAGGGTTCGTTAGCGAAGGTAGCGAACATAATACGGTGCGCTTGTTTGCCGCCGTAATGTCTCAGAATCGGATGTGTCAGTCCGCGATTAACTCCTGTTTTTCCTTTGACGTTTTTGCGTTGTCTTGCAGGGCTGAAATTGAGTTTAATTTTGCTTCCGAGATCACTCATGAAATAACCCTCATAGGGGTTAGCCCATAGCGTTTTGATGGTGATTTCGATGGGGCATTTTGTGCAGCCTTTAGAAAGAAAATAAAGGCGCGAGAGGTGTGTTTGCCGCGTTTGGTTTTTTAGCGGCGTGATAGTTTGTTTAACCATAATACATCGCGTTCTCGGGCGCTAATGCTGAGCAAGCACACTCCGCATGGCTGGCTGCCGGCGGAGGCTCTCCGCCCGAAAAGCGGTGCAAAGGTAGAGGTAATAAAAGCAAAACCTCCGCCATTTTGGCGGAGGATGCAAAAAAATCACTTTTTGTTTATAATTCGGCTAATTGTGCGGTCAGAAACGTCCGTAGAGAGTACGGTTTTTGAGTTGGCGTCGTACGGGTGACGTGCGTACATAGCCCGATACATTTTTTTCAATAGAGTGCTTTAGAAACACCTTTGATTCCCAAAGTAATTGCTCGGGATCGTTTAATAACTCGCCCTTATCGTCTCGGGCGTTTGCAAATTCATCGACCATTTTGTCGAATATATCACACATGACAGGTGTGATGTCGTACGTTTGTTTTCTCATAGTGGGCAAAACAAGTCAATCCTATTGCAAGGAGCAACAGGACTGACCAGATTTTTAGATAACAGAAAGGTGCTTCACTCTGAAAGTGTTACAGGAGAGTTGCCGGATCGAGGTTGTTTTTCTCGATGTCTTTGAAGTATTTGAAGGTACCGAGTTTGAGTTCTTCGCAAGCCGCCTCGTCGCAGACGATTATTCCATGTTGGTGCATCTGGAGTGCAGAAACGGTCCACATGTGCGAAATAGGCTCCTCGATAGCATGTTGGAGTGCCCGGGCTTTGTTATGTCCATTGACGACGATGAGCACTTCCTTGGCATCCATAACCGTGCCGACACCTACGGTGAGTGCGGTTTTGGGCACAAGATTGACATCGTTGTTGAAGAAACGGCTGTTGGCGATGATAGTGTCGGTGGTCAGTTCTTTCTTACGCGTACGGCTGGAGAGAGACGAACCGGGTTCGTTGAAGGCGATGTGTCCGTCGGGACCGATACCACCGAGGAAGAGATGGATACCACCGATATTTTTGATTTTCTCTTCATAACGCGCACATTCCGCTGCAAGGTCCTTTGCGTTGCCGTTCAGGATATTCACATTTTCCTTGCGGATGTCAATATGGTTGAAGAAATTATTCCACATGAAGCTATGATAGCTCTCGGGGTGCTCCTCCGGCAAGTTGACATACTCGTCCATATTGAAGGTGACCACATTGCGGAAAGACACTTTGCCTGCCTTGTTTAGTTCGATGAGCGCTTTGTACATTCCAAGGGGCGAAGAGCCGGTAGGAAGACCAAGCACGAAAGGTTTGCTCTCCTTGGGATCAAACTCATTGATACGTTTTGCTACATAGTTCGCAGCCCACTGACTGAGCAGGTCGTACGAAGGTTCGATAATTACTCTCATTGTTATAATTAAAAATTAAAAATTCAAAATTAAGAATTATTTATTCGCCGAGAAGGATCTCTTCGATCTCGGGTTCTTCAGGGTTGACGGCCACGATTTTTCCCTCGCGGTCGAAGAGGACGGTATGCGGTATGAACTGCACATTATACATCTCCGAACAGGGATGGTTCTCATCCTCGCGAATTTGTGGCCAAGGCATTTGTTCCTCGTTCAGCGCCACCTGCCAAGCCATGACATCCTGATCGACCGAGCAGGAAAGGATCTGTAGTCGTCCCGCAGGCTGCGAGGCGTAGATCTCCTTGAGAACCGGCACAAAACGACGACAAGGACCACACCAAGACGCCCAGAAATCCACGAGGACGAAGTCCGTCTGTCCGACCAAATCGGAGAGCGCGAGTTCTTCGCCGGAAGGAGTCAAGGCGGAAAAGTCGATGTAGGCGGAGGAGTCCGCAGGTTCTGTAGTTTCAGTTGTTTGAGCAGGTTCTGTAGTTTCAGTTGTTTGAGCAGGTTTCTTGGAACAGCCGACAATCAGGAAAGCCGCAGCGAGGAATAATATGATTTTTTTCATTGTTGTGATAGTTCTTTCGTAATAACGGGATTACGGGATTAGGACTTTTTTAAGACTACTGCGCTACGGGCAGGGAGGTACATCTTGAGCCAGCCCTTTCCGTCCTTGGCGTATAGTTCGTCATGCTCCGTGAAATGCTCTACTGAGTCATCGCTCAGCCCGAATCCGGCGAACTCTTTGGAGTCAGTATTCAGCACTACTTTGTATTTGCCTTCGGGCACCAACATACCGTAGTCCGTGAAGGATTTCTGACCGTTCCAGTTGAAGATGAACAGCAGGTCTCCGCGTGAATAAGCCACGACTTGGTCTCCCTCGTTGTCCCACCATTTCATGACCCAAGGAAGATGTTTGCCCCAATCGTCTTTCTCGGTGAGAATATGTTTCTTGAGGAGATGGATCATCTGTTCATCGAAGCGGTTGAGGTCGGCGAAGAAATAATTCGGGTTGTCCACCAGACTCCACTGACGACGTGCGTATTTATAGCTCCATCCGTTCCCCTCGCGCGGAAAATCGATCCATTCGGGATGTCCGAACTCATTACCCATGAAGGTCAGATATCCACCATTAATGGTGGATGCTGTCACGAGCCGGATCATCTTATGCAGCGCGATTCCGCGGTCCACCATATAGGTCGAGTGTCCATGCTCGAAATGCCAGTACATATCCGCGTCCACGAGACGGAAGATGATGGTCTTATCACCCACCAAAGCCTGGTCATGACTCTCGGCGTAGGAGATGGTCTTCTCGTCCTCACGGCGGTTAGTCATCTCATAGAGGATGTGTCCGGCTTTCCAGTCCTCGTCTTTTACTTCCTTGATATACTTGATCCAGAAATCGGGTATTCCCATCGCCAAGCGGTAGTCAAAGCCGACACCTCCATCTTCGATAGCCGCAGCGAGACCCGGCATACCGGACATCTCTTCGGCAATCGTGATTGCTTGAGGCTTTACTTCGTGGATGACTTTGTTTGCCAAAGTGAGATACATGAGGGCGTCTCCATCTTCGTTACCGTTGAAATAAGAGGGATAGCCGTTGAAGTCTTCTCCCAGACCATGAGAACGATAGATCATCGAGGTCACACCATCAAAACGGAAACCATCGAAATCATATTCATCCAACCAGAACTTACAGTTCGAGAGCAGGAAATGCAGCACTTCGTTCTTGCCATAATTGAAACAGAGCGAGTCCCAAGCCGGGTGCTCCCGACGATAACCGTCATGGAAATACTGGTATCCCGTGCCATCGAAATTACCGAGTCCCTCGAGTTCGTTCTTTACCGCGTGGCTGTGTACGAGGTCCATGATTACGTGCATACCGCGTCCATGTGCATCGTCGATGAGCGCTTTGAGTTCGTTCGGCGTACCGAAACGGCTGGAGGCCGCAAAGAAATTCGACACATGGTATCCGAAGGAACCGTAGTACGGGTGCTCTTGGATCGCCATGATCTGGATGCAGTTATAGCCCAGTTTGGCGATACGCGGCAGCACATCGCGTCGGAACTCTTCGTAGGAGTTCACTTTCTCCTGCTCGGACGACATGCCGATGTGACACTCGTAGATGTATAGCGCTTCGCTGTTGGCGCGGCTTTGCCGCTTGTTGGAAGGTTTGGATGTTTGGCGGTTCTTCCACTGGTATTCGGGTTCATTCCACACCTGCGCGGAGAAGATCTTGGTCTGCTCATCCTGCACTACGCGTCGCACATAAGAAGGGATGCGTTCTCCGTAACCGCCCTGCCATTCAACGAGCAGTTTGTACATCTGGCCGTGTTTCAGCGATTCTTCCGGCAACTTCACTTCCCACACACCGTTTCCTACCGGCTGGAGACGATATGCTTCGTCTTTCTGCCAGTTATTCATGTCGCCCTTGATGTAGATCGCCGTAGCGTTCGGTGCCCATTCGCGGAGCACCCATCCATCGGAGGTATGATGCAAACCGAAATAGAGATAACCGGTAGCCCACTCGGAGAGCGGTTTGCCGCCGGTGAGCTCATTTTCCTTATTTTTCGCATAATCTGCGCGAGCCTGCAATGCTCCTTCGTAGGGCGTCAAATACGGATCGCGTTCTACGATTCTCAGATGTTTCGGAGCCGGTGTTGTTTTCTTTGTTGCCATGGTATTGCTGATTTTTCGTTATTACGTCATTACGGTATTACGACCGCTTATTGGTTTACTCTTGCTTTGACGATGAGTTTGCGGTACTCCTTGCCCGGCGCGATGCCCGGTTGGTGTGCATCGGAAGGGAAGAACACGGCGAAATGTCCGGCAGGAACCGTGAATTGAGCGGTAGCTTTGTCGGCATAGAACTCCACATCCTTGCCCTCGTCATACTCCTGCATCACTTCCTGACAATCCACTTGTGCTTTCCAGCCCATGACTTCATCGTCGCCGAGCGGAATCTGGATATCCAGATAATCCCTGTGCGCCTCCATGCGGCATTTCGCTTCCTCTTTGCCTTTGAAATCCAAGATGTTTACAAATAAATCCTTGCCGTCTAAGAAAATTTTGCAAGCCGGCATTTCTTCCAGATCGTTCTCATTGTAGAATTTCATGAATTCTTTCAATCCCGGTACGCTGTCGTAATACCAATCAGCGTTCTCTAATTTATCCAAAATCATATGTATAGAATATTTGTATTTTTCACTTTTGGGCACAAAATTACACTTTTTTTCGCATATACGCAAGAAAAAAAAGACTTTTTTGCAAAAAAAGGCGAAAATACTTGCATATATGCAATTTTTGTTGTAACTTTGCCGCAAATTTGAGTAAATAACATTTATTAACAATATTTTAATGCATATGAAAAAAGGTTTATTTCTTAGCCTCATTGCTGCAGTAGCATTGTTGGCATCGTGCAACAAGACGTTGCCGGAACCCGATCAGATCACCGTTAATCCGAACCCGCTGGTAAAGGTTGGTGACAAGGTAGAAGCTAAAATCACCGGTACTTTCCCTGCAAAGAAATTCGCCAAGAAAGGTGTGCTTGTAGTTACTCCGGTACTTAAGTATCAGGGTCAAGAGTCTGTTGGTGAGTCGGTTACTTACGTTGGTGAGAGAGCCAAAGAGAACGGTAAGACCGTTAATTACAGAGAGGGTGGTAAGTATTCTCAGAGTTGCTCGTTTGATTATGTTCCGGGAATGCACAAATCGGAGTTGTACTTGCGCTTCGAGGCACGTGTAGGAAAGAAAGTGATTGAGATTCCTGACCTGAAGATCGCAGATGGTGTTGTTGCAACCTCTGAGTTGGCACAAGCCAAGGACAACAAGACGGCTTGCACACCGGATAAGTTCCAACGCGTTATTCAAGAGTTGACTGAGGCTGATATCAAGTTCCTCATCCAGAGCGCTAACCTCCGTTCGTCGGAGACCAAGTCTGAGGCTGTTAAGGCTTTGCAGGCTGCTATCAAGGACGCAAACGCCGCTGAGCGCAAAGAGATCAATAAGATTGAGGTAGCAGGTTATGCATCGCCGGATGGTGGTATGGACCTGAACGAGAAGCTGGCTCAGAATCGTCAGAAAGTAGCTCAGAACTTCCTCAAGAACGACATGAAGAAGAACAAAATCAACAAAGAGATCGAGTCGAACATCACCGCTGAGGACTGGGCTGGTTTCCAAGCAGCTATGGAGAACAGCAACCTGCAAGACAAAGACCTCGTTCTGCGCGTGTTGTCTATGTACAGCGATCCTGAGGAGCGTGAGGCACAGATCAAGAACCTGAGCGCCGTTTATAAGAACATCGCTGACGAGATTCTGCCGGCACTTCGTCGCAGCCGTCTTATCCTGACTACCGACCTGATCGGTAAGAGCGATGATGAGATCCGCGAGTTGGCCAAGAACGATCCGGCTCAACTGAGCGTTGAGGAGTTGCTGTACGCAGCTACGCTGACCAACGACAAAGCAGAGAAAATGGCTATCTACGCTAAGGCAGCTAATATCTACAACGACTACCGCGCATGGAACGGTCTGGGTCAGTTGTATTTCGAGGAGGGTAACATCGCTGAGGCACGTCGTTGCTACGGTCACGCGTTGGCTATCCAGCCGAACGATCCGGACGTGAACTACAACGCAGGTGTAGCCGCTATGGCAGACGGTGACCTCGCTAAGGCTGAGGAGTACCTCGGTAAAGCAGCCGGCACGAAGGCAAACCTGAACGCTGCTCTGGGTACACTCTATACGCAGAAGGGTAACTACGCAGCCGCTAAGAAAGCATATGGCAACAACGCTACCAACAACGCTGCTGTTCAGCAGATCCTCAACGAGGAGTATGCTGCTGCTACCGCTACTCTCAACAACGTAAAAGAGCCGAACGCTACGACCGCTTATCTGAAAGCTATCGTTGGCGCTCGTACGAACGACAAAGCAGCCGTTTATGCTAACCTCAAATCCGCTATCGCTCAGGACGCTGCTCTCAAGGCTCGTGCTGCTGAGGATATCGAGTTTGCTAAGTTCGCAGAGGACGCTGAGTTCAAAGCAATCGTTAAATAATGTCGGTTTTATTTCCGAAAGTAAATAAACCCCGTGAGTGGGACTATCGCCCCATTTACTTCGACGAGGAAAAGGAGGCGCGCAAGGATAAAAAACTTGCGCGTCTTCATCACGGGTCGTTCCGGGAAGAGCACGAGAAAAACATGACAGAGTTGCGTAAGAAAAAGACTTCGCGCCTCACGTTCTGGATTGCGCTGCTCGCACTTCTCCTTTTTGCCTTCTATTTCCTATTATAATACGCGTGTACGCGCGCGAATATATTATATGGATATAATTCATCTGTTACCGGATAGTGTAGCTAATCAGATAGCCGCCGGCGAAGTCATTCAACGCCCGGCATCGTGTCTGAAAGAGCTGGTAGAGAACAGCTTGGACGCGGGAGCGACCCGTGTTCAGGTTATTGTTCGCGATGCCGGAAGAACGCTGCTACAGGTGATCGATGACGGTATCGGCATGAGTGAGATGGATGCCCGTTTGGCTTTCGAGCGCCATGCCACCAGTAAGATCCGCGAGGCACAGGATCTCTTTTCTCTCCGCACGATGGGTTTTCGCGGCGAGGCATTAGCCAGTATTTGCGCCGTGGCTCAGGTAGAGATGACCACGCGGCGCAAAGAGGATGAGACAGGTACGCTGCTTGAGATTCACGGTTCGGACGTAGTGCGTCAGGAACCTTGCAGCTGTCCCGTAGGAACGAACATCAAAGTGAGCAACCTGTTCTTCAACGTGCCGGTAAGGCGGAAATTCCTCAAGACCGACCAGACCGAGTTGCGGAATCTTCTGAACGAGTTCTATCACATCGTGCTCGTCTATCCGAAAGTCAGTTTCACTTTCGTACATAACGACGAGATCGTAATGGAGTTGCCGGCAGGCAGCGAGAAACAGCGGATTGAGGCGGTTTTCGGAAACCCCAAACGCAATGTGTTCACGTCTTCCTTCGTGGACATTAACACCGTTACGGATCTTGTTTCCATACACGGATTCGTCGTCAAGCCGGAAAACGCTACCAAGAAATCGGAGCAGTATTTCTTTGTCAACGGCCGGTACATGCGCCATCCGTACTTCCTGAAAGCGGTCTTGACCGCTTATTCGGGTATGCTGCCTAATGATTACCAGCCGTCCTTCTTCATCTATTTCGACATCGCGCCGGAGGCGATTGACGTCAATATACACCCGACGAAGACGGAGATTAAGTTTGCCGACGAGCAGACCATTTTCCAGATTCTCATGGCGTCGGTTCGCGAAGCATTAGGCAAATTCACTTTAGCGCCCCAGATCGATTTCGACACCTCAGGAAGTATCGACATCCCATCTGCGCAGACCCGTCCGGTGAGCCAACCGAAAGTGACGGTTGACCCGAACTACAATCCTTTCAATGCACGTCATTCGTTTGTGGAGCAACAACGGACGGTGAACCACTGGGAAAGTCTATATGAGGGATTGAAAAATGAGCGTTCGTATAGCGAACTCAATGATGGAATGAGCGCTTCGCTCAATGATGATTTGTTGCACCCCGAAGATGTGAGTTCTTGTCCGCTATGGCAGTACGCGGGTAAGTATATTCTACTGCCTACAGGGCATGGGCTGCTTCTCATTAACCAGCGTCGCGCTCATGCTGCTATTCTTTACCATCAATTCCTTGAACAACTGAGTTTGACCCAAGGAGCGATGCAGCAGTTACTCTTCCCCGAAGTGCTCGTTTTGCCGCCGGATGAGATGGTCCTTGTGCAAGATTTACTGCCGGACCTGCGTGCCATCGGGTTTGACATAGAGCAACTCAGTCCGGATAGTTACTCTATCCAAGGGTTGCCGGCACAGTTAGTGAACCAATCCGCGGTTTTAGTGCTGCAAGATATTATTCATGACGTGCGCGAACGAGGCGCGGATACACAACGCGAATGGCGCGAACAGATTGCGGCTACTTTAGCCGAGAACGGCGCTATTCCGTACGGCAAGACATTGAGCGAGGAAGAGATGCGTGAGTTGGTGACCAAACTGGTGGAACTGCCTCATTACCAACGCACTGCCAAAGGAAAAACCATCGTGTCGGTCCTGTCCGATGAAGAAATAAACAAACGTTTTTGACCATGAAGAATTATCCTTTGTACATAGTACTTTGTACCTTTGCCCTTTTTACGGCTTGTACGCCGCAAGATCACTTGACGATTTTGCACACGAACGACACCCATTCGCAGGTAGATCCCAAAGCGAACGGACAAGGAGGTTATGCACGACGGATGGGTTTGATTCGCGAGGAGCGCAAAGCGGACAAACACCTGCTTCTGGTGGATGCCGGCGATTTCTGTCAAGGCACACCGTATTTCAATTTCTACCACGGACGGGTGGAGATTAACGCGATGAACCGTATGGGATACGATGCTGTCACCTTGGGAAATCATGAGTTCGACTACGGGTTGGACACCTTGGCTGCCGTTCTGCAGACCGCCCAATTCCCTGTTGTGTGCGCGAACTATGATTTTACGGGCACGCCCTTGGAGGCACTGATTCGACCCTACACGATCGTGCGCAAAGGAGGTCTCAAGATCGGAATCTTCGGTTTGGGATGCGATCCGAAGGGTCTTATTACCGATAAGAATTTTTCTCCGGCTAAGTACCTTGCTCCATACCCCATCGCACAAGCCATGGCGGACACGCTTCGGGCACAAGGTTGCGATGTGGTGGTTTGTCTGAGCCACATGGGCACATACGGAAAAGCTCCCGAAGATGTATGCGATGCATCGATGGTGGCATGCACGCGCGGAATAGATGTCGTGATCGGCGGACATACCCACCAATTTTATGATCATGCACGCGTCGCCAATTTGGACGGAGATAGCATTCCAGTGTGCCAAATGAGCAAGTCAGGAGCCTATTTAGGCAAAATTATGCTATTTTTAGGTGACAAAAATGAAAATTAAAACAAAAAAATTTGCATAATCCAGAAAAAAGCAGTAATTTTGTGCCGTATTTGCAAAATAGGCGAAAACTAACAAGTACAAAAATTAATAAAAACACACATAAATATTAACTAAAAGATTTAGTATTATGGCAGAAATTGATGCAAAAGTGAAAGCGATCATCGTTGATAAGCTTGGCGTTGAGGAGTCTCAAGTAACGAACGAGGCTAATTTCCAAACCGACCTTGGTGCGGATTCGTTAGACACCGTAGAGATGATTATGGAGTTTGAGAAAGATTTCGGTATCTCGATTCCCGACGAGGATGCACAGAAGATTGCAACCGTAGGTGATGCGATCGCTTATGTGGAGAATGCAATGAAATAATTCGCTTCCACAAGTGGTTTACGAGTTTACGGGAAATCTGTAAACTCGTATGCTTTTTATGTATAGTATAGATAAACATGCAGTTAAAACGAGTTGTTATTACAGGTCTTGGCGCCTTGACGCCGGTAGGTAATTCGGCACAAGAGACATGGCATTCCCTGATAAACGGTGTGAGCGGCATTGCCCCCATCACCGCTTTTGATGCCAGCTTGTTCAAGACCCAGTTTGCGGGAGAAGTGAAGAACTTCGACCCCTCTGCGGTGATGGATCGCAAAGAGGCGCGTAAGATGGACCGCTACTCCCAGTTCTCCGTTTGCGTGGCAGACGAAGCGCTGCGTGACAGCGGCATCGATCTGGAAAAAGAAGACCGCAGTCGTGTCGGTGTGATCTGGGGAAGTGGTATGGGCGGTTTGCAATCCACCGAGTCGGAGATTATCGATTTTGCGAAAGGCGACGGTGTGCCGCGCTTTAATCCGTTCATGATTCCGAAAGCAATCCCCAGCATCGCTGCCGGACAGATCTCCATCCGTTTCGGTTTGGGAGGTCCCAGTTTCTCGGTTTCTACCGCCTGCTCCTCTTCTTCCCATGCTGTAGGTTCGGCGTTTGACCAGATTCGTCTGGGACACGCGGATGTGCTGCTTACCGGCGGCGCCGACGCGGATGTGACGTACACCGGTATCGGAGGATTCAACAGTCTGCATGCTTTATCTACGCGCAATGAATCGCCCGCTACCGCCAGCAGGCCTTTCTCCAAATCGCGAGACGGATTCGTGTTAGGCGAAGGAGCTGCTTGTCTGATCTTGGAGGAATACGAGCACGCCAAAGCCCGAGGCGCTAAAGTGTATGCAGAGATTATCGGCGAGGGAATGACATCCGACGCGTACCATATGACAGCGCCCGATCCCGAAGGAAAAGGGGCTGAGCGTGTCATGCGTCTGGCGCTCAAAGATGCCGGTCTGGAGCCGGAGCAAGTGGATTTCATCAACACACACGGCACCTCGACACCGCTCGGTGACGTGACGGAGATAAAAGCTATCCAGCGCGTTTTCGGAGAGCATGTATATGAGATGAATCTCGACTCCACCAAGTCCATGACCGGACATTTGATTGGTGCTACCGGTGCAGTAGAAGCCTTGGCGTGCATCATGGCGCTCAAAGACGGAATCATTCCTCCTACGATCAATCATGACCCGGACGATATAGACGAAGAGATTGATTATCGCATCAATTTTACCTTCGACAAGGCGCAAAAACGCGATATCAAATATGCGCTGAGTAACACCTTCGGTTTCGGAGGACACAACGCATGTCTCATATTTAAAAAATGGGAAGAGTGACCCATAAATCTCACTCTCATTAGTCACAATAAATTATTTAAGGTTTTATGATTACAACAATTGGAGAGAACGCAGGTGCCATTTGGGGTGCTCTGCAGAACGGTGCTCTTGGATTAAAGGCACTGAAGAAAGCTACCAAACTCAAAAACGAGGAGCTCTATCTGGCTCTCGGTTGGCTTGCTCGTGAGGGTAAAGTAACCTTCACTGAGGGCGAAGCTGAACTTGTAGTAGCATTGGCTTAATTATGGTTATTGCCATCGTTGGCGCCTCTGGCGCTGTCGGACAGGAACTGCTGGCTGTACTTGAACAGCGGCAGTTCCCCATCTCCGAACTCCGACTTTTCGGATCCGAGCGGAGTGCCGGCACTACATATCTATTCCGCGGCAAAGAACACACCGTTCAAGTGCTGCAACATAACGACGCATTCCAAGGCGTCGATATTGCTTTTGTATCCGCGGGCGCGAGCGTGTCACGTACCTACGCGGAAGACATTACCCGTTTTGGCGCTATTATGATTGATAACTCGTCGGCTTTCCGCATGGATGAGGATGTGCCTTTGGTTGTACCCGAGGTGAATGCCGCCGACGCATTGAAAGCGCCACGTCGGATTATCGCCAACCCGAATTGCACCACGATACAAATGGTGGTAGCACTGCAGGCGATTGAGCAAATCAGCCATATCAAGCGCGTTCATGTAGCCACGTATCAAGCGGCTTCCGGCGCCGGTGCGCAGGCGATGAAAGAACTGGAGACACAATACCGTCAGGTTCTCCACGGAGAAGAAGTGACGGTCAATAAGTTTGCGTACCAATTGGCGTACAACGTCATCCCCCATATTGATGTCTTCACCGAAAATGGATACACCAAAGAGGAGATGAAGATGTTCAACGAGACACGCAAAATCATGCACTCCGATGTCAAAGTGAGTGCCACTTGCGTTCGTGTCCCCTCCTTAAGGGCACACAGCGAAAGTATCTGGATTGAAACAGAGAAACCGGTTAGTGTCGATCAGGCCAAAGCGGCTTTTGCCAGCGCGCAAGGCTGTGTGCTGATGGACGAACCGGAGAAGAAAATATACCCTATGCCCCTCTTCTTGAGCGGCAAAGATGAAGTTTTCATCGGACGTATCCGCAAGGATTTAAGCGATGAGAACGGTTTGAGTTTTTGGTGCGTCAGTGACCAAATCCGCAAAGGGGCAGCACTCAACGCCGTACAAATAGCCGAATACCTGTTAAAGGTGAGTAAGGACTAATGACCAACGACCAGCCACATATCGAAATCATGGCTCCCGTAGGGTGCTGGGAATCTCTGGCGGCGGCAATTCAAGCCGGCGCTACGAGTGTGTATTTTGGCATTGAGCACCTGAACATGCGAGCACGCAGCTCGGTCAATTTCACGACCGACGATATGGCGACGATTGTTACCACCTGTCGTGAAACCGGCGTCAAGACCTACCTGACGGTCAACACCGTCATGTATCCGGAGGACCTGCCACTCATGCGTCAGATCGTGGACAAAGCGCACGACGTAGGCGTAGATGCTATTATCGCCAGCGATGTAGCGGTGATGCAGTATGCCAACGCTATCGGGCAGGAAGTGCATCTCTCCACCCAACTCAATATCGCCAATACCGAGGCGCTCAAGTTCTACGCCCAGTTTGCCGATGTGGTTGTCTTAGCGCGGGAACTGAATATGGAGCAGGTCGCTTCTATCTACCGAGACATTGAGGAACAGCAGATCTGCGGTCGTTTGGGGCAACCCATCCGCATTGAGATGTTCTGCCATGGCGCCTTGTGCATGGCGGTAAGCGGAAAATGTTACCTCAGCCTCAATAACTATGGCCTTAGCGCTAACCGAGGAGCGTGCGTGCAGATTTGCCGCAGAGGGTACACCGTCAAGGATAAGTCCTCGGACCTCGAACTCGACATCGATAACCAGTATATCATGTCGCCCAAGGACCTGAAGACCATCCATTTCCTGAACAAGATGTTAGACGCCGGAGTCCGTGTGCTCAAGATCGAAGGTCGTGCCCGCGGTGCGGAATATGTATCGACCGTCGTGAGTTGTTATCGCGAAGCGGTAGAGGCATGGCAACGCGGCGAATACGCCGATGAGGCACTCATCGAGAAGAAGATAGCCGGATGGGACGAACGGCTTAGCCGCGTCTTCAACCGTGGTTTCTGGGACGGATATTATCAGGGTCAGCGGCTGGGCGAATGGACCCATTCATATGGCAATAAAGCGACGCGCAAGAAAGTCTATGCCGCCAAATGCACCAATTTCTTCAAGAACCTGAACGTAGCGGAGTTCTTGGTGGAAGCGGTGGACGCTATAGACGAAGGACAGGATTTACTGATCACCGGCGAGACCACCGGCGTTTATGAATGCAAAGCGGAAGGTCTGCGCGATGCGAAAGGAAACCCCACCTCATGCGTACATAAAGGCGAGTATTTCTCGCTCAAGACGGACACGCTGATTCGGCGCGGCGACAAACTCTATCTATGGACGGAATAAGCCACATATTATCCCTTACCAGCGCACCTTGGTGCGGTTGGACGATGTTAGTATTGCTCCTTTGCGCAGTGCTGGGCGAGATCTTCCAGCCCGGCGTGATCAGCCAAGCGCACGCATCGCTCCTCTCGCAAAACGACCGTACCTACAAAGATGCACCTGTCAATTTTCAGGGACAACTGCTGATGACCATTTTCCGTATCGGCACTATAGCGATGGGTTTATACCTCTGCCTTTACACGGGAGGACAATCCGGATTCGGCGTTTTTGCGGCTTTATGCGGTCTGGTCATCGCTTTGATCTTGGTTAAGATGCTATGCAACAACCTGCTGGATTACACTTTCCAGATCTCACGCCGCTTTATGCCGCCTTATGAGCAATACAGCGACATCACCACCATAACCACCTACCTGCTCTATCCCGCCCTACTGGTGATGCTGAGAGTGGATAATCTGGTGCTTAACAGATGGTTGGTAGGTGTTGTGGCAGCCCTTTTCCTGCTGATGTGGCTCTACCGCTTAGCGCGCAATTATGTACATTCTTTCGCCGGTTTGGCGTATGTGGTGCTATATATTGCTACTTTGGAAATACTGCCTTTGGGCATCCTTTTTTATCTTGGTTTGAAAACTATATCCATCATATGATACAAAAGATTCTCTTTTCTCAACCGCGCCCTGAAACGGCGCATAACCCCTACACGCGTTTGGAGGAGCAGTTCAATGTGCAATGTGAGTTCCATCAATTCATTCATATTGAGGGGCTTACAGCGAAAGAGTTTCGCCAACAACACATCAATCCGCTGGATTATACAGCGGTTATTCTCAACTCCAAACTCGGCGCAGAACATTATTTCCGTTTGTGCGAAGAAATGCGTATCAATGTACCGGATTCGATGCACTACTACTGTAACTCCGAGCAAGTAGGTCTCTATTTGCAGAAGTTCATCAATTATCGTAAGCGCAAGGTGTTCTTCCCCGAAACCGGCAATAAATTCGAGGACATTCTTCCGGCTATGCATCGCCGTCCGAACGAGAAGTACCTGATGGTGCTCTCCGATATTCATAACCACGATGTGATTAATATGTTCGCCGATAACCATGTGGAGGTACAACCGGCTATCATGTACCGCACAGTTACCACGCCGTGGCCTGCTGACCAGACTTTTGATTACGATCTCATTGCGCTCTTCACTCCGGCCGGCGTCACTTCATTGCGTGAGAATTTCCCGGATTGGAAACAAGGTCCAACGCTCATTGCAGCTTTTGGAGAAGGTACGGTACGCGCTTTGGAAGAAGCAGGCTATCGGGTCGATATCGAAGCAGGACCGGGCAAAACTTTTGCGTCACTTCCGATGGCTATCGCCGATTATCTGGAGAATAATCAATAACAAGCAGTTATTGGGGATGAAATGGGGGTTTCCTAAACACAACAAACTCTGCGGACAACTGCGTATCGCGCAATTATACAAAGAGGGAAAACGCTTCACTGCGTGGCCTCTTCGCGTGACTTACCAACCTACTGAAGAGGATACACAAGTACTTGTTTGGGCGCCCAAATCGCTCTTCAAACGCGCTGTCAAAAGAAATCATCTGCGTCGCCTGATGCGGGAAGCTTATCGCTTGCACCAAGACCTGCTCAGAGCGGATAGCGAAAGCGCTCAGACCGCGTCTTTCCTCATCGCCTTCAACTACATGGATAAGGAGGAGCAGCCTTTTTCCGTCATCGAAAAAGCAGTCTGCAAAGCCCTCCGCAAAATCCACTCCGACCAACGACCATCGACCAACGAGCCAAACAACCCAAAAAGAGTATAACGAGATGATGGATTGGAAAATAATCATAAGAAAGAGTTTTTTGCTGCCGGTTTATTTTTACCGTGCCTTCATCTCTCCCCTCACTCCTCCTGCCTGCCGATTTACGCCCACTTGTAGCCAATACATGGTGGAAGCCGTTCTGAAGCACGGTATTTTCAAAGGCACGTGGTTAGGGATCAAACGAATCTGCCGCTGCCACCCTTGGGGCGGAAGCGGATACGACCCGGTACCATGATGGTGACTGCGTCACGTTACATTGTTAAAACTTTGAACTGTTAAACTGTTACTTCGACTATCAGCAATTAGTATGCGAATCGATATTATCACTTGTTGTCCGGAATTGTTGGAGTCCCCCCTCAACCACTCCATCATCCAGCGCGCAAAGAACAAAGGACTTTGCGAGATTTATGTGCATAACTTACGGGATTGGACCTTGGACAAGCATCGTAAGGTAGATGACTACGCCTTCGGTTTTGGTGCAGGAATGGTGCTCCAGATTGAGCCTATTGACCGTTGCATCGCACAATTAAAGTCGGAACGCCACTATGATGAAATCATTTTCACCGCACCGGATGGAGAACGATTTGACCAGAAAGCCGCTAACGAGTTGTCTCTCAAAGAGAATATTATTATTCTTTGCGGCCACTATAAAGGCGTGGATCAACGCGTACGCGACCATCTGATTACTCGTGAGTACAGTATAGGAGATTTTGTACTGACCGGTGGCGAGATGCCGGCTGCGATGATGACAGACGCTATCGTTCGTCTCTTACCTGGGGCACTGGGAGATGTAGAAAGCGCGTTGAACGATTCGTTCCAAGACGGACTGCTGGAAGCCGGCGTGTACACCAGACCGGCGGATTATAAAGGATGGAAAGTGCCGGAAATACTTCTCTCCGGGCATCAAGCAAAGATAGAAGACTGGCTATACGAGCAATCGGTGGCGCACACGATGGAGAGAAGACCGGATTTATTAAACGAGCAATAAATTTACAAAACCGATGACATTTTGCATGAATTTTGACAAGTTGACATGACAAAATTATGTTTTATAGCATTTTCTTTGTAAAAAATTTGGTCATATCGTCAAAAAGCAGTACTTTTGCACCGTGTTTTTCATGGTATTAGATTTAAGGTTAAGTAAAAAGATTGGGATGTCGGGAGACATCCTTCTTTGTTTTTATACGCTTAGCGCTTCTTTTATACGCCGCATTGCCTCCGTAATTTCCTCCGTACTGATGGCATAAGAGAGACGGATACAGGACGGATAACCGAAAGCCGATCCGGACACAGTAGCCACATGTGCTTTCTCCAATAAGAGCTCTGCCACCTCATCGCCTGTTCCAAGGGCTGTAACATCCGGGAAGAGATAGAAAGCCCCTTTCGGCTCACGGAACTTCAACCCCGGGATCTCCGCCGCCAAACGGCAAATGAGGTCTCGACGCTCTTCAAAAGTCTTACGCATAGCCTCCACTGTATCCTGAGGGCTGGTCAATGCCACTTCCGCCGCTTTCTGAGCTATCATCGTCGCACAAGTTAGTTGCTGGCCCTGCAAACGCGTGCATGCCGCTAAAAAGGCTTTATCTTTCGTCATCATCCATCCGATACGATAACCCGTCATAGCGTAGGCCTTGCTGACACCGTTGATGATAATCAGACGATCTGCCAACTCCGTAAAAGAAGCAAATGAAGTAGCCGGTTCGCCATAGACGATAGAGGCATAAATCTCATCCGCCAGCACAATCACTTCCGGATAATCGCGCAATACTGCCACCAGTTCAGCCATCCGCTCAAGCGAATAAACGGAACCGGTAGGGTTATTCGGGCTACAGAGGATAATCATTCTCGTACGAGCAGAGAGGACTTCACGCAGTTGATCAGCAGTAAGGCAGTAATCCTCCTCATAACGCGTCTTCACAGGAACGACGACCCCTTCCGCCAACTTCACCATCTCGCCGTAACTCACCCAACTCGGCATCGGAATAATCACCTCGTCTCCCGGGTTGATAGCGGTCTGAACAGCATTGAAAATCGCCATTTTAGCGCCTACCGACACAATCACATCTTCCGGTTGCCAAGCGATGGCATTCCCCAAAACCGCATTCTGCTGAGCAGCCGCAGCGGCACGCAAGGAAGGAATACCGGGAACGGGGCCATAGTGCGACCAATGATTATCAATCGCCTCTTGCGCCGCACGGCGCACATGCTCCGGCGTATCAAAATCCGGTTCACCAAGCGACATACTGATTACATCCACACCCGCCGCTTTCATCTCACGACAGCGAGCTGCCATCGCCAAACTCTGCGATGCAGCAATCTTGTTTACACGTTCCGATATTTGCATAGTTCTATTGTTTTAGCATTGTTATTCCTCGCTGAAATGTACAAGTACATGGCGATAGGAATTGAATATTTTCGATTTGGACACAAAGCCAAGGTAATGGCGATCCTGATCCACTACCGGCAGGTTCCATGCGCCTGTATCCTCAAAAGTCTCCATCACCTTCTCCATCGGCAGATCAAACCGCAACACGGCAAGCGGAGAAGTCATCAGTTGACCGACCGTAAAGCGCTTATACAGACGCGGCTGGAACATGATATTACGCACTTCGTCCAAGAGTAATATTCCGCGTAAGCGTCCGTCATGGTCAATCACAGGGAAGATATTCCGCTTGCTTTCGCTGATCACTTTCACCAATTCACCCAAAGTCATCTCCGGCATGATGGTGATAAAATCCGTCTCAAGGACGCTATCCATCTTGAGTAAGGTAAGCACATTGCGGTCCTTGTTATGGGTGAGCAGCTCTCCTTTCTGCGCCAAACGCATGGCGTACAACGAGTGGGGCTCGAAAAGCATGATGGTCAAATACGAAATGACGCTCACGATCATCAGCGGCATAAACAGATGATAACCGCCCGTCAATTCCGCAATGAGGAAGATTCCCGTCAAGGGTGCGTGCATGACGCCGGACATCAGACCTGCCATACCCACCAAAGCAAAGTTCGTCTCTGGCACAAGGAGTCCGCAGAGGTTCATGATACGCGCCGAAACGAAACCCACGATAGCGCCCATAAAGAGCGAAGGAGCAAAGATACCGCCGACTCCTCCGGCGCCATTCGTAGCCACAGATGCCACAATCTTAAAGAGGATGATCGCCGTAAAATAAGCCAATAAGACAAGCTGAAAATTAAACACCGACAGGGAAGCCCCGTTTGTCTCCAAGAAGGGCTCCAAAGGACTGTTGCCCAAGGCACTGAGGCTGTCACCGTTGATGAGCTGACGGATGACTTCGTAACCCTCTCCGTACAGAGGCGGAAAAAGGAAGATCAGCACACTCAGCGTCACGCCTCCCACCAGCAGTTTGAGCCACATATTCCGGATAGAGTGCTTCATCCATTGCTCCAGTTTGTTCATGCCCCGGGTGAAGTACAAACTGACTAATCCGCAAACGACACCGAGGATCATATACCACGGGATACGCTGCACAAGGAACGGCTCCGCCGTATCCAAGGGGAACATCGGTTCCACGCCGGTCAGGATATAGGAGAGTGCTGTCGCGGTAACCGAAGAAATGAGCAAAGGCGCCACCGAGGTCATCGTCAGATCCATCATCAGCACCTCGAGGGTAAAGACCAAACCTGCAATCGGCGCTTTAAAAATACCGCCTATAGCTCCGGCTGCACCGCAGCCGATCATGAGCATCATCGTTTTCTGGTCCAAACGGAACGCCTTCGCCAAGTTCGAACCGATAGCGGCACCGGTTAACACGATCGGCGCCTCCGCTCCGACCGAACCACCGAAACCGATTGTCAAACCCGAACCGACAATCGATGACCACATGTTATGCGCTTTGATAATAGACTTACGCTGAGAAATAGCGTAAAGAATTTTAGTGATTCCGTGGGATATATCATCCCGCACGATATACTTCACAAACAGCGCCGCAAGCGTTATACCGATAACCGGCGTAATGAGATACCACCATGTACGCTCATCAGCAATCAGTTGCTCCTCTACCAGTTTTTGAATCAGATGAATAAAGGATTTGAGTAACGCCGCAGCAACGGCGGAGAAAGCACCCACGAAGAATGACAGGAGGAGCACCAGATGCTTCTCGCTGATATGGTGCTCGCGCCATTCAATCATTCTATCGTAGAACGTATTACTCATCCCATCCGATACCTTTGTATTTATCCAAATCCCACTCTTCTTCGACCTCATTGAGATAAATGGTCTCTTCATTTACCATTTGGTCGTTTACCATTTGGTCATTTTCTCTTTCGACAACCGTGACATCAATCGGCGCATGGGAGATCTCGATGACTTGGTTCTGCTCTTTGTTCAGTTCCTCCCAAAGCACATCTTTGAGTTCATCAATACCCATTCCTGCAACAGAGGAAATAAAGACAAGAGGCAATTCCAGTTTTTGCAGTTTCTTGGATGCTTGCAGTTTCTTCAGTTCCTTGGTATCGATGGCATCTATTTTCGTAACCGCCAAGATACGCGCTTTGGTCAGCAATTCAGGGTTGTACTGCTCCAATTCATGGAGAAGAATCTTGTACTCCTTGATGATATCTTCGCTGGTAGCCGGCACCATAAAGAGCAATACGGCGTTTCGCTCTATATGCCGCAAGAAACGCAAACCCAATCCTTTTCCTTCGCTGGCGCCCTCGATGATTCCGGGTATATCCGCCATACAGAACGACCGTCCGTCGCGATAGGAGACGATACCGAGTTGCGGCGTCAGCGTGGTGAACGGATAATCCGCTATCTCCGGTTTGGCGGCAGACACTACGCTGAGCAGCGTCGATTTGCCGGCATTGGGGAAACCCACCAGACCTACATCCGCCAGCACTTTGAGTTGCATGATGACGGTACGCTCCTGCGCCGGTTCACCGGGTTGCGCATAGCGCGGTGCTTGGTTGGTGGAAGTACGGAAATGCCAGTTACCCAGACCTCCGCGGCCTCCCTTGAGCAGCACGACCCGCTCGTCATGCTCCTTGACCTCGCAGATGAACTCACCCGTTTCGCCGTCGTACACCACGGTGCCGCAAGGTACTTCGATGATCTTATCCTCTCCGTCCTTACCGAACGAACGGCTCTGACCGCCCTTGCCGCCATCCGTAGCCATGATATGTTTTTGGTACTTCAGATGGAGCAAGGTCCATAGATTCCGGTTACCGCGTAAGATAACCGATCCGCCTTTGCCTCCGTCTCCGCCGTCCGGTCCGCCTTTGGGCAGATACTTGGCGCGATGGAGGTGCATGCAGCCCGCGCCGCCCTTCCCGGAGCGGCAATAAATCTTAACGTAATCTATAAAATTAGCGGCCATAATTATCAATAATACGCATGATCTGCAGGAAAACATCGGCCATCGTGTGATTTCCATTCACTGCATAATAATTGCCGTGATGCAGATAATAATGCGCAATAGGTTCTGTCTGGTTGTGATAAACAGCGATGCGATGACGAATCGTATTGAGGTTATCATCCGCACGTCCGCTCACTTTCCCGCGCTCGATGAGACGCTGGATAAGCAGCTGTTCGTCCACCATGAGGTCGATCATAATCGCCTCCATGTTATACTTCTTGAGCAATCCCGTCAATGCCTCCGCTTGCGCCACGGTACGCGGATACCCGTCAAAAATAGTACCTTTGCTATCCGCAGGAAGGGAAGCAATATAGTTCTCAATCACACCAAACATCATATCGTCCGGCACGAGGTTTCCCTTCGAAATGAGTGCATCGATCTGCTTACCCAACTCGGAGCCCTTCGCTATCTCTGCACGTAAGACATCCCCCGTTGAAAGATGCTGTACACCATATTTTTGAGCAATAAATGCAGACTGGGTTCCTTTCCCACTACCGGGAGCTCCACACAAAATAATATTCAACATATTAACTATTCCTTACAATAAACAGACACAAAACGAGTTGCCCGTTTGTGTAGAGCAACTCGTTTGCTAAGCTACCATTGCTCAATTAGAGAGCGAATTTAGCACCAGCTTTCATCTTAACAGCTTTCTTAGCCGGGATGTCGATAACAGCACCGGTGCGCGGGTTTTTAGCCTTGCGAGCTGCTTTCTCTACTACTGCGATGTTAGCGTAACCAACGAGCTGTACACCCTCGCCTTTCTTAACTGCCTCAACAGCTGCGTCGAGAGCTGCGTCAATAACTTTTGCTGCCATAGCTGCAGATACCTCAGCCTTAGCTGCTGCTGCCTTAATAAGTTCTGATTTGTTCATAACTTAAAGTTTTTAGAGTTATTAATAATGTGAATTATTTGTTCCCATTTCGGAATACGCTTGCAAAATTACTAAAAATTCTTTAAATACCAAATATTTTGAGCAAAAAAATTCACTTTTTAATAAAAAAAACTGTATTTTTATCATTTTTATGCACTTTTTATGCGTTTATATCATTTTTTTTTAGTACTTTTGCACTCGTTATGCGAAATTTACCAACTATTACGCGCTATCTATTGTTAGCCAATTTGATAGCATTTCTCCTGACCGGTATCTTACAGCGTCACGGAGTGGATTTGAATGCACTTTGCGGACTTCATTATTATTCCGCGTCGTCTTTTCATTGGTGGCAACCCTTGACGTACATGTTTCTGCACGCCGACTTCAGCCATATCTTTTTTAACATGTTTGCGGTGTGGATGTTTGCTCCGATGATTGAGCAGCAATGGGGTACGCGGCGTTTTATTTTGTACTACCTTGTTTGCGGTTTAGGCGCTGCGTTCATCCAAGAAGTGGTATGGTCGATGATGCTCAGTAACATGGCTGCCTCCTATGGTGCCACTTTCCTTTCGCAGTACGCCTATCATTTGAATACGATCGGCGCGTCAGGAGCGGTCTTTGGCATCCTTTTCGCTTTCGGATGGCTCTATCCGGACGTACCGATGTTCTTTCTCTTCATCCCGGTGCCCATACGCGCGCGTACGTTCGTTATAATATATGCGCTTATAGAGCTGTTTGCGGGCTTGGGGAATGTCACCGGATTGAATGCCGACCATGTAGCGCATTTCGCGCACTTGGGAGGAATGCTCTTCGGATGGCTGCTGATTCTGTATTGGAAAAAGACCAACTGGCGGGAACCCGGAGAATTATGGAAAGACCTATGCAGCAAGTTTGGCGGGCATAGGCGGCTGGACAGCACGGATGAAAAAAGCAAATTTGAAGATTACCACTATCACAAACGCCTGTGATAGTGTTTTTTTTTACCATTCGAGCGTAGCCACCACCGGCCGATGGTCAGACCCGTGAAAAGCATGGACCGAACAATCCACAGGAACAAGCGGATCGGAACAAAGAATATAATCAATCCGCAAACCTATTCCGCGGTACTCATAAGTGGCGCCCCATGACCAAGGATGAACGGTGTTCCATGCGTCGTGCAGACCGCGGCTGATATGCCAATACGCATAACTGAGGGCCACAGAATTGAAATCACCCACCACGATGACCGGATAGGGACTTGCCTCTATCTCCGCCCTTACCACACGCGCCTGTTCGTTACGAAGCGGCATCGCGCGTTTCCATTTCGCCTCCAGACGATCCATGTCCTCGAAATCCTCCGAGGTGAAACTATAGGACTCTAAATGATTATTGAAAAGGCGAATCGTATCTTTCCCCACAACTATATCGCAGCGGTTAGACAGATTAGCGCGCGTGACATAATGAATACTCTGCTTATTGATCAAGGGGTATTTCGCCCATACCATTGTGCCGAACTGACGCCGTTTGTCATAGACCGAGAAATCCAGATAGGAGTACGGATACTTGGCACTCAGTGCTTTTTTCAGCTCAGGCAGGGTAAGATACCGCGCATCCTTATAGACATCCACCTCCTGCAAACAGATCACATCGGCATCCTGCTGCAACAAGTATTGCAGAACCTCATTCTTCTCCGGTTTGGCGAACCCGCCCATTAAGGCGGTATTCCACGTGAGGATACTAATGGCTGCTATGAGGGTACAGAGATTCATTTCTTCGGGGTCAGGGTTACCAAGGGGATGATCATCTCCTCCAAGGAGATGCCGCCATGCTGGAAGGTATTCCGATAGTATTGGGCGTAATAATTAAACTGATTCGGGTAGGCAAAGAAATCGCTGCCGGCGCAGAAAGCATAACTGCTGCTGACGTTCGGACAAGGCAAACCTACTTGTTTGGGTTGCTCAATAGAGAAGACGTTCTTCGAGGAACAATTGAGCGCTTTGCCTACCTTATAGCGGATATTGGTATTGGTGTTCTTATCGGCGATGATCTGTACGGCATTCTTCACGCGCGTGGTACCATGATCGGTGGTCAGCACGAGTGTGAAACCCAGATCAGCCGCCCTACGCAACAGTTCATACGTAGGCGAATGCCTGAACCAACTGAGGGTCAGACTGCGATACGCCGCCTCGTCATTCGCCAACTCGCGCATCATCTTACTTTCCGTACGCGAATGAGAAAGCATATCAATAAAATTGAGCACCACGATATTCAAGGGAGCCTGTACTCCTTTGAGTTGCGCAATCACGCGTTCGCAGAAATCACTCTCGTTGACTTTCCAATAATTGAAACTCTCCCGCCGGCGATAGCGGTCCAAGAGCGTCTGTACCAATTCTTTTTCGTACTGATTCTTGGTTTCCTCATCGCCCTCTTCCACCCAATACTGCGGATACATCTGCTGGATTTGCAAGGGCAGAAGTCCGGAAAAAATAGCATTGCGTGCGTACTGCGTAGCCGTTGGCAGAATAGAGGTGTACTGCTCTTCGGAACGGACGGTATAAAACTCACTGATGAGGGGTTGGATCGTCTTCCATTGGTCATAGCGGAAGTTATCAATCACGCAGAGCAGCACTTTCTCGCCTTTGTCCAGTAGCGGAAAGACCGCATGTTTCATCAGATCATGCGACATGACGGGTCTGTCGGCGGAGGACTGAGCGGAGAACCATGCCTCATAATGCTTGGCGATCCATTTGGCAAAAGCCGCATTCGCCTGCGTCCGCTGGTCCTCAATGAGAGAACGCATGGGACTATTCTCCAACTCGATATCCCATCTGCTGAGCGTCCGCTCGATCGCCTGCCATTCCTCAATCGTGGTGGCGGTATCAATCATATAGGATATGTCGCTCCATTCCTGACGGTAGTTTTGCTGCAGTTGCTCGGTTACGATCTCCTGCTGGTGGACATGTTTCTTGAGGCACATCAGAATTTGGTTGGGATTAACGGGTTTGATCAAATAATCCGCTATCTTCTCACCGATGGCTTGCTCCATGATATGCTCTTCCTCGGATTTGGTGATCATCACCACCGGCACTTCCGGATGTAGACGTTTGATCTCTTGGAGCGTCTCCAAACCCGTCATTCCCGGCATGTTCTCATCCAAGAAAACGATGTCAGGCACTGCTATTTCCAACTCATCCAAGGCATCTTCGCCGTTGGTAGCGGTTACTAATTCATAGCCTTTGCTCTTAAGAAAAATGATATACGGTTGTAGCAAATCTATCTCGTCGTCAACCCAAAGTATTTGGCTCATAATTTCTCCATTTATTGATTAAACTTGTCATATCTTCCGGCCATTCGGAATCAAAGAACATACGTTCTCCCGTTCGCGGATGAGTGAATCCCAAGGTGCGTGCATGCAGCACTTGCCGCGGACAGAGCGCAAAACAGTTCTCTATATACTGCCGGTATTTCTGCGTACGCAGTCCTTTCAGAATCTCGCACCCGCCGTATTTCTCATCGCTGAAGAGCGGATGACCGATATGCTTCATATGAACCCGTATCTGATGAGTGCGTCCTGTCTCGAGACGACATTCCACCAAGGTCACATACGGAAAACGCTCCAAGACCCGCCAATGCGTGACCGCCTCTTTCGCCTGCGGACACTCCTCGGGATCCCACACGCGATAGATTGTACGATCGCGGTTATCGCGCGCCAGCGCCCCTTCGACCGTTCCGCTATCCTCTTTGAACGTACCCCACACCAAGGCGTTATAAGTGCGCTCGGTGGTATGATCAAAGAACTGCTTGGCGAGATGCGTTTTTGCCTCAGGCGTCTTGGCGATCAAAAGGAGCCCGGAGGTATCTTTGTCAATCCGGTGTACCAAACCGATACTCGGATCATTGATATCAATTTTTAATTTTTCATTTTGAATTTTTAATTCCTCTTCAAAATGCCATGCGAGTGCATGCAACAAAGTGTGCTCATAATTGCCGTGTCCGGGATGAACAACGAGTCCGGCAGGTTTATTGATGACCATTAGGTCATCATCCTCATACACCACGTTCAAGGGGATATTCTCCGGCGTGATCGTGAAATCATGGGGTTCATGATCAAGCAGCACTTGGATGACATCTCCGGGTTTGACGCGGTAATTGGATGCCACAGGGGCACCGTTCACCCATACGTTCCCTGCATCTGCGGCCGTCTGGATGCGGTTTCGGCTGGTGTTGGTCATATGTTCCGCGAGGTATTTATCCACGCGTTCCTTACCTTGCCCCTTATCTACTTCGCATCGCCACCGTTCCCACAGTTCCTCTTGTTCTATGTCGTAATCGTTGGTCATGTTGGTCATTGGTCGTTTATTAAAACCAACTCTCCTCCTCCGGTTCGTTGTTATTGCCCTTAACGGCTTTCTCGATGTCTGCCGAGAGATAAAGCGTCACCGTCTCGCCTTCCAGTAATCGTTCTCCCGCATCGGGTATTTGCCGATAGACGTACTGGGTTACACCTTCCTCTTCCGGCTCGTCATGATGCACGGCGCCCACGGTCAAGCGATTAGTGAGCAACAGACTACGCGCATCGCGCAGCGTCAGACCTACCACCTCGGGCACTTTCACATACTCCGTTCCCTTACCAAAACCAACCACCAGCCGCACTTTAGTGCCTACCGGTATTTTGGTGCCGGGTTGAATACTGCCGGTGTCGGCTTTGACGTCCAAGACCAGATCGCGGAACTCAGAGGGCTCGTAGTCATATACCGTGTCCACTTTGATGCCCATGCCCCGCAGGGTCGTCTCCGCTTGACGATAACTTATGTCATGGAGGTCTGGCATCGTGATATGACGCTTCGTGGTCGCGTTAATCGTCACATAGACCGCCCTGCCGTGCTTGGCATGACTCTGCGGTTTAGGATCCTGATCAACAATCGTGCCAAAAGGCACTTTGTCCGAGTAGGTGGAATCGACCACCTGCAGATGCAAGCCCTGCGCGTTGAGGATGGGTTCCGCCTCTACCACGACCATACCCCGTACATCTTCTACCTCCACCTCCACGCCATGCTGCGTATAACTGCGTAACCAAATAATCAAACCGACTAAGATAGCGGCTCCTACAAACATCGCAAAAACGATGTTCCACCCCACAAATTTGAGGTCTGAGTTATCAAAAACACTCTTTTTCCCCATAAAATGCCAAATTGAGTGTGCAAAATTACAAAAATATTTGCACATATGCAAAAAAAGCAGTAATTTTGCAGCGTTTTTCGTAAAAAGACGAAGAATTAATTTAATTTTTAAGCTTAAAAAACATTTTTTATTATGAAGAAAATGCTTCTTATCGTAGCTGTTGCATTTGCTGCAATGAGCTGCGGCAACAAGAGCTGCGAGAAAAAGTGCTGCCAAGAGGCTGAGGCTGCTGCTGAGGCAGTTGAGGTAGTTGATGCAGACAGCGTAGCTGTTGAGGCTGAGGCTGAGGTAGAGGCTCCCGTAGAGGAGGCTGCTGCTCCTGCTGCAGAGTAATCAACTTGTTGCTCGATCAGGGTATTAGACCTGAAAAAAGAAGCGACGCTTTTTTAGCGCCGCTTTCTTTTTTTTATTTTTCTTTGCCAATCTTCAAATCATCAAATCTTCAAATCTTCAAATCTTCAAATTTTCAAATGACAAATTTCAAATCTCAAATACTTAATCTTTGATTAAGTTCTTGCCCGTCATCTCCTTCGGTTGCTCGATCCCCAAGATATGACAAATAGAAGGAGCCACATCCGCTAAGATACCGTTCTCCACGTGCGCGTGCACATGTTCCTTACTGATATATACGAACGGAACCGGATTCAGCGAATGCGCCGTGTTAGGCGTTCCGTCCGGGTTGATGGCATTGTCGCAGTTTCCGTGGTCGGCAATGACGATGATCTCATATCCGTTCTCCAAAGCGGCTTCGATGACTTGGTTCGAGCACTCGTCAATCGTCTTCACCGCTTTCTCGATCGCCTCATAGACACCGGTATGACCTACCATGTCGCCGTTTGCGAAATTGAGGGTGATATAGTCGAACTTCTGGGTCTTGATAGCCGCCACTAAGGCTTCCGTCACCTCCGGCGCCGACATCTCCGGCTTCATGTCATAGGTCGGCACTTTCGGACTCGGAATCAGGATACGCTCCTCGCCCGGGTACTCCGCCTCACGACCACCGTTGAAGAAGAAGGTGACGTGTGCGAATTTCTCGGTCTCGGCAATACGCAGCTGTTTCATGCCTAATTTGCTAACCACCTCGCCTAATGTATTCTCCACGTTCTCTTTCGGATAGAGGATATGCAGGCCTTGGAAAGAAGAGTCGTACGGGGTCATGCAGCAGTAATGCAGACCCTTAATGGTCTTCATTCCTTGTTCGGGCATGTCCTGCTGGGTGAGCACGATGGTGATCTCTTTCGCGCGGTCGTTGCGGTAGTTGAAGAAGATGACAACATCGCCTTCTGCGATACGTCCGTCGCAGTTGGCGTTCACGAGCGGTTCCATGAACTCGTCGGTGTTTTTATGCTCCTCGGTGTGGCGGTCATAACACCCTTGCACAGCTGCTACCATGTCCGTCTCTTGGCGACCTGCACCGTTCACCAACTGGTCATAAGCCACCTTGATACGCTCCCAGCGTTTATCGCGGTCCATGGCATAGAAACGACCGATGATAGAAGCGATGTGTGCGCCGGTCTTATCGCAAACGCCCTGCAGATCCGCGATAAAACCCTTACCGCTGCGCGGGTCGGTGTCACGACCGTCCATGAAACAGTGCACAAACGTCTTATCGGCTACGCCGTACTCTTTGGCGATCTCCACCAGTTTGAAGAGGTGATCGAGAGAGGAGTGAACACCGCCGTTCGAGCAGAGACCCATGATATGCAGTTTCTTGCCTGCCTCTTGTGCAGCTTTGTACGCCGATACGATCTCCGGATTAGACATGATGGAGTTATCGCGGATAGAGCGGTTGATCTTCACCAGATCCTGATAAACCACCCTTCCGGCACCGATGTTAAGGTGCCCGACCTCCGAGTTACCCATTTGCCCGTCCGGCAAACCTACGTTCTCTCCGCTCGCCTGTAACTGCGAGTTAGGATACTTCGCCAACAGTGCATCCCAATGCGGTGTCGGCGTCACGCTGATCACATCGGCTTTCGACTTGTTGCCGATGCCCCAGCCATCCAAAATCATCAATAATGCTTTACTCATATGTTTGTATTTTTGTTTGTTTTCAATTTTGCGACTGCAAAATTACAAAAAAAATTGCATATATGCAAGCATTCGGGGATTTTTTTTAAGAAAAGGAGCGATTTTATTTGCATATGTTATTTTTTTGTTGTACCTTTGCAGTCGCAAAGGTTTTTAAAAACACGTCTTTTTTTGTATAACCCTCTAATAATGAATGATTATGAAACAATTCTTCCTCTTCACAGCACTTCTCTACTGCACAACCCTCTTCGCCACGGAAGGTGCACTCCCGGGTAAGTTCTCGGTAAGTGCAACAAAGAAAGTGCATTTCTCGAAAGGTAACCTGCAGTTTAATGCGCAGGATGGGACACACCAATGCGCAGACGGTACGACCAAGAAAGGCACTTGGCGTTTTGCGGAAGACCAATGGGAGTGCTGGGGTTGGTACGAAGATATTCAATTTACCTCTTGGTACAACGGCTGGATAGACTTGTTCGGTTGGGGTACGAGCGGTTGGAAGAGCGGTGCGAACGCTTATTTGCCGTATTCGACAAGTTCAGAGTTAGGTGATTATTATCCGGGTGGCAGTGATTCGAATGACCTTACGGGCGAATACGCGAATGCGGACTGGGGCGTTTATAACCAAATAGGAGAGGACGCTCCCGGCAGTTGGCGGACGCTGACTACGGACGAATGGGAATATCTGCTTCACGGTCGTACCGATGCTGACATTCTGTTTGGTTTTGGTACAGTGTGTGGTCGTACAGGTCTCATCATTCTTCCTGATAATTGGGAAGACCCTAAGCCATCGGGGATTATTTTTAAACCGAGTACGCAGAATGGTTTAGAGTGGCAGGGCAGGCTGTACGAAAATAGCGAACCCAAAAATTTTACTCACAACAAGTATAATGATACGTGGTCCGCGATGGAAAAGGCAGGGGCAGTCTTTCTGCCCGCTGCGGGCTACCGCAGAGAGAGTAAAGTCTACGCTATTGATGGGTTCGGTGGCTATTGGTCTTCCACGCATGACGAAGGACCGTACGCATGGTTCATCGAATTTACCTCGTACCGCCTTAAACCGCAAGAATTCCGAGCTCGCTACTGGGGTTTATCCGTCCGCCTCGTGCAGGATGTGGATCCCGCTGAAGGCATTGAAGAAGTGCCCTCTTCCCTTCAGGGAGGAGCCGGAGGTAGGCTTATCCTCCGCGACGGCATCCTCTTCATCGAGAAGAACGGCAAGACCTACAACGCTACCGGCGCAGAGGTTAAATAAATAACAGCCGGAAGGCTAATTGTATCGCAAGAGACGGTTCACGAACATCGTGAGCCGTCTCTTTTTTTGTGGAATCTAATTAGACCATTTTACGAAAAACACAGAAAAATACATTTTTTGTTCGATTTCGCGAGCAAGGTGGAGCAACCGCCCACGATTTCGTGGTCGCTCATGTCGAAAAAAAGCAGTACTTTTGCACCGTCTTTCGGAAAGATAAGATAATGAACCTGCGGAGCGCCTGTCGCCTGTCCTCAGTTCCAAGGGTTCAGAAAGGGACATTCCGAAAGACAGCCGGCTAAACAAATAAATGCACGCATCGCATGGATGCGTGCTAAAAACAATCCTTAACTATGAAAAAAATTGTAATCTTTGCCCTCATCATGGGCGCAGCAGGATTAGCCTCCTGTACGACAACGAGGGTGGTCAGCACAACCGCCAGCTATGTCCAGCATGGCGACACAACCACCACCATCATGACCAAAACCACCGAAACCTATCGTGGCGAGAAACACTAACAGTTTAACCTAAACCCCTCACGGCGTAGGGCCCCGAACAGGTCTAACGACCAACGACCAAAAAAGGAAAAAGCGACCACTCACGTCGCTTTTTCTCTTTTTTATTTGCATAAACGAAAAAAAAGCAGTACCTTTGCAGTCGCAAAGGTCGGATGACCTAAAACAAGTGCAAATAAATACACATAAATAAATGGCAAATTTTCAGAAACTGACACCTCGCAGCGAGGATTATTCCAAATGGTACAACGAGTTGGTGGTAAAGGCTGACTTGGCAGAACAGAGCGCCGTACGCGGATGTATGGTCATCAAACCCTATGGCTATGCCATCTGGGAAACTATTCAGGCGGAACTGGACCGTCGATTCAAAGAGAAAGGAGTGAAGAACGCTTATTTCCCGCTCTTAATCCCGAAATCGTTCCTGAGCCGTGAGGCGGAGCACGTAGAGGGTTTTGCAAAAGAGTGCGCGGTGGTGACGCATCACCGTCTGATGAACGATCCGAACGGTCGTGGCGTAGTAGTGGATCCGCAGGCTAAATTAGAGGAAGAACTCATCATCCGTCCGACCTCGGAGACCATCATCTGGAGCACCTATAAGAACTGG
The DNA here is from genome assembly GCA_946406195.1 of uncultured Bacteroidales bacterium. Taxonomy (GTDB): domain Bacteria; phylum Bacteroidota; class Bacteroidia; order Bacteroidales; family Paludibacteraceae; genus Colicola. Next base: position 33,116 of record CAMJJT010000003.1, read on the forward strand.
ATCAGTTCGTATCGCGACCTGCCGATCCTCTGCAACCAGTGGTGTAACGTGATGCGTTGGGAGATGCGTACGCGCCTTTTCCTGCGGACGGCGGAGTTCCTCTGGCAGGAAGGTCACACGGCACACGCTACCAAAGAGGAAGCAGAGGATTACGCACGTCAGATGCTGGATGTCTATGCGGATTTCGCGGAGAACGTGATGGCTATTCCGGTAGTGAAGGGTGTGAAGAGCCCGAACGAGCGTTTCGCGGGCGCGCTTAATACCTATTGTATTGAAGCGATGATGCAGGACGGTAAGGCGCTGCAGGCGGGTACAAGTCACTTCTTGGGACAGAATTTCGCGAAGAGTTTTGACGTGCAGTTCCTCACTAAAGAGAATAAATACGAGTACGTCTGGGCTACTTCATGGGGCGTTTCGACCCGTCTGATGGGTGCGCTGATCATGACCCACAGCGACGATAGCGGACTGGTTCTGCCGCCGCACTTGGCGCCGATACAGGTGGTGATCGTGCCGATCTTCAAGAAACAGGAGGATCTGGACAAACTGATGGAGAAACTGAACCCGATCGCCGACGAACTGAAAGCGCTCGGCATCCGCGTCAAGGTAGATACCGACGAGAAATATACACCGGGTTACAAGTTCGCCGATTACGAGCTCAAAGGTGTGCCGGTTCGTCTGGCTATGGGCGGCCGCGATTTGGAGAACGGAACGATTGAGATTGCCCGTCGTGACACGCAGAGCAAAGAGACTATTTCTCTCGATGGCATCGTGGAAACGGTAAAGAACCTGTTGGAGGAGATTCAGAAGAACCTGCTGCAAAAAGCCCTCGATTTCCGCATCGCTAACACCCGTGAAGTGAATAGCTATGAGGAGTTCAAAGAGGAACTCAAGAAAGGCGGATTTATCCTCGCTCACTGGGACGGAACGCCGGAGACCGAGCAGCGCATCAAAGATGAGACGAAAGCGACCATCCGCTGCATCCCTCTGGCAGACCTGCCGGGACACCACAGCGAACCGGGTACCTGTATGGTAACCGGCAAACCGTCCGCCGGTAGAGTGGTCTTCGCGCTCAATTACTAATCGTCTGTTAATAGACTTCCCCCAAAAAACGCTCGCAATGAGCGTTTTTTGTTGTACCTTCCGGAAAAATGTTCACATTTATTTGCATATATAAGAAAAAAGTAGTACCTTTGCAACCACAAACAAGTCTGGCAATGAATGATTCCTCTTTTATCATATCGCCCATAAACGCGGATTTTTCCGATGTATGGTCGGGACCGGAGTTGTTGTCCGCAGAGGGGCATAATGCCTTGTATGTGGCTACACGTTTCGGGCGAAAGTACGTGCTGAAAGCTTTGGCAGAACCTTACCGCGAATCCACTCCGCATATTGAATTGCTTCGTAAGGAGTTTGCTATCGGAGTCGGTGTGGATCATCCGAATATCGTCCGGCTGCTTGATTTCGGGCATATGGATGCCATCGGCTGGTATATCCAAATGGAGTATATCGATGGTGTTACGCTGGATCAGTTCCTTGAAACAAACCCGCCTGCTGCTATCCGTCGCCGCATCATAGAGCAACTCCTTGATGCTCTTTCTTGCCTGCACGAACGGCAAATTATCCATCGGGATATCAAACCGTCTAATATTCTCATTACCCGCAACGGCAATACAGTCAAACTGATTGATTTCGGCGTGTCCGATACGGATGATTATGTTACTTTCAAGCAGCCTGCCGGTTCGATGGCGTATATCGCACCGGAACAATTAGCCGGCAAAACGATTGATAACCGCGCAGATATATACGCGGTCGGCAAAATCATCAATCTTCTGTTCCAGCATCGCTATAAATATATTGTTCGCATATGCACGCGCGTAAAACCTGCTGAGCGTTATTCTTCCTGCGCACAGGTGCTACAAGCTATTCGTAGAGCAGATAGAGTGCGTATATGGTTGCCGGTTTCACTTATCTTATTGCTTTTATCATGCGCAGCTGTATGGGGAACTTATTCCGGCTATCAACATTCCGAACTCGCCCATAATGAAAACGAAAAACAATTATTCGTTCATGTGGATTCACTGCGTGCGCAGAATGAAGAACATCGGCATCAGGTGGATTCCCTCAATCGTGTGTTAGATTCGCTGGCAGTAAAAGCGAATACGCTTTCTCCGCGTGAGCAAGTACGTCAGCAAGCCGCTGCCATACATTTTGCCCGCCAAGCAGCTATCCGCAAGGCGGTTAAAAGTGGAGAGTTGAAAACAATGAACGAAGTGCGCAATTACGATGGGAAGCTGCAAGCGAATTTCCAAAAGGCAAAGCAGTCCATAAAAGATCCTATGTTACTGGAGGAATTTATGCAGGCATATATGAATTATTTCAACATGAACGACCAACTCTATGACTCCTTAGCCCTCGTTCTGCCGGAGTATTGAGAAAAAAGAAATAAAAAGAAGTTCACGTATATCAGAAAAAAGTTGTACCTTTGCACCCGATTTCAAATTATCATACAGATGAACAAGAATGCACCCGAGGTAATACAACTGCGCAAAGATGTAGAAGCGCGTTTTGGTACACGTCCGGCTACTCCGGCTGATTTTGAATCGCTCATTGCGCAAATATGGCTGTGCCTGCATGAGAACCTGGCGCTTAGCACATTAGAGCGTCTGTGGGGGTACGTGGAAGGCGCCAATAATACCCGTCTGTCCACACTCAATATTCTTTCCCGCTATGTGGGTTCGCGCGATTGGAATGATTATACCAACCATTTGAAGGAAGGCGAACATGGCAGTAGTAATCCGTTCATCGCAGATGGTATCCATACAAAGGACTTGCAACCCGGACAGAGTATTGAAGTAACTTGGTTGCCAAACCGCCGTTGTGTGTTCCGCTATTTGGGCGATATGCGTTTTGAGGTAGTGGAATCTGTCAACTCAAAGCTTAGCGAGGGGGACACTTTTGTATCCACATTCTTCCTGACCGGCCAACCGCTCTTTATTGACCAGCTCGTCCTCACAGGACATACCACCGTCTCTTATGTCGCCGGCAATAACGGCGGTCTCCAATCTGTCACCCTCCTGACATAACACGACACAACAAGACATAACAAGAATTAGTCGTATTTCAAAAATTTGTTGTACCTTTGCAGCGGAATTCCGAAAGGCGTTCCGCTGATTGGTTTATTAATCCTATAATTAATGATTACAACAATGAAAAAAGTATTCTTATTTGTGCTTATGTTTTTATGCATGGCAGGGAGTATGGACGCGGCAGGGTATCGAGGCAACAATCGTGGTCGCTCGTATGGTCACTCCAGAAGTAGTTTTAGCAGAAGTCATCGTGGCGGAGGTCGAACTACCGGAGGTGGAAGTTATACCCACCGAATAGGCGGTATGGTGGGAAACATGTTCGGTGCTTCCTACAAAGGCTTTATTTTCGGAGTAGACGGCTTGGCGTTGCAGGCGGATTTAGCGGTCAAATTACAATTGTCACCAACTAAAGATGACATTAAGTTGAAGAATGTACTGACGGAAGAAGTGGCGGTTGAGGAGATTCAAGTGGCAGATACGTATCAAGAACTGCATGATACCTATAACTGGAGTAACTTCACTTTTGAACTCAATCCGAATATCGTTTATCAGAAGGAAATCGATACTGCCGGACGTAGTACGTTTGCCATATTTGGCGGAGGCGGTGTGTCGTTGGGTCTTATCAAATCGCTCAATCTGGCAAGTTTCGGCTTTGGAGAAAGCAACCCGTTACTCGGCAAATTCGGTGTGAATGGTATCGTGGGTGTAGAATTCATATGGTCGCGTTTTGTGCTCAGTTTGGATGCTCGTCCCGGTTACGGCTTAGCGTTCAGCTCCAAGTATGAATATCGTGGCGGATTGGTCGGCGAAGATGTCTTTGAAGTAGATGCAGATCGCAACCTTCGGCATTTCTTCGACTTCGGCGCTTCTATCGGATTCCATTACTGTTTCTGATGGACTGTCCGTAGGTTTTGTTCATAAATGTTTAATCCCTAAAATAGTACAACAATGAAAACTAAATTTTTCTTCGCACTTGTATGTGCAGCATCTCTGATTTTTGCATCTTGTTCGGATAAATCAGCTCCCGAAGAACCAGACTCGGTTAAACCGGATGATCCGACTATGTTCACCAATTCCTCTATTGTGGGTATTTGGGCTTGTATTGCCTCTGATAATTTAACGTATGATATTTTTACCGGGCAACAGACTTACCATTGGGACTACGATCCCAACGCACAGACATATGATGTACTGTGGTACTTTGACATCAAAAGCGATTCAAAAGTACAATATGTGAATGTAATAGGTCAAGACAAAGGAGAATACCGTAAATCGGATAGATATTTACATATCCCCGCTAATTCCGAATGGAGAACCTTGATAGATGCCAACTATATCTTCGACCAAGAACACCAAGCTATCAGATGTCCGAGCGGAAAGATTATGGGCTTTACCTTAGAATCTACCGCGGAACTTCTTGGAAGTGATACTATCTTCTATGTAAAAAGAAAAACAATAGACGAAGCGGTTATTTTTGACAATACCGGATGGATCAAAAGCCAGTATGTTGTTCGCGTGAAAGGCATCAAAGAAGATTTGTAATCACTACTTGTTAAATCCTCCCCACCGAGCAACAAGTGACACTTTTGAGCAATTTTTCAACGAGATTTGAGTAAATATTTAGACACTTTTGAGTAAAAATCGCTGTAAAATTGAGTAAATATTTGCACATGTCAAAAAAAGTTGTACCTTTGCACCGCGAATTTAACTTTCAAAAGTAAAATATAATGCGAATTGTTTACTTTTAAAAGAATAAAACATCATGATTATTAACCCTTACAAAGCAAAGGTTTTGGACAGATAGCCAATATCCCGAATAGTTATGTCGTTGCTGATGGCATTGACATGGGGTTTGAAAACAAAATCCCCCTATGGATGTTCGGCCTGCTCTACTAATCCTTATAACAAATCCATTTACAAGCGGTAATCCAATAAAGCGGTTACCGCTTTTTTGTATGAAAAGACTAATCATGGTCAATATCGAAAAGTAGCGTGACGCTTTGTCGCTATGTCGCTTTTGGATGCGGATGTAATTAGCAGAAAAACAGTAGATTACACAGAAAGCGACAAAGCGACAGGACAAAAATTATTGTCGGATGACATCCAACCTAATGGACGACGCGCAGGAGGATGTCAGGTGGATGTCAGGTGGATGTCAGGTGGATGTCAGGTAGTTCTTAGGGTGATATCCAACATATATCGAACAAATATCAAACTTATTTCTAAATTATAACTAACGATTCTATGCAACATCTTCAAATTTGGGGATTTTTAACATTTTTTCCAAAATAAATTTGTGGATGTCAAAAAAAAACAGTACTTTTGCAGACAATTGTCGGACGAACTTCATAAATCAGAAAAGCGTCAGAAACGGCACGATATTTGCCTATAGATAATAGGATGAAACGAATAGGATACATATTGCTCTTTCTGGCAGTAAGCGGAACGATGCTTGCCGGGACGCCGTATTTGGATTCGTGCATGATCCGCGTGCAAGACGGCGACACGCTGTATATGGCGTGGTTGCATGAAGTGTATGTCTATCCGCCGATGCGGTTTAAGAACAAGAGACAGGAGAGATTCTATTGGCGTACCGTGCGGGACGTGAAGAAATGTCTGCCGTACGCCAAGATGATCACACGCGAAATGGCGTACGCCGATGCTGAACTCGCCAAACTGCCGGACAACAAAAGTCGTCGCAGATGGTGGAGAAAGTTCGAACGGCATCTCTTCAAGAAATACGAGAAAGATTTTCGCGGCATGTACGCTTCGCAAGGACGTATGTTAATGCTCCTTATGGACCGTGAAACAGACCGCACAAGTTACGAACTCATCAAACAATACAAAGGAAAAGCCGCAGCTAACTTCTGGCAATTCGTAGCCAAACTATTCCGCAATGATCTGAAAGAGGAATACGATGCGGATGACAAAGACCGTATCATCGAACGCGTCATCACGCTGGTGGAAGCAGGTCAGTTGTAGCGCCCATATGCAGGTTTCGACGGGAAGCAAGCAGCACTATAACCGCTGTGACGGCGGAGAGTGTGTCGCTCACAGGAATAGACCACCATACACCATCCAAAGGATCCATAAACACCCTTGGTAACATCAACGCCAACGGAATCAAATAGATCACTTGACGGGTAAGACTCAGAAAAATAGCCTTGCCGGCTTTGCCGATTGAGGTGAAGAGGTTACCCGTCACCATCTGGAATCCGATGATGAGCATGGTAGAACAGATGATACGCATCGGACGGACGGTCAGATCAATCAACAATGAATCATGCGTGAACATCTTCGTCACCGTCTCCGGGAAACATTCACCAAGGATTAAAACAATCGCCATCACACCGGTGGCATAAAGACAGGTGAGATAGAAAGATTTCAACATCCGGTCGTAATGCTTCGCGCCGTAGTTATAACCGGCTATCGGTTGCATACCTTGGTTAAGCCCCATCACCATCATCGCAAAGACAAACGTCAGACGGTTGATCACGCCATACGAAGCAATCGCCATATCGCCGCCGAAAGCCTTCAACTGGTTATTGATGATGATGACTACAAAACAATGGGCGATATTATACAAGAAGGGGGACATTCCGATCGCCAAAGCACGGAAAGTGATGTGCTTGTTGAGACGCCAAATACCCCGATGAAACCGTACTAATTCGCCTTTATCCATGAATTTCGTCAACTGCCAAACTACCGCTACCGCCTGGCTGATAACCGTCGCTAACGCGGCTCCGCGCACCCCCATATCCAAACCGAAAATGAAAATCGGATCCAAGATGATATTCACCGTCACCGCCACGATCGTCGCCGCCATCGAGAAACGCGGATGACCCGCCGAACGAAGCATGGCGTTCAAACCAAAATAGATATGAGTGAGGATGTTTCCGTACAGGATGATCTCCATGTACTCGTGCGCGTATAATAAGGTGTCCTCGCTCGCGCCAAAAGCAAAGAGAATCGGATCCAGCCATATCAAGCCCAACACCATCACAATCGACGAGAGGATGATATTCATCACAATGACGTTGCCCAAAACCCGGTTAGCGCGGTCGTAGTCTTTCTCACCAAGATAAATCGCCAGAAGTGACGATGCGCCCACTCCCACAAGGCTGCCGAAAGCGGCGCATATGTCCATGAACGGCTTTGCCACCGTCAACGCGCCCAAAGCCAACGCCCCGCATCCATGACCGATATAGATACTATCGACGATGTTATAGAGCGAAGTAGCCGTCATCGCAATGATGGCAGGCAAGGCGTATTTCCAAAGGAGCTTATGTACCGGCGCAGTGCCGAGGTCGGCAGTTCTGGTCATGGAGGGGTTGTTTTATTTTTCGGGATTACGGGATTACGATAAATTCTTTGCTATTTTGTCAAACTCTATGGCGGCGGGATGTCCGGCTTGGAGGGTGATCGGCGTACCTTCATCGCCTCCCTCACGAATCGATTGTACCAACGGAATCTGACCCAAAAGCGGTATATTCAGTTCCTCGGCGAGGTGTTTTCCGCCGTCCTTTCCGAAGATATAATACTTGTTTTCCGGCAGTTCGGCAGGGGTGAACCAAGCCATGTTCTCGATAAGACCAAGGATCGGCACGTTCACTTTTTCGTTGCGGAACATCTCCACACCTTTGCGTGCATCGACGAGTGCCACGGGCTGCGGCGTCGTGACGACGATGACGCCGGTGAGTTGCAGTTCGGAGATGAGCGTGAGGTGTATATCGCTGGTACCGGGAGGCAGGTCGATCAGGAAATAATCGAGTTCGCCCCAATGCGCATCCTCAATGAGCTGTTTGATGGCGTTCGAAGCCATGCCGCCACGCCAGATAACCGCACTCTCCGGATTGACGAAGAAACCGATGGAGAGCATCTTCACGCCGTACTGCTCAATGGGTTCGATGAGGGTGCGTCCCTCTTCCTCCACCGAGTACGGCCGCGCGTCTTCGCAACGGAACATCTTCGGCATCGAAGGACCGTGTATATCCGCATCCAGCAATCCCACCGAGTAACCCTGATTAGCCAAAGCCACCGCGAGGTTCGCCGTCACAGTACTCTTTCCCACTCCGCCCTTACCGCTATGAATAGCAATGATGTGCTTTGCACGTATGGTTTGAGAGTTTGCGCCTTCGGCGTTGTTTGAAGGTTTGAGGTTCTGTTTAACGAACTTGGTGTGAATATGCGCTGCTATATTCGGATCAATATAGGTCTTGAGTGCCGTCTCGGAGGCTTTGACCACCGATTTCATGAACGGGTCGTTATCCTTCGGGAAGATCAACGAAAAAGACACCTCAAAACCCGAGATACGAATATCGTCCTCCAGCATTCCGCTCTCTATCAAATCCTTACCCGTTCCGGGATACCGCACATGCCGCAAGGCATCTATTACTTGTTGTGGATACATGAAGTTATTTACGATTTAACGATTTACTATTTACCATTTATTGAGTCATTTGGTCAAATCCAAACAAATCGGGTACAAAGGTACACAAAAAAAATGACACTCGCAAATTTAAGTGTCATTTTTTTCTGTATTTCTACGTAACAGTAATCTGTTTTTAACGCATATAGTTCTCCCACTTGGTGTTACGCATGTCGCCGGACTTCATGAACTCCTCGTGCATAGCAAAAGCACAGGAGAGGTTATGCTGGGTCTGGCCGTGACGAGCGATCTTGAGGTAGTCGCGGAGCATCTCGCGATACTCGGGAGCCACACAGTTATTGATGATCTCCTCGGCGCGCTGACGCGGACTCTTGCCACGCAGATCGGCTACACCTTGCTCGGTCACGATGACTTTCACAGAGTGCTCGGAGTGATCGAGGTGCGTTACCATCGGTACGATGGACGAGATAGCGCCGTTCTTGGCGGTGGAAGCCGTCGTAAAGATAGAAAGGTACGCGTTGCGCGCGAAGTCGCCCGAACCGCCGATACCGTTCATCATCTTTGTGCCGCATACATGCGTCGAGTTGACATTGCCGTAGATATCTGCCTCGAGGGCGGTATTGATAGCGATGATGCCGAGACGACGCGCTACTTCCGGGCTGTTGGATGTCTCCTGCGGACGAAGTAACAACTTGTCGCGGTAGAAATCCAGATCAGCCAGTACTTCCGCCATCTTGCTCTCTACGAGACGCAAAGAACAGCCGGAAGCGAACTTACAATGACCGGCTTTAATCAGATCTACCACACTATCCTGGATAACCTCGGAGTACATCTCAAACGGCGGGATATGCGGGTTCTTACCGAGCTCACCAAGTACGGCGTTGGCTACGTTCCCCACTCCACTCTGGATCGGCAGGAAAGAAGCAGGAATACGTCCGGCTTTCATCTCTGCCTCCAGGAAAGCAGCTACGTTAGCACCTATCTTCGCAGTCGTCTCATCCACCGGTGTGAAAGCAGCAATCTCGTTCGGACGATTCGTCTTTACAACGGCAGCAATCTTAGCGGGATCGACCTTCAGATGGTCAGAGCCACAGCGGTCAGAGGGTTTGTAGATCGGTATCTCGCGGCGGCAAGGAGGATCAAGCGGCTCATAGAGATCGTGCATACCACGCATGGTAGCAGGGAACATCTCATTGAGTTCGACGATGATCTTATCCGCCATGCGGCAGATGGTCGGCATGATTCCGACTCCTGCAGCAGGCACAATCGTACCGTCTTCGCCGACATACGAAGCCTCGATGATCGCCCAGTTGGGTTTCGGCAGGAAGCCATAACGCAGGTCTTGCGCCATGTGGCTCAAGTGCATATCGAAATAGTGCGTACCCTCGGCGTTGATCTCCTCACGCATGGATTTATTCGACTGATACGGCGTACGGAACTCCACAGCGTGCGCGCGAGCCAAAGCACCATCACAACTGTCTCCCATCGACGCACCTGTCTCCAATCCCACACGGAAAGGAATTCCCTGCTCATGCAGTTTCTCTGCGCGCTGTGCGAGGGCAAAAGGAACGGCCTTGGGCACTCCGGTAGCCGTGAAGCCACCCATGCCCAAGACGTCACCATGTTGAATCAATTCAGCGGCTTGCTCCGCTGTCATGAAAGGAAGTGCCATAATTATTCAGCTTTGCCGTCAGAACCGAGGACGTTGATGATCTTGTGCTTGTAGAGCTCCTCCATCAGGTCACGAGCCGGACCGCAGTACTTACGCGGATCGAACTCTCCCGGTTTCTCTGCAAATACCTTACGAACTGCTGCGGTGAAAGCCAGACGGCTATCGCTATCGATGTTGATCTTGCAAACAGCAGACTTGGCAGCCTTGCGGAGTTGCTCCTCAGGAATACCCACTGCGTCAGGCAGTTTGCCGCCGTATTGGTTGATCATATCGACATACTCCTGCGGAACAGAAGACGAGCCGTGGAGAACGATCGGGAAGCCCGGAAGTTGCTCCATGATAGCGTCGAGAACGTCAAATGCCAATGGAGGAGGAACAAGACGACCGGTCTTCGGGTCACGAGTACACTGCTCCGGAGTGAACTTGTATGCTCCGTGGCTCGTACCGATGGAGATAGCCAAGCTGTCGCAACCAGTACGGGTAGCGAAATCAACTACCTCTTCCGGTTTGGTATAGTGGCTTACTTCCGAAGCAACCTCATCCTCAACACCTGCGAGCACGCCGAGCTCAGCCTCTACAGTTACATCGTACTGGTGAGCGTACTCAACTACTTTCTTGGTGAGGGCGATGTTCTCCTCATAAGGCAGAGAAGAAGCGTCAATCATAACGCTGGAGAAACCGAAGTCCACACAGCTCTTGCAGAGTTCGAAGCTATCTCCGTGGTCGAGGTGCAAGCAGATCTGCGGGTGCTCCCAACCGAGCTCTTTAGCGTATTCAACGGCGCCTTGAGCCATGTAACGAAGCAGCGTTTGGTTAGCGTAGTTACGCGCACCTTTCGATACCTGAAGAATAACCGGGCTCTTAGTCTCAGCCGAAGCTTTGATGATAGCCTGGAGTTGCTCCATGTTGTTGAAGTTGAATGCAGGGATAGCATAGCCTCCCTTGATTGCCTTAGCAAACATCTCACGGGTGTTCACAAGGCCTAATTCTTTGTAAGATACCATAGTTTTAAAAATGTTTTATTGTTGTTTAATAAAATATCTAGTTGACCAGTGAACTAGCGGACTAGTACACTAGTTTCTAAATTCTTTTGCATGATGCTCTCTAATCAGCACATGGTGGTTCGCGATTGGGTTGGTCATGAAATAGTTGCTCACCTCGGGCGTTGCCTGCACCCAAACCTGCGTGCGACATAGATGAGGTTCAAATTGGCAGCGCTCAAGTTCTACATCGACCGCTATCATCCGCTGCATGTCTCCGCTCATCTTGAGGAGCGTGTAATCGCCCGTAGGCAGATCGCCATGAATAGCGACACCGATACCTGACTCGAAATGCGTGGTGTATTCATGTTTCTCGGTCATCCCTAAAGGTAGCGTGCAATGCGCAAAGAGCATCTTTCCGTCCGCCTGCACACGTGCCGGATTGACTTGGAAGCATAACTCACCCGTGATCCGTTTCACGATCATCATCGTCAGCAGCGTCGGTATATCTCCTTCGCAAGCCGCCGGAATACCCTCGTCGTTCAGTTTGGAGAGCGCGATACAGCCTGTGTTCTTCACCGTTTTCAGAAGGTCAAAACAGCGCAACGTCACGCCCTGCAGATCGTATTGCTCAACGATCTCTTTGAGACGATGATAGATCGCCTCAGCGCCCTTCATTCCCGGATCCACCTCGCCCAACGAAGTAACCTGCTCAATCGGGATATCCACTATCTCGATATTCATCAGCTCCAACACATCGGCATAGTTGACCGTTGAAGCGATCAGCCAATCCGAAGGCTTGCCTACCACACCCAAACGCAGTTTCTGAGCCTGGTATAGCACCTCATGAGACGGGGTGAATGTTAATAACGAATTACCTTGCATTGCTTAGGGTCTCCAGAATTTAGCAGCATGGTGTCCTTTGATGAGCACATGGTGGTCGGACAGCGGCGACGAGAGCAGATACTGGCTCACGATCGGGGTCGATTGAATCCATATCTGCGTGCGGCACATGTTCTGCTCATATTGACAACGGGTCACTTGTACGTTTACCGCCAGAAGGCGTTTCATATCATGGCTGAGCTTAACCAGCGTATAAGGACCTGCCGGCACTTCGCCATGGATAGCTACACCTATACCCGACTCGAAATGAGTGGTGTACTCATGTTTCTGAGTCATACCGAGGGCAATCGTACATTTTGCCATCAGGATCTGTCCGTCTGATTGAATACGCGCAGGACTGCCCATCCATCCGGTCTCGCCGGTCAGTTTCTTGCAAACCATCATCGTCAGCAGGACAGGTATATCTGCCTCACAACCCGCAGGAATACCCTCGTCATTCAGCTTGGAAACGGCGATACAACCGGTATTCTTACAGGTAGTAAACAGATCGAAACACCGTACTGTTATACCATCTAATTTATGTTTTGCCACCAACGAACGCAAGCGCTCATGGATCGCCTCAGCGCCCTTCATGCCCGGATCTACTTCACCCAGAGACGACAACTCCTCAAACGGTATATCCACCAGCTCGCAGTTCATTTTCTCCAGCACCTCTTTATAATCCACCTGCGAAGCGATGAGCCAATCGGAGGGCTTGCCCACTACACCCAAACGCACTCTCTTATCATTATGCAACACTTTCTCCAGCGGGGTACGAGTGAGCGATTCCGTCTCACTCAGTTCCGGAAAAACCGTGTCCTTGGGGTGTTGCATGATCTTTGCCAAACCATTACGCTGACGGATAAAACTGAGAATCTCAAGAGAAGCAGGCAGAGAATTGCTGAAACCGCTTACCATCAAATAAATCGGACGCTTGAGGTCAATCTTCTTCTCCCGTACCAATTCAACGAAGTCCGCTTCGGTTCCACCCGACAGAACGGCTACTACTTGATTCTCTTCGATGAACGAATCAGATACCTTGAACGGCAAGCTTGACACCTCCGTGTGCAATTTGGAGCATAGTGTGTACAACATAGGATTAAATGTTTAAGGGTTTATATTATGTTTCATTTTTTGCTTTTCTACCCGAAACGTGTAGTATTTCTGTCCCAAAAAACTGATAATAACCGTAATGATGGTGATGAGCATCTTACTGGGCGTGGGATACCATCCCATATGCTCCACACATAGTTTCAATCCGAAATAATTGATCGCCAGATTGACAGCTACGATGAGGATGTACCGTCCTAATTGCCTTACCCCTTCCTTCTTCGTTCTTCCTCTATCAGTAAATGTTATATATTTCTGCAACGTAAAGCCGGTTAGCAGCGTAATCGGAAATACAATACAAAGCGTTGCGATATGAGGCGTAATTGATAATTGATAATTGATAATTGATAATTTAACAATCTCATGGCCTATGACGAAATTATAAAGCAGGAAATAGAGTACCCAATCAAAAACCATGTTTCCTCCGCCGCATATCGCATATCTCACCACCTGATTAGATCGCCATAATTCTGCTATTTTTTTCGTCAGTTGAACCATTTCGTACACCTTTGCGCTGCAAAGGTACTACATTTTTTTGATATATGCAAATATTTGGGGCATAAATTTGCATATGTGCAAAAATTGTTGTAAATTTGCAGCGGATTTTGAATCATATGCGGATACGGATACTGGTTATAGGTCTTCTTTGGGCGATAAGTTTGCAGGCAAATGTCCTGCCCGATAGCCTATGGACTTTTAAACACATCAATGAGCATCATCAATCCTCTGAGAACGAGATATGGTTGAGTGCCGACCGTCCCGGAGCAGGTACGGGTTCGGAAGTGCTGAACCGGGGTGTGATCCAATGGGAGACGGGGTTTGAGTGTTTACACACGATGGGTACTCACGTGCTGACGATGCCCACCACGCTCTTCCGTTTCGGTTTGCATAAGCGGGTGGAGCTGCGCCTGGAGTACACCGGTGCGCTGATGGTTTTTGACCATCCGGATGATGATCCTCAATCGCCGGACGAGCATCTATACACCCCTATGCCGCTGGAGATAGGGACGAAGATCCTGCTATGTGACCATCGCGGCGGTTCATTGAATAAAGCCTGGATACCGCGTACCGCATTGCTGTGCAATATTGGACTTCCGATCACCACCTTGCAGGCGAGAGATCTGCCGATATCGGGATCGGTGGACTTGCTCTTTGAGAATGAGATAACAGAATGGTTATCATTGGGTTATGATGTGGGCGTGCAATGGAATGAGTGGGCTCCTACGCCGGATATATTCGCCTCGCTGGGTATCAATTTTGAACCGACGGACCACTTGGGATTATTTGTTGAGTCGTTCAATCTGTTCGATCCCGATGCCATAAATCTGATGACCGGAAATACCTATACGCACAGTCATATCAACCTGGATTTCGGTATCACGTATGCCGTTCACCCGCGCGTGCAACTGGATGCGTACGCGGGATTCAATATCTATAACTCCGAGCCGTTAACGTCCCATCCGCAGAATTATGCTTTCTTTGGTTTTGGCGTCACATGGCTCATTTGCAAACTATAATCAATGTACATCACCATCATCGATACGATAGAGATTGACCGCGAGCAACGCACAGTACGCAAGGACAGACAAGAGATCCATCTGACAGGGCTCGAATACGGCTTGTTGGATTATCTCGCCGCTCATGCGAACCGTATCTGCCCACGGGCAGAGATACGCGATCATGTATGGGGAACCCGTTTTCAGTACGACACCGGAACAGTGGATGTACACCTCAACGCACTGAGACGCAAACTCGGCTGGTCCGCCAAACAACCCATAGAGGCGATCCGAGGTATCGGATTCATACTGCATACAGCGCGTCCATCTGAAGAGGTCTCTCCGCTGTCAATCCTCATCTACGATTGGCTGCAAGCCCATCAGAACGAACTGAGTATAAAAGGGCTGAGTGCACATGTCCAACTCACGCCGTGGGTCAACACACTGACGATTCACCCTGACAGCCTAAGGAAGTGGTTGGATGCCTCCCTCGAAACGATATTACCCACTGCCCAGAAAGGCACATTATGTATTACCTCACATCTCAACATGCATCATTTCACCCTCTCTTTGGATATCAACGGCACCGCTACGGAGCTACGAATACCCGTTCACGGCGAATAAAAATAAAAATAGAAAATGTTATACACATTATGATAGGTAATTTTAAATATCACAATCCAACGAAATTGTATTTCGGAGAAGAGTCCTTAAATTATCTCAAGGACGAGTTAGTTAACTTAGGCGAACGTGTGTTGCTCAATTACGGCAGTGGAAGCGTCAAACGCAACGGGCTATACGATGAAGTGGTCACTATCCTTCGTGAAGGCGGTAAGACTATCATTGAGAACCCGGGGGTAATGAGTAATCCGACACTCGATAAACTACACGAAGGAATCCGCATTGCGCGAGAGAACAAGGTGGATTGGATTCTGGCACTCGGCGGCGGAAGTGTATGCGATTACTCCAAAGGAGTAGCAGCCTCCACTTTCTTCGAGGGAGACTACTGGAAAACGTTCTGGTTAGAAGGCTGTCAACCCGCTGCAGAGCAACCAATTCCGCCCGTTGCATGTATCCTTACGATGGCTGGTACCGGCTCCGAAATGAACGGCGGATGTGTCATTACCGATACCGCCAATAACTACAAGACAGGACATGTGTTTGACAGCCGTTTGATGCCGAAATTCTCGATTTTGAATCCGCGTTATACCATGACTGTGCCCATGGACCAAATGAAAGCCGGTATTTACGATATTATGAATCATATCTTTGAGCAATATTTCTCAGGCGAGGATGACAATACCTCCGATTATATTGCCGAAGGTCTGATGCGCGGACTGATTGTTGCTTCGCGGGAAGCCGTCAAAGATCCGCAGAACTATGAAGCCCGTTCGAATATCATGTGGACCGCAACGTGGGCGTTGAACACACTCATCAAGTGCGGCAAAAAACAAGACTGGATGGTACACCAGATCGGTCACTCTATAGGGGCTTGGACTCATGCACCCCATGGTTATACCTTAGCTTCCATATCAATGGCGTACTATCAACGCGCAATGAAATACGGCAAACCTAAGTTCGAACGCTTTGCGCAAAACGTATGGGGTGTTAATACCGCAGAAGAAGGTCTTGAAGCGCTCAGAAAATGGATGATTGAAATCGGTCTTCCTCTCACCATTAGTGAGTTAGGAGCTACTGAAGACATGATTGATAATATTGTTTCTACCACAAACATCTTCCCTGCCGGATACATGGATCTAAAACCGGAAGATATTAAATCCATTTTGAAGGAAAGTTTGTAGTAAAAATAGTATAAAATACATTTAAAAAGACGATTTTTTGGTAAAATATTTGGTCAATTCAAAAAATTGTTGTACTTTTGCAGCCGCAAAAGGTTTACGATAACAACGTAAACTACTGAATTAACGAAAATTACAAACAATTATGGACGATTATCACCCTGCAAATGCAACAAGTACATGCCAAAAAATTTCTTGGGCAGCACTTCTTAAAGGATCTGAGTATCGCCCAGAGAATTGCTGAAACCGCCTATAAGGGACAAAGTGACGAAGTACCAAGTACAAAGGAAAAAATACGCGTACTCGAAATAGGTCCCGGAATGGGTGTATTAACCCAGTATCTCCTCAAGAATTCCAATATCCAACTGACCGCGATCGAGATTGACCGCGAGTCAGTTGTGTATCTCAAAGAGTGGTATCCGGAGTTACACCTCATTGAGGGAGATTTTCTCAAATTAGATCTCAATATTATCTATCCCGAAGGCGAGTTTAACGTCATCGGTAATTATCCATATAATATATCCAGCCAGATTTTCTTCAAAGTTTTGGAATACAAAGACCGTATTCCTGTATGTTCGGGTATGATCCAAAAAGAAGTAGCCGAACGGCTTGCTTCTAAACCCGGAAAAAAAGCGTATGGTATATTGAGTGTATTATTACAAGCCTATTACGATATAGAATATTTATTCACGGTGGACGAACATGTGTTCAATCCGCCGCCTAAAGTCAAGTCAGCTGTTATCCGTATGACCCGCAATAAACGAAGACAACTCGACTGTGATGAAGAGCTCTTCAAAACAGTCGTTAAAACAGCCTTCAACCAGCGGCGAAAACAGATGCGCAATTCTCTTCAACAGCTGTTAGGAAAGGGTAATCCTGTCCTGGAAGAGAAAATATTTACAATGCGCCCCGAACAGCTGAGCGTAGAACAATTTGTTGAACTTACAAAACTGATTGAAAATGAGCGAAATCAAGATATTCTATAAAGATAAGGAGAAAATAAAGGTAGCCCGTACTATCTCTTCTTTGAAAGAACTCGATAAGAAAGATATTATTTGGATCGATCTGCTCGATGTGTCCGATAAGACGGAGGATACCTTGGAGGGATTCTTGAAAATCGATATTCAGGAAGATGAAGAGATGGAAGAAATCGAGCTCTCGAGTCGTTATATCCAAACGGATGACTCAATTGTGGCGAACTCCAACTTCCTGAAAAATAACTTCGAGATGGAGCCGGTGAACTTTATCTTGAAAAACGGAATACTTGTCTCCATCCGCGATAATGAACTGGATACATTCAACGAGACCTTTAAGAAAGTATTCGTGAACACCCGTAATTTTCCTACGGGCTATCACGTGTTGGTAGCATTGTTTGAAACACGAGTGGAGAAGGATGCGGACTTGATAGAGGATACGACGGATATGATTACCGAACTCTCTCAACAAATCAACGCCGAAAGCGATCACGTAGATGAAGATTTGCTGGTTCAGATTAAGGACTTGCAAGAAAAAGTGACCATCATCCGACAGAACATCATGGATAAACAGCGAGTTATTTCCAATATTCTCAAGTGCGATTTCTTCCCGGAAGAACTTAGCACCCGTCTGACGATGATTATTAAGGATATCAATTCATTGTTTGATTACACCCGTTTTGGTTTTGACCGTTTGGACTACCTCCAAGATACATTCCTCGGTTTGGTAAACATCGAACAGAACAAGATTATAAAGATTTTCACGGTCATCAATATTATCTTCCTGCCACCTACTCTAATCGGTAGTTTATATGGTATGAACTTTGATTTTATGCCTGAACTTCACTGGCAATACGGTTATGCATTTGCGTTAGGTCTGATGGTGATGTCTGTAGTACTTATTCTGCTGATATTCAGATTAAAAAAATGGTTATAAACATATTGTTGACAAATAAGGGAAGAGATAGTAAATAAGATGTTCCACGTTGCAATTATAAAATAAACTAACAATCTCAATATATTTATAAACTGTTTTTAATCCGTTGAAATCGAGCATTCTTAGTAATTTATCAACAGTATAAACAGTCTATAATATTCATAGATTTTAAAAAGATTAATAGATATTTATAAAATGAAAGAGAAAATACGCGCTCTATGTAAAGAAAAAAATGCGGTAATCTTCGCACATTATTATACGAGACCGGAAATACAAGAAATAGCCGATTTCATCGGAGATTCATTAGCCTTAGCCCAACAGGCTACGCGTGTACACGCGGATATATTAGTTATGTGTGGGGTGCATTTTATGGGAGAGACGATGAAGATTCTCTGTCCGGACAAGAAAGTGCTCATTCCTGATATGAATGCCGGTTGTTCGTTAGCGGACAGTTGTAAAGCCGAAGACTTGAAACAATTCATAGAACAACACAAAATAAACTCCCTCTCTTGTGGAGAGAGTCGGGGTGAGGTTCTCGTGGTAAGTTATGTGAATACGAGCGCGGACGTGAAAGCTCTTACAGATGTGGTTGTTACTTCTTCGAACGCCAAGAAGATTGTGGATCAACTGCCCAAGGATGCGAAGATTATCTTCGGACCGGATCATAATTTAGGATCCTATATCAATTCCGTTACAGGGCGTAATATGATTCTCTGGAATGGAGCGTGCCATGTCCACAGTCGTTTCTCTTTGGAAGCGCTTCTTCAACTTAAAGCCGAAAACCCCGGTGTAGAAGTGTTGGCACATCCGGAGTGCAAAGCACCTATTTTGGCTCAGAGCGACGTTATTGGTTCAACTAAGGCATTGCTTGAGCACACGATTCAATCGTCCGCCAAACGCTTTATTATTGCTACAGAAAGCGGTATTCTCTTCGAGATGCAGCGTGCTTGCCCGGACAAAGAGTTTATTCCGGTTCCGCCGGAAGTAACGGAAGGTGTGGGTTGTTCATGTAACGAATGTGAATACATGCGGATGAATACTTTAGAGAAAGTGTATGCATGTCTGAAAAACGAATCACCCGAGATGATTGTACCGAAAGAAACAGCCGAAAAAGCTTTATCTTCGATACAAAGAATGCTTGAGATGTCATAAAAACGCATATAAATTTGCATAATTAAAAAAATTGTTGTACCTTTGCAGCCGATTTGGTAAAAAATAGAATACAATGTTAAGAGAAATCCTTGCAATTACCGGTAAACCCGGTTTGTATAAATTGGTAAGTCGCGGCAATAACATGCTGATTGTTGAAAGTCTGGTAGATGGTAAACGTATGCCTACTTATGCGCGTGATAAGATTGTTGCGCTGAGCGATGTATCAATGTTTACTGATGCAGATGATATTGCATTAAGCGACGTACTCACAAATGCCGGTAAGAAAGAAGGACTCAAAGCTGTATCTATGGATCCTAAAAAAGCCGGCAATGCAGAGTTGCAAGCATGGTTTGACGAAGTGCTGCCTAACTGGGATCGTGACCGCGTTTATCCATCGGATATCCGCAAACTCATCCAGTGGTATAATATCCTCATTAATGCCGGGATTACCGACTTCTCTATTAAGGAAGACGAACCGGCAGCCGAGGAAACGAAATAAGTGCTCTTACGAGCAATCATTGATAGCATAGAATCTGTAGCGCCACGGAGTGCCCAGGAATCCTGGGATAACTCGGGAATGCAGGTAGGTGACACAGGACGAGATATACAGTCCGTCCTCTTGACCACAGACATCACGGAAGATGTGGTCAATGAGGCTGTTATGTCGGATTGTCAACTTATTATCTCTCATCATCCCCTTCTTTTTCACGGACTTAAACAGGTATGCGGTCAGACTCCGCAAGCACGTATCGTAGAGATGGCAATTAAGCATGATATTGCTATCTACTCTGCGCATACCAGTTTGGATTGCGTTTCCGGAGGTATTAACACCCGTTTGGCGGATAAATTAGGAATTAGCGATTACGAATTTCTTACTGAATCGGGTTTAGGTATCATCGGTAAGTTGGCTGATCCTATAGCTTATACCGATTTTATTGCCTACGTACGCGATATATTACAATGTACGTACGTGCGCTACACACGCGCGAAGAAAGATACGATTCAATGCGTTGCGTTGTGCGGAGGTAGCGGAGCAGAGTTTATAGAGACTGCTATCGAAAAAGGAGCGGATGTCTATCTTACAGCCGATTGTAAGTATCATGAGTTTCAAGATGCGGATGGTCGTATAGGCCTTATAGATATTGATCACTGGTATTCCGAACGACATGCGCGGGAGATATTCCGGGATATATTAACTCCATTAGGAGTACAATGTATAGTTAGTAAAACAGATAAAACACCAATACAATTATGGCAAGAACAAAAGAATTAACCGTAGAGGATAAGCTTCGTGCCCTCTATGAATTGCAGCAAGTGGATTCGAAAATCGACAGCTTGCGTACCCTCGCGGGTGAATTACCGCAGGAAGTGAAAGATGTAGCTGACGAAGTGGAAGGATTGAAGACTCGTCTGACGAATATCGAGAATGATATAAAGGAGTGCGAGACCCAGATTTCCGACCATCGTGTACGTACGGAGAATGCTAACGCTTCTATCTCCCGTTACAAAGAGCAGCAGAACAGCGTTCGTAACAACCGTGAGTTCGATAATCTCAATAAGGAGATCGAGTATCAGGAATTGGAGATTGAAGCATCTCAACGTAAAATCAAACACTTCACAGCAGAACTCGAGGCGCGTATTGCAGAAAAAGCTAATACAACCAAGACGATTGAGGAGCGTACAGTGGATTTGAATCAGAAACGTTCTGAATTGGATCAGATTCTGGCAGAGACCAAGACGGAGACTGAAGCTTTGATGCTCAAAGCAGCCGATTTGTCCAAGAAGATAGACGAGCGTCTGTTGACTGCTTTCAACCGTATCCGTAAGAATGCACGTAACGGTTTGGCAGTGGTTAAAGTAGAGCGTGATTCGTGCGGTGGTTGCCACGCAAAAATCCCTGCACAACGTCAGTTGGATATCCGTACACGTAAGAAAATTATCGTGTGTGAGTTCTGCGGTAGAATATTAGTAGACCCAGAGATGTAATCATCAGGCTTATTACGCCTAACCACCATGTAGTGCCGGTACCGATGGTATCGGCACTATTATTTTGTCCGAACAGGTAATAAACAATTACTGCTAATCCGTTATTGGTGAAATGCATCAGAACAGGAACCCACAGACTGCCAGTCCAAAGGAAGATATATCCGAATGTAGCACCCATTAACATGCGCGGTACAAAGCCGTAGAACTGCATATGTATCGCAGAAAAAAGAAAGGCTGTAATCCAAATAGCAGCATGTTTGTTTCCTAAAATCTGCTGTAGAGTACCCCGGAAGGAGAGTTCTTCGGAGATAGCAGGTAGAAAGGCCATCAGCGCGATATTAATAAACAATATACCTATATTGTCCGCTTGCAGAAATCGTTCTGTCAACGCCGATGCGGCTTCTTCCATCTGTTTGAGTTGTTGTTCAATGGACGCTAAACTGTCCGGTAACTGAACACGGCTATTGAGGTCCGCTAATAAGTTGATACACGGAATGGCGCATATCATGATACCAATCGCCAAAACTGCGTCCTGCCAACTTACTTTTTTATCCATCTTCAGCCATGTGAAAGGCTTATGCCGGCTGTCCCATAACCAAGCGCACAAGATTGGTGGAAGCAGGAAAGTAGCAGTAGTCTGCATGAATTGCAACCATTTAAGGCTCTCTGTGCTCTGACTTCCTCCGCATACAGTCTGCCAAAGACCCATTGCGAGAAAGGTAAGAGCCGCCATGATAGCGAGCCATGTCAGTATCTGCTTGAAGAATTTCACTTGGCAGCAATTAATTGTTCTACTAATTCAGGTACTCCTTCGGTTGCTTTTTTCTTGATATGGGTGATATGATCTGCCCAAGCGCCGAACTCGGGTTGACCCGGATCGACGAAATAGACGGGAATACCTGGTTTCGTATAATGGAGCAATGAAGCCGCAGGATAGACATTAAGACTTGTACCTACCACGATCATGATATCCGCCGTTGAAGCAATCTGACAGGCTTTATCGAAATACGGTACTCCTTCTCCGAAAAAGACGATATAGGGTCTCAATAATGAACCATCGGGGTGTTTGTCTCCGTAATGTTGCTCCCAACCCTCCAATGGAATGGTAGCTGTTTCGTTTTTGGAGGAACGCAGTTTGGTGATTTCTCCATGCAAGTGAACCACGTTCTTTGCCCCTGCCCGTTCATGCAAATCGTCTATATTCTGCGTAATGATCTCTGTATCGGGGAAGACCTGCTGCAGTTTAGCAATCGCTATATGTGCCGCATTAGGTTGCGCCGCTAAGGTATCTCGACGCCGGTCGTTATAGAACTTAACGCATAGTTGGGGATTGGTTAACCATGCTTCATGGGTGCATACATCTTCCACACGGTAATGTTCCCATAGTCCATCACTGTCTCGGAAAGTACCCAAACCACTCTCAGCGCTTACGCCTGCGCCGGTAAAAACAACGATCTTAGCCATGATTCTCCTTTCTTTCACTGTTATAATTGCGTCCGTACGAACGATAACTGTCTTTTTCGATTTCTATGGTCGGTTCCTCCCATCGGGTTAGCGGACTTAATTGCCATTCAATATATTTGATGCTTAATCCGCGGTCTAACCATTGTTTCTCATAATGCGTCTGTAATGCTTTCGCGTCCTCAAATGCAGCAATGCCTTCTGTTTTTGCGCCGTATAGATCGTCCGTGCTTGCTAATACAGGATACGGATTGAGCCGCAGCATTTCGGTTGTATAGGTATAGAGAAAAGGACTGTCTGTTTTCAGATGAATAATACCTTCCGGCTTAACGATTTGTTGGTATCGCTGCATGAAATACGTAGAGGTCAGCCGCTTCGTAGCTTTCTTCATCTGCGGATCGCAGAAAGTGATCCATATCTCATCCACTTCATCTTTTGCGAAGAATGAAGTGATAATCTCTATGTTCGTTCTCAGGAAGGCAGCATTCTTCAGTCCGCTCAGTTCCGCCTCTTTTGCCCCTGCCCACATACGCGCTCCTTTTATATCTACGCCTATGAAGTTTTTCTCAGGATATTTCTGTGCTAAACCGACGGTGTATTCGCCTCTTCCGCATCCTAACTCGAGTACGATAGGATGGTCATTATGAAAAAACCGTTCGCGCCAATGTCCTGCCATTTCGTGCACTTTGTTAGACGGCAGCATCTCACGTGCGCCACATTGGAAGACATTGGAGAATGTCTCCATCTCTGCGAATTTCTTGAGCTTATTCTTTCCCATTTTTAATAATCTCCAATCCTATATCGGTCACGCCGCGCAGGATGCTGTCACGCATACCATGTTGAACAGTCAGAAAATATTTTCCTGTATCAGCAAAGTGATAGTTTTCCTCTAATAATATCGGCATCTCAATAAAGCCGTGATGTTTGTTTCCAAGCCATTTTCCGCGGTCATCGGCAAGATAGAACTCAATCGTATCCCTATGCAAACTGTCTCCGACAAACAGCCACATGTTCTGATACGGGTAGCGCTCCGTATGTCTTACATAAACGAGCATTCGGTAATCATTATGTGTATCCGTGATAGCGTACTCAAAATGCGCTACGCTGTCAATCTGCCATTTCTCCGATGAAACCGGAACAAATCGGCTATATACGATATCGTTTTTACACGAGGTAGCACAAAGCGCTACAACCGCTAACGCTACCATGCAAATCGTACATCGTACATTGTACATCGTACATCTTTTCATCTTCTCTCTCTCCTATCTCTTCGATCACGGCGATCATGGTGGTGTTTTTTCTTGTCGAAACGGGTTACATCGCCATGTCCTGTCTGGTATCCTATGTCTGTTGAGACGGCGCGCGTTCCTTCTAAGGTATCTGGTTTCTCGCCGTTTCGGTTCATAGCAATAATCTCATGTGCGCGGGCTGCAGAGAGAGTGGTTAAGTTGCCGGCAGTATGAGGGTCTGACGAATATGTGACCGTCCCTGCTAATGGATCGGAAGCAAAGAAATACCAGGTAGCATCTTTCGTTTCCAGTTCAGTATGACGGGAAGGTAATAACTTGGCAGCATCCTCATATACAGGTACTTCATAGTTCAGACAACATTTCAATTTAGCGCACATACCGGCTAATTTCTGGGGATTAGGCGATATATTCTGTAACCGTGCTGCTCCTGTTCCGACAGAGGAGAAATTGATCATCCATGTGGAGCAACACAGTTCCCGTCCGCACGGACCTGTTCCTCCGATACGTCCCGCCTCTTGACGAGCTCCAATCTGTTTCATCTCTACGCGTATACGGAAGGTCTCCGCATATACTTTGATGAGTTGACGGAAATCCACGCGTCCGTCCGCGATATAGAAGAATATAGCTTTGGATCCATCTCCTTGGTATTCTACGTCTCCCACTTTCATCTCCAAGCCGAGCGATTTGGCAATCTGACGTGCTTTGATCATGGTCTCTTGTTCGCGTGCGTGAGCCTGTTTGGCGCGCTCCAAGTCTTCTTCAGTAGCAATACGAATCACCTGACGAATCTCATAACGGGAGGCATCAATCTTATTCTTCTTGATTTGCAGTTCAACGAGTTTGCCGGTAAGAACCACTTCCCCCACATCGTATCCCGGATTAGCTTCTACTACTACCTTTACTCCTTTTTCTAACGGAAGTCTCTGAGTATTATGGTAATAGCCCTTACGGGTGTTTTTGAATTGCACTTCTATAAGGTCCGTCAGTTGCGTATTTTCCGGCAGGTCTGAGAGCCAGTCGCTCACAGGTAACATATGCGCTGAGTTACGCTTGGTAGCTGCGGCTTCCAGTTCACTATGACCGTTTCCGGTGGTGTATTTTTTCATATCTTTGTTTTTTTAATTAACACTATCATTTGCAGGCAAAGGTCAAAGAAAATGATTTTTGCATTGCCGTTTTGTTCTATTTGCCGTTCCGCCAAATCCAGTTGGTTCATAATAGCTTCTACATTACCATCGTGAATGAATGGAGCGAATTTAACGGAGAAATTCCGTTCGTCCTCCATCTGGTAATTGAGTTCCGGATGTCCCACATTACGGATGTAATTTTCGCGTACTTGTTGCTGGGCATACTGAAGGAAATGTTTTTGTTTCTCTCGTCCCACTTTGCTGTCCGCCATGTCGAGACTCCATTGTTTGAGTCGTTTGAGCGATTCGTATTTCTTGACGGGATCTTTCAGTACACCTACCGTGTATGCGTCCCTAAACAATGCAATGAAATCATGCAGTTCCTGCTGATTCTCTTCGGATTCATCGGACTTTTTGAGGGCTGCTAAATAACTGCCGTTAGCTATCCGAGCTATATCGTTCGCTTTCACGGAGTCCATTCCTTTTTGAACCAAAGTCTCGGCAATGGTATCTGTCTCCAACCGCGGTACACGAATCGTTTGTACACGGGATTGAATAGTAGCCAATAACAGCTCGGGGTGTTCAGAGACTAAAAGAAAGACCGTTTGAGCGGGCGGTTCTTCCAACAGTTTGAGCAGCTTATTGGCGGTTGTGGTATTCATCTTCTCCGGCTGCCAGATAATCATGACCTTATAGCCGTTTCCATAGGGCTTGAGCGAGAGTTTGCGGAGGATCTCGCCGCTCTCTTTCTCATAGATCATGCTTTGTTTGCTCTCTACGCCTAAGGCTTTATGCCAATCTTCCAAATCGAAATAGTGCTTGGAGAGAATAATGTCCCGCCAAGGTTCCAGAAAACTATCGCATGTCTCATCAGACCCCACGATCGGAAAAACGAAATGCAGGTCGGGGTGTTGCAATTTCTCAAACTGAAGACACGTAGGACAAACACCGCAACTATCTTCTTCAGTACGATGCGGACAGTTGAGGTATTGTGCGTACGCCAATGCTAATTGCAGTTTGCCGATACCGGATATACCGGCGAACAACTGAGCATGAGGAATCCGTCCCTCACGCACAGCCCGACGAAGTTGCGATTTCGTCGCCTCCTGTCCTATAATCTCGCGAAAAAGCAATTCTTAATTCGTAATTCTTAATTTTTAATTTTTAATTTTTAATTCTGCTCGGAGGGCAGCTACCATCTCTGCGTATTCGGCATCGGAGAGATAAACCTTACCGGGATTCATCTGGAATGTACCTCCATAATCCGGTCCATCAACGTATTTAGGAGCCAGATGGAAATGCAGGTGGCTCAATTTATCGGAATAAGCTCCGTAGTTGATTTTCTCCGGTTGGAACAGTTTCTGCATAGCGCGGGTCACATCCGCTACATCTGCCATGAAGAGATTGCGCTGCTCATCGTCCAGTTCGTTGAGGTCATTGACATGCTTGTCATACGCTACCAAACAACGACCGTGATAAGTCTGCTCTTTGAATAGGAATGCGCGAGATACACGCAGGTGACCAATCTCAATCATGAGATTATGAAGCGTCTCATTATTGGTACAATAGAGACAATCTTTAGGATCGGAATACATAGTATTATCTGTTTAACGATTTAACAATTTAACGGTTTAACGATTTTCCCTTCTTCCTTCGATGACGGCATTTCTAACTGCTTCGATCGCTTCGTTCGGATCGGCGAACTGCTTCAGATCAATCGGTTCTCCTATGTGCATGTGCACGGGATGACGATGAACGAACGGTTTACCTTTGGGTAACACTTCATAACACCCGTCCAAAGAGAGCGGTATAACCGGCAACCCAAGGTCCCAAGCTATCTGGAAAGCACCACGTTTGAACTTACCCACCTCCCCGTTCAGCGATCTCGTTCCCTCCGGGAAGATAACTGTGCAAACACCGTTAGTCAGCTGCTTCTCCACTTCTTTGAGGCTTTCCAGAGCTGCTTTTGCATTGCGACGTTCGACGAAGATGTGTCCTGCTGCTTTACAGCCTGAACCGATGAACGGCACTTTGCGTAACTCTGCTTTCATCAGCCATTTGAAGATAACCGGCAACCAACCATACACGAGCCACACATCGAACATCGACTGATGGTTGGAAACGAAGACGTAACTCTGACCGCGTTGGATATGTTCTTCTCCGTCCACCGAAACCGGCAGAAACATAAGCCAGAAGAAAGAGCGTGACCAGAACTGCTGCTCTTTATGCACCCACTCGGCATTGCGCCAACGCACTGTGCAGATGGTAAAGATTGCCGTGAAAGCCGTCAGCAACACCAGTAAAGGCCATGCAATCAAGTACTGGTAAATCCAATAAAAAGGTCTTAAAATATATTTCATAACTTTCAACATTACACATTCAACTACTCCTTATCGTATTTTTGCATGAACCCGCGGTAGAGCGCGCATATACGGCGGATCTCTTCCCATTGTTCGTCCGGCAGTTTGGTACCCACGACCTCTACAACACGTCCGGCAGCGATAGTACCTATCTCGGCGCATCGACGGATATCAAAACCATCCGCGAGCGCATGGAGGAATCCTCCTGCGAAATAATCTCCGGCTCCGGTGGAGTCGGTACAAGAAGTAGTGATAGCGCCTATATGATGACGCTTGCTTCCCTGCTGTACATACGAACCGTTTTTACCGACTTTCACTACGGCGATGTCACATTGCTCTGCAATCATCTGTACGGATTCCTCGGGATTGAGATGGGTATAAGCGAACGACTCATCCTCGTTGGCAAAAACGATATCTACATATTGCTTCACCAGATCTTTGAGGAACGCATGATTCTCATTGATGACGTTATAGGAAGCCAGATCCAGCGAGACCATACATCCCGATTCTTTCGCCAGACGGATTGCTTTCTCGAGCAATTCATGGTTCTGAACGAGGTAACCCTCTATATGGAAGATGTCGTAACCGGTAAAGGCATCTTTCTGTATATCATCCGCACACAGCTCTGCTGCGGCTCCGAGGTATGTAGCGAACGTACGCTCGCCGTCCGGGGTGACCAAGACGATAGAGAAACCCGACATGGAGGACTGCGACAACAAAAGAATGGGTTTGACACCGTTCTTGATCATGTCCTCGCGGTAGAAATCCCCGACTTCATCATTTCCGATCTTGCCGATAAAAGCCGCTTTGCCGCCCAACGAAGCGATACAGTTGATCGTGTTCGAGGCAGAACCACCGGCTACCATACGTTTTCGTACGGATAGAAAACGATATTGGATTTGCTCAGCCTGTTCTCTTGAGATCAGATTCATACTCCCTTTCGGAAAGCCGAGTTCGCGCAGATCGTCCTCACTGACCTGCAAGAGGATGTCGGTTAATGCGTTACCTAAACCTAATATTTTTTTCATTTTTATATGATTTTAGCCCTTAAAATGGCTCGTTTTTCAAAAAAGTGTACCCTAAATGACATTTTTTTGCCAAAAAATTTGCACATGTCAGAAAAAAGCAGTACTTTTGCACCCGCTTTCGAAAAAGCATGCTTCCTTAGCTCAGTCGGTTAGAGCATCTGACTGTTAATCAGGGGGTCCTAGGTTCAAGTCCTAGAGGGAGCGCAAAAGCATCTATCTTCGGGTAGATGCTTTTTTTGTTTTTCTACCCCCTTTCAAATTCGAGCGCAAAGGTACAAAAAATTTTGCATATATGCAAATTTTATGTATAAAATAATCTAATCGAGTGTCATTTCCATGAGAACATGGGGTATTTGGCAAAGCCTTGTCCGCGTTCGAGGGTTAACATGCGCCCGATGGTATAGACGCCTTTCTCCTTATAAGGAAACATGCGCGCATATGCAATCACCAGACCTTTTCGGCGGCTTTTCCGTCCATATTGCTTACTTTTGCCATAATTTGAATAAAAAGTATATATATTTTTTGTATATATAGTAAATTGTAATTTTTTCCATGTTTAGGGATCATCCTATGGTGATCCTACGGTTTAATCTCGGCTGGCATGCCTTTTGAACCGTATTCGGTCTCCCCAAAAGATGGCACAAAGGTACAATAAATTTTTGAAATATGCAAATTATCGCTCTATTTTTTGCACATATCAAAAAAAAGCATTATTTTTGCACCGGAAAAGAAAAAGAGAGAATTATGCAAACTATTTATTTTGCAGGAGGATGTTTCTGGGGAACGGAACATTTCTTTCAACAAGTTCAGGGAGTAGTGCGGACGGAGACGGGTTTTGCTAACGGCAGAGCGGATCTTCCGGAACCGAATTACGAGCAAGTTTACACGGATTCAACGGGATATGCGGAGACGGTAAAGGTGGAGTATGACACGGCGAAAGTGTCGTTGGATTTTTTAGTGCGTATGTTTTTCCATGCGATTGATCCGCTCTCTCTGAACCAACAGGGACATGACGTCGGGACGCGATACCGGACAGGGGTTTACTATGTCTCTGAGGAGCAGAAGGCGATTATTGCGCGGGTTTTTGAGGAGGAGCAAAAGAAATACAAGGAGGAGATGGTAGTGGAACTATTACCACTAAAGAACTATTATCCTGCGGATGAGTATCACCAGAAGTATTTGGATAAACATCCGGATGGTTATTGTCATTTACCTATGGAACTTTTCCGTTGGGCGAAAGAGCAAGGTCTCTGAGTCTAAAACAGCGTATATTTTGCTATAAAAACTTCCGATGAAATCGGGAGAAGTTGCTATTTTTTTATTGTGAAACGTTAAAATGGTTCGCCATCCTTTGCGAAGGGTAGCAATCATTTTTCTTTCAAAAAAATTCGCACGCACTTGCATATATAAAAAAAAAGTTGTAAATTTGCACCCGATTTTAGTTTGGGCAAGTATGTGCAGAGTGAAAGAATGAAGGAGTGAAAGAGTGAATGAGTGAAGGAATTGAAGGAAAATTAAAATAATTACATAAACATGGGACTTTTTTCTTTTACACAAGAGATTGCTATTGACCTTGGAACGGCGAACACGATCATCATGTGCGATGACAAGATCGTGGTAGATGAGCCTTCGGTAGTAGCTATTTCTATGGCAGACAACAAGATGGTTGCCGTCGGCCGCAAGGCACAACAGATGATTGGTAAGGGCGGTAGTATGATTCGTACCGTTCGTCCTTTGCGGGATGGTGTGATTGCCGATTTCTATGCTTGCGAGATGATGATTCGCGGAATGATCAAGATGATTCCGAAGCAGGCTCGTTTGTTCTCTCCTTCTATCCGTATGGTGGTTTGTATTCCTTCCGGTTCAACCGAGGTGGAAATCCGTGCTGTGCGCGATAGCTCGGAGCATGCAGGAGGTCGTGACGTCTATATGATTTACGAGCCGATGGCTGCCGCTATCGGTATCGGTATTGACGTTGAGAGCCCGGAAGGATGTATGATCGTAGATATTGGTGGTGGTACAACGGAGATTGCCGTCATTTCTCTCGGTGGCATCGTAAGTAATAAGTCCATTAAGATTGCAGGTGACGACTTCAACCAAGACATCATCGAATATATGGGTCGTATGCACAACCTGCGTATCGACGAACCGACGGCTGAGCGTATTAAGATTCAGGTGGGTTCTGCTCTACCGGAGTTGGAGGACGCACCGGAAGATTTCATCGTGGTAGGTCCGAACAAAGTGACGGCGCTGCCGATGTCCGTTCCGGTAAGTTATCAGGAGATCTCACACTGCTTGGAGAAGAGTATTTCTAAGATCGAGGGCGCTATCCTTCAGGCGTTGGAGTCCACTCCTCCTGAGTTGTACTCGGATATTGTGAAACGCGGTATCTACCTGACCGGTGGTGGTGCATTGCTGCACGGTCTGGCTCGTCGTCTGACGGATAAGATCACT
Source organism: uncultured Bacteroidales bacterium (assembly GCA_946406195.1). Taxonomy (GTDB): domain Bacteria; phylum Bacteroidota; class Bacteroidia; order Bacteroidales; family Paludibacteraceae; genus Colicola. Next base: position 64,259 of record CAMJJT010000003.1, read on the forward strand.
ATTCCGTTCCATGTAGCCGATGATCCTCTGCACTCTGTAGCACGCGGAACAGGTGTAGCGCTGAAAAATGTGAATAACTTCGGCTTCCTGCTGCGCTAATTGCATAGTAGAAAATGCAGAATTTGCTGAAAATACTGCTTCGTTATAGCAACTTCCTCGTGTTCATCGCCTTGGAAGTTGCTGCGTTTATGCTTATTACTTTCAATAACGCGTATCCTCGCAGTAGTGTCTTCAGTACGGCAAACAAGGTAGTAGCTTGGCAGCATGAAGTAGTCAGTGATATTTGCGGCTATTTCAGTTTGCGTAGCCAGAACGAGTTGTTGGCGGAAGAGAACGTGGCATTGCGAAATAAGCTCAGTGCGCTGGATTCGGCTAACACGGCGATGATGCACTATGTCTCGGCTAAAGTAGTGCAGATGACCACCGGCGAATTGAATAACTATATCACGATCAATCGGGGTAGCAAAGATGGTATTTGTCGCGGTCAGGGTGTGCGGAATAGCGAAGGTGTGGTCGGTATCGTGCGGACCGTGGGACAGAACTACAGTGTTGTTCTGCCGATTATCAATACCCGCTCGAATCTCAGTTGCCGATTTGCCAAGAATGATTATGTAGGCACTTTGCATTGGGACGGAAAAGACAGCCGCTTTGCCCAACTTCAAGATATATCGACCCACATGGTAGTGAACCCGGGAGATACGATTATAACCAGTGGTCTGAGTCCCGTTTTCCCGGAAGGAATTCCCGTTGGAATCGTGGAAAATAGCGTTTTGAAGGACGGCGATTCATACTATACGATCCGTGTGCGATTGCAGACGAATTTCAAACGTTTGAAATATGTGGAGGTGGTGCAAAATGCCCACCAGCAGGAATTGGAGGAATTGACCGATGGATTGGACTAAACAGATAGGACGGTATGTGCTTGTGATGCTCTTGCAAGTGCTGCTCTTCAACCAGCTGCAGTTATGGGGTGTTTGTCATCCCTATATCTATGTGCTCTGTCTAATGATGATGCCGATCACCCTGCCCCATAACGCAGATATGTTCATAGGCGCCGCGGCTGGTCTGGTGATGGACGTGTTCTGTAATTCGATGGGCGTTCATACGGCTGCTTGTATCCTGCTGATGTTCATCCGCCCGTATTTATTGGGACTGATAGTGAATGACAAAGACCGTTTGAACGAACAAATCAGTTTGCGCGCCGTAGGCATGGAAGCTTTCGTCAAGTATGTGGTTATTCTGGTTCTGGTGCATCATCTGACCGTCTTCCTTCTGGCGGCATGGAGTTGGTCCCATATCGGCTTTGTGTTGCTCGAGACCTTTGTGAGCAGTATCATCACTATTTTGCTGGTAATAGGATATAATATGCTCAAATACAGATGATTAACGATCCCCATTATAGACGCCGATATGTGATCAGCGGCATTGCCGTTGTGGTTGTTTTGGTGTATATAACGCGTTTGTTTTTTTTGCAGATTATAGACCAATCGACCAAGGATCAGGCGGATAATAACGCCTTGGTTAGGCAGACCATCTACCCTTCGCGAGGATTGATTTATGATCGTAACGGGGAACTGCTCGTTTTTAACCAACCAATCTATGAAATCACCATGACCATGCGTGAGATGGGGAAAGATTGGGACACGACAGCTTTCTGTAATTGTTTGAAAATCAGTCGCTCTGAGTTTGATGAGCGCTTGGCGGAGATCAAAGATCGCCGTAAGAACCGCGGATATTCGCGTTGGACTCCACAGGTGTTTATGAGCCAGCTCAAGAAAGAGGATATAGCTACTTTGCAGGAGGAGTTATTCCTCTTCCCCGGTATCAAGATCCAGAAGCGAACTCTCCGTGATTATACCTATAATGCGGCGGAGCATGTGTTAGGTAGTGTAGGCGAAGTGAATCAGAACGATATAGACCGTGATCCTTATTACACGCGTGGCGATTATTCGGGGCGTGACGGTCTGGAGCGCACTTATGAGAAGCAGTTACGCGGAGAGAAAGGCGTGGAAGTGCTTATGCGAGACGTGAGAGGACGTATTCAGGGCAGTTATCAGAACGGAGAGCTCGATCGGACAGCGGTAGCCGGAACGGATCTGTATGTGACTTTGGATATCCGTTTGCAGTTATTGGCGGAAGAGCTATTGGCTGGTAAGATAGGCAGTGCCGTAGCGATAGAACCGAAGACGGGCGAGATCCTTGCTTTGGCGTCCAACCCCGGATGGAATCCCAAGAAACTGGTGGGAAAAGAGCGGAGTAAGAACTACAATGCCTTGCTCCATGACCCGACCAAGCCGCTCATGAACCGTGCTACGCAGGCGATGTATCCTCCCGGTTCTACTTTTAAGACCATCCAATCGCTGGTTTGTCTGGAACAAGGGGCTATCACGCCTAATACCCTCTATCCGTGTTCAGGACCGGGTAGTACACCCATCAAGTGTACGCACCATCATGGTTCACCTGTCGCTCTGGATCGCGCTATCGAGCAGAGTTGTAACCCCTATTTCTGGTGTGCTTTCCGCGACCTGCTGCAGAAAGACGGGAAAGAACGCGATATCCACAAACCTTACGAGAAATGGCGGGAAGCGGTCATGAGTTTCGGTCTTGGGCATCGTTTTGACGACACCGATCTGAGCGAGCAGTCTGCCGGAAGCATACCGAGTACCAAGCTATACGATAAATTCTACGGTAAAACAGGATGGAAAGCAATCACCATCCGTTCGCTCAGTATCGGGCAGGGAGAGATACTCGTTACGCCGCTTCAACTGGCTAACCAAGCGGCTACTATCGCTAACGACGGATATTATATCTCTCCTCACCTCAATAAGAACGATTCCATGCGGATTCTTACCCCCGATGGGGAACGATTATTACATCGGCATAATTTGGATATCAAGAAGCGGCATTTTGAGGTGGTGAAAGAGGGAATGAGTCGTGTGATGGTCTATGGAACGGGACGTCATTATGCAGTGGATAGTCTGCATATGGCGGGTAAGACCGGAACGGTGCAAAACCCGCACGGACGTGATCATGCTATCTTTATCGGTTTTGCACCGGTGGAGGATCCTCAGATAGCGGTAGCAGTTGTGGTAGAGAATGCCGGATTCGGTGCTACTTGGGCTTGCCCGATAGCTACAATGATGATAGAACAATATCTCACAGGCGAGGTGAAAAGAAAAGATTTACGTAATCGAATAGGAAGTGCTATACTCAATGAGGGCGTCAAGAACTGGTAATATATGGCAGCATGTCGATTGGCTTACCATTGGTATGTTTGTATTGCTGGCCGTTTTCGGCTGGTTGAATATCTATGGTGCCAGTTATACCTTCGATCAAACCAGTATTTTTGATTTCTCCAACCGTGCCGGTAAGCAGTTCACATGGATGATGGGTTCCCTCTTCATCGGTATGGTGCTCTTGCTCATTGATTATAAGACCTATGATGTGCTGGCATATCTGGCGTATGGCGCCATGTTATTGCTTTTATTGGCGACTCCTTTCCTTGCGCACGATATCAAAGGTTCGATGTCTTGGATCTCCCTTGGTCCGGTCAGTTTGCAACCGGCTGAGTTCGCCAAGTGTATAGTAGCTCTAGCCGTAGCCAAATATATGGGCAGATATGAATATAAAATACGAACTTGGCGCGATCTCATCGTACCTTTTGCGCTCATAGGAGTACCGGCCTTGATCATTATGATTTTACAGAAAGAGACCGGTTCAGCGCTTGTTTTTACGGCTTTCTTGCTTGTTTTCTATCGTCAGGGCATGAGCGGATATGTGTTATGGATGGGCGTAGCGGCTGTAGCTCTCTTTATCATCAGTATTCGTTTTGGCGCGGTCTCCGTGCCTTTGGGTACCGGAAGCGTTGGTATCTTAACATGTATGTTGCTGCTTACGGCGGTAGAGATTTATTTTATTTGTAAAGAGCATTGGATGCGCTATCAGGCGCTGATTTTAGTAGGTAGCGTCGTCCTTATCTATAGTATCTTCTTGATAATCAATATATGGATTCCCATGCCTTTTGATTGGATATCGATGGGAATAGTGATGGCGTTGGTCGTTTATTCGATTATAATTGGTATCTACTGGCGTAAGTTGATGCTGGTTCTTGTGGCGTTGTTCACGCTCTTCTGTATCGGATATACCCATGCCTGTGATTTTGTGTTTCAAAAAGTGCTGCAACCTCACCAGCGTATCCGTATCGAAGTGCTGTTGGGAATGAAGGAAGACCCAGCCGGGGCAGGCTATAATGTCAACCAAGCGCGTATCGCTATCGGTTCCGGACGTTTCTTCGGAAAAGGCTATCTGAACGGGACACAGACGAAGCTTCAGTTTGTACCGGAACAGGATACGGACTTTATCTTCTGCACGGTGGGTGAAGAATGGGGTTTTGTCGGTTCCATCGGAGTTTTATTGCTATATCTAAGCTTTATCCTGCGTCTCATTTTCATAGCAGAAAGGCAGCGTAATGTATCTACGCGGATTTATGCCTATGCCGTAGCCAGTATCTTCCTCTTCCATCTCACGATCAATGTGGGTATGGTATTAGGTCTTTTGCCGGTTATAGGAATTCCGCTTCCATTCTTTAGTTATGGAGGTAGTTCGTTATGGGGATTCACAATGTTGTTGTTTATCCTTTTGCGGCTGGATGCAGCGCGTATGGAACAATTGAATTAGTATGTTTGTAACCGATCCAATAGGAATAAAAGGCGAAGAAGAAGCTGCCAAGATGCTTTCGAAGAAGGGCTATAAAGTGATCGAGCGTAACTGGCGCTTAGGGCATTGGGAGATTGACCTGATAGCTGAGAATAAGGAGGAGATTGTTTTTGTGGAGGTGAAAGCCCGAACAACGATGTTTGGTGATATACGGCCGGAAGAATATGTCGATGAAAACAAGAAAAGACGTATGATCACTTCCGGGAATGCGTTTATGCGTCATAACCGTTCTACCAAGTCACTACGGTTCGACATCATCGGTATTGTAGTTGATCCCGAGACAATGAAAGTGACCTATCGTGCTCATTTGGAGAATGCCTTTCAACCTTCCGCTCATGTAGCAACAAGAGGCAGTCATAGCCCGTCGTTGTTATGGAGTCATAAGAGAGTAATTAGAAAAAGATAACATGGATTTTAGATACGATGTCATAGTGGTAGGCGCCGGACATGCAGGATGTGAAGCTGCCAGTGCTGCTGCTCGGATGGGTAGCAAGACCCTGCTTATTACTATGGATATGAATAAGATAGCGCAGATGAGTTGTAATCCTGCTGTGGGCGGAATAGCAAAAGGGCAGATTGTTCGGGAGATAGATGCACTTGGCGGTCAGATGGGTATTGTTACGGATAGAAGTGCTATCCAGTTCCGTCTCCTGAATCAGAGTAAAGGTCCTGCGATGTGGAGTCCGCGCAGCCAGAGCGATCGAAAGCGCTTCATCGAGGAATGGGTGAAGGTGCTCTCAGATACCGGTAACTTGTATCTATGGCAGGACATAGTAGTCAGTCTTATTATCATAGATAATAAGGTATGCGGTGTCCGCACGATGTTAGGGGTCGAAATGGAGGCGCAAGCAGTTGTGTTGACGAATGGTACGTTCCTTAACGGGTTGATGCATTGCGGTAAGACGCAGATTCCCGGAGGACGCACTTCCGAGCCTGCTTCGTACGGACTGACGGAACAGTTAGTGGAGCTGGGCTTTAAGACAGACCGTATGAAAACGGGCACGCCTGCGCGTATAGACGCGCGATCCATTCATTTTGAGAGGTTAGTGCGCCAAGATGGCGATAATGATTGGCATCAATTCAGTTATTTGGATACTGTACACCGGTCCCTCAAACAAATGCCTTGTTGGATTACTTATACCAATCCTCAAACGCATGAAGCGCTACGTGCAGGATTAGCAGATTCTCCCCTTTTCAACGGACAAATTAAGAGTATTGGACCTCGTTATTGTCCCAGTATAGAGACAAAAATCGTTACTTTTGCTGATAAAGAAGCCCATCAGATCTTCTTGGAACCCGAAGGAGTGGATAGCAATGAGTATTATGTGAATGGATTTTCCAGTAGTCTGCCTTGGCAGGTTCAGTTAGCGGGTCTGCGTACGATAGAAGGATTGGAGGATGTGGTGCTTTATCGTCCGGGATATGCGATTGAATATGATTTCTTTGATCCTACCCAATTGCATCATACCTTAGAGACGAAGCAGATCAAGAATCTCTTTTTTGCCGGACAAATTAATGGTACTACCGGTTATGAAGAAGCGGCCGGTCAAGGTCTTGTGGCGGGAGTAAATGCACATTTAAATGTGCATGGAGGAGTCCCCTTTACGATGGGTAGGGATGAGAGTTATATCGGCGTATTGATAGATGATCTCGTTAATAAGGGAGTGGATGAACCCTATCGGATGTTCACCTCTCGTGCGGAATATCGTATCTTGCTGCGACAGGATAATGCAGACGAGCGATTGACGAAACGCAGCTATGACTTGGGATTAGCCGATCGCTATCGCTATGACTTGTTTAGCCGCAAGCAATCAGTATGCACCGATTTCATCGATTTTATGCATACCCAAACGGTCCGTAAAGGAACTATCGATGATTGGTTGGTATCCATAGGCAGTACACCTCTGCATGAAGGATGTAAAATTAGCGATTTGATTCTTCGTCCGCAGGTTCGTATTAAAGAGTTATCGAAAGTCCTTCCTGAGCTTAAAGCGAAGATAGAAGGTATGCCCGATGAATATATTGAGAGTTGTGAGATCCAGATTAAATACGCCGGATATATCAAACGAGAACAAAACGAAGCAGCAAAACTACAGCGTCTGGACCAGATACGCATACCCGATTCCTTTAATTTTAACGAGGTGCAAAGTTTGAGCACCGAGGCTCGCCAAAAGCTAAGTCGTATACGTCCGAAATCTATTGGGGAAGCGCAACGTATACCTGGTGTTAGTCCGAATGATGTTAGCGTTTTGCTGGTCTTAATGGGAAGATAGTGATATTTTAGTTTGCTTTGCAAACTATGTGTAATGTTTCACGTGGAACAGTAGGAGAGAATAATTAAATTGAAAATATATTTATGAATGCAGAAGAAGTAAAAGCATTGGTTCGTAATGTACCTGATTTTCCGATCAAGGGTATTCAGTTTAAGGATATCACGACCGTCCTTGATAATCCAGAGGGTTTGCGATGGATGAGGGATGAGATTGTTAAAAGATATAAGGGGCTCGGAATAACGAAAGTGGTTGGCATTGAGTCTCGTGGTTTTATTTTGGCGCCAGCTGTGGCTATGGAGCTTGGGGTGGGATTTGTACCAATCCGTAAACCTAATAAGTTACCGGCTGAGACTGTTTCGGTTACGTATATGAAAGAATATGGAGAGGATACCATTCAGGTTCATAAGGATGCTCTTTCTCCGGATGACGTGGTGCTTATCCATGATGATATCTTAGCTACAGGCGGTTCGATGGATGCCGCAATCAGTCTGGTGAAAAAACTAGGCGTGAAGAAGGTTTATGTTAATTGCATCATAGAGTTGGAAGGGTTAAATGGATGTGAGTGTCTAAAAGGTAAAGCTGAAGATATATCGTTCCTCTTTGGGATGGAAGTGGATGAGTAAAGCGCTTGATAATTGATAATTGACAGTTGATAATTGAGAGTTAGCGGTGAAGGGGAAGAGTGATCATATAGCCCTTTTGTTAAAGCGCATACCGGAGAGTCCGGGGGTGTATCAGTACTTCGATAAAGAAGGACAGATTATCTATGTGGGGAAAGCAAAGAACCTGCATCGCCGCGTAAATAGTTATTTTAACAAAGATCACCAATCTTCTAAAACTCGCCAGTTGGTAGCGCATATAGCGGATATACGCTATGTGGTGGTAGAGAACGAGCAGGACGCTTTTCTCTTGGAAAATAACTTGATTAAGCAGTATCAGCCACATTATAACATCTTGCTGAAGGACGGAAAGAGTTATCCCTCTATCTGTATAACGAAAGAACCCTACCCTCGTATCTTTAAGACACGTACGATCAATAAAAAGATAGGAGAATACTATGGACCCTATAGTTTTGGATATACTGTCGATATGGTGTTGGACTTGATTCATAAACTCTATCCTATCCGAACGTGTAATATGCCAATTTCTCCCGATTCTATCGAGAAAAAAAAGATGCGTGTCTGTCTGAAGTATCATCTCAAGAACTGTTGCGGTATATGCGAAGGGAAAGGGAAGGAGTGCTATCAGCAATGGATCGATCAAGCGCGCAAACTGATCAAAGGAGATGCCCATGAGATAGGTCACCAATTAGAGGAAGAAATGCTGATGAAATCGGCAGAACTTAAATTTGAGGAAGCAGCCGATATAAAGCGTAAGATAGAGCTATTGGAGCAGTTCAAGAGTAAGACGATTATCACGAATTCATCGGCAAAAGATGTGGATGTATTCGGTTATGATGAACAGGACGATAAAGTTTATATCTCTATGCTGCATGTGCATAGCGGTTCTATCGTGCAAGGTCAGACTATCGAGTATCGCCGTAAAATGGAGGAAGAGAAAGAGGAGCTTTTAGCGATGGGAATGATGGAATTGCGAAGCCGCTTAGAGAGCGAGACCAAAGATGTAATTGTTCCGTTCATTCCGGAGGTTTTTGATGATTCGCTGCATGTGTATATAGCTGTCAGTGGTGATAAGAAAAAACTCCTTGATCTGGCGATGCAGAATGTGCGTCAGTATAAGTTAGATCGTTTGAAACAGGAGGATAAACTGAATCCGGAGCAGCGTGGCGTGCGAATCCTCACGGAATTGCAGAAGATGATTGGGCTCCCTACCCTTCCCCGATGGATTGACTGCTTTGACAATTCGAATATACAGGGTACTAATCCTGTTGCCGGTTGTGTCGTTTATCGAATGGCGAAACCCAGTAAAAGCGATTACAAGCGTTTTGAGATCAAGACGGTAGATGGAGCGGATGATTATGCCAGTATGCGTGAAGTGGTACGAAGGAGATACCAACATCTTCTCGATTCCAACGAACAAATGCCCGACCTCATTATTGCGGATGGAGGTATCGGACAGATGCACGCGATCCGTGAAGCAGTAGAAGACCAATTGGGATTACATATTCCGATAGCCGGTTTGAAGAAAAATGACAAACACCGTACGCAGACCCTTCTCTATGGTTTTCCGCCGAAGGAGATTTCGATGCCTGTTACCAGCGAAGTGTTCCGACTCCTGACGAATATACAAGATGAAGTGCATCGTTTTGCCATTACGTATCACAAAGTAAAGCGAAGTAAGGCACAGATACATAGCCAACTCGATGATATTCAGGGAGTTGGAGAAGCAACTAAGCAGAAAATACTCGCACATTTCGGTTCTGTGAAACGTGCTGGAGCAGCTACAATTGACGAGTGGATAGATTTGCTTGGAAAACGCAGAGGATCAGCTATTTACGAACAAATTAAGGCTAAAATAAGTCTCTGAGAATTGAATGAAAAGCAAGAATATGATAACTTATACGATAAAAAAAGGGGTAAAAAGTTGTCTGCCGACAGCCGACAGACATCAGAATGACGAAGAAGAGCGATTGGTTCTTCTTAACGCACAGGGAGAGGAAGTGAGTCCGCTGGAGATTTTAAAAAAGAGTGAGCCGCATCGGGTTTTTGCTTTTGACGGGCAGATGGGCGCGGGTAAGACCACTTTCATCAAATATCTCTGTGAGCAGATGGGTACGTCCGATGTGGTGAATAGTCCTACGTTTGCGATTGTCAATGTGTATGACGTGGAACAACCTTACAAGGGTGAGGTCTATCATTTTGACTGCTATCGGTTGAAGGACATCCGTGAGGCGATTGATTTTGGCGCGGAAGATTACCTCTATTCGGGTAATTACTGTTTTATTGAGTGGCCTGAGATGATCGATGCCCTTTTGCCCGAGGACACGGTTTGGGTGAAGATCATACCGCAAGAGAATGGGGAGAGGCTACTGAAAATTGATAATTGACAATTGATAATTGACAATTGACGATTCGTGTTAAACCGAATACGTGCATATCCGATGGTCATATTGCTGCTACCGCTGGTGGTGGCAATATTGTTTTGTGAGCGCGCGGGATGGCTCTATCCGGAGGAGGGAGCGGTGTATGACAGTCTCTGCGTGCATACCTTTGTCCTTTGCAGCGAGAGTAAGAGTACCGAGCAATGTGAGCGGTATGAGGCGCAGACATATGGCGGAAAAGTATATGTGTATGTGCTGCGGGATAGTATGAAGACTTCCTTGCATACCGGCGACACGATTATTGCAGTCACCTCGATTCGACATGCTGATTCCATAGGAAATTTTGATTATAGACGATACTTGTTACGGCAGGGAATTATCGGCACTGCTTTTGTGAGTCGGTACAAAGTGCGTCCTGCGGCAACCTACTCTATCCCATTTCAAAAACAACTTTACCACCGCCTCTCAGAGGCAGGATTGGAGGGAGATGAATTAGCTACAGTCGGGGCTCTCACGTTGGGGTACAAGGAGGACTTGGATCCGCAGATTAAGCGTCATTTTCAGGCTTCCGGAGCGGCGCACGTACTGGCTGTAAGCGGCTTACATACAGGCATTATCTATTGGATTATCATTGGATTATTGACTTTAGGGGGACGCATCAAACCGCTTTATGAGAACCGTTTGGGACGATGTGCGATTAGTCTAATGATTATCGCCTGTATGTGGGGATACGCATGGCTGACCGGTTTGTCGCCATCGGTTGTTCGGGCAGTGGTGATGGTGACGCTGGTGGAAGTCGGACGTATGGCTTATCGGCAGAGTTTATCGCTCAATACGATAGCTGCAGCGGCAGTACTCATCCTCTTGGTTCGCCCCTTGGATCTATGGAGTGTGGGTTTTCAGTTGAGTTTTGCAGCTACCGCGGCAATCGTGTTATTAGCAAAAGCATTTGAGAGATTTCTCCATTTACAGGAAAAAGTGAAAGAGCAGAATCGTCCGTTAGGTTGGCTTATAGGTACAATTATCATCTCTTTTGCCGCGCAGATGGGTACTTTGCCGCTGACGATGTATTATTTCGGCTATATGAGCACTTATTTTCTGCTCACCAATATAATCGTCTTGCCGATTGTGACCTTCCTCGTTCCGTGCGGATTGATGACGATTGTTTTAGGTGGTTCTTTAGTAGGTGTTTGGTGGACAAAGATCACGTTTGGTTTGGCATGGTTGATGAATCACTCGGTAGCATGGATTGAGTCGCTTCCGGGCTGTACTGTGCCTGCCCATGTTAATGGATGGATGATCGTTCTTTACTATGTGTTGCTGCTCTCCATCTATGTCTCTTGGCCCTCTCGGCGTAATTTTTCTGCTTAATTTCTTGCATATGTCGTAAAAAAGCAGTAATTTTGCGCCGCAAAATTGTTTGGAACAGTATGATAGAGATTAAGAATATATGGAAGTCTTTCGGTGAACTGGAGGTGCTGAAGGGCGTTAATCTAAGTGTGGAACAGGGTGAGATAGTAGCTATCGTCGGTAAGTCCGGTGCCGGTAAGACTACCCTACTCCAGCTCATCGGCACGTTGGATCGTCCTACGAAAGGTCAGGTGCTTATTGACGGCACGGATGTGTTTGCGATGAAGGATCGTGAGTTAGCTGCTTTCCGCAATAAACATATCGGGTTTATCTTTCAGTTTCATCAGTTATTGCCTGAGTTCACGGCATTGGAGAACGTCTGTATCCCAGCGATGATTGCGCGGGAGAAGGAGGCGGAATATATGCCGAGGGCGCAGAAGTTATTGCGCGATTTAGGTCTGGAGGACCGTATGCACCATAAGCCCAACGAGCTTTCCGGCGGAGAGAAACAGCGTGTAGCCGCAGCGCGGGCGCTGATGATGGGGCCTGATATCATCTTGGCGGACGAACCGACGGGAAGTCTTGATGAGAAGAACAAGAAGGAACTGAGTGACCTGTTGCTTCATCTGCGCAAAGAGTACGGACAAACGATTCTGCTCGTGACGCATGACAAGGACCTTGCCGCGATGGCTGACCGGGTGATTGAGATCAAAGACGGAGTAATTTTAAGCTTATGATTTCAAATTTCAAATTTCATATTTTGTTGTTTGGCGCTGTTCTTATGCTGACGGCATGTCATCAGGGACGAACCTATTTCCCGAAGGATTTGGAGCCGCAGCACGTTGAGTTGGTGCGGTTTGACAATGCCCTGTTGAATGTGCAGGAGGCGACGGTGGCGCAGGATATCCGGGTCTTGTATGACGAGTATCCGGTGTTCATGCCCTTGTGGGTGGAAGATATATTAGGTATTCCGTCGGAAGATACTTTGTATCTTGAGCAGCAGTTACCGGCTTTCCTGAAGGACACTTTGTATGGGTTCAAGGAGACCAATCAGCGCGAGCAGAGGGTCTTTGCCGATGTGCAGGATCTGGAGGAAGCGCTCTCCAAGGCCTTTTCACGCATTGCATATCTCTATCCCGAGACGGAGATACCGGCGATGTATCTGTTCGTTTCGGGCTTTCAGGCACCTATTTATTTTGGAGACGACCTCATTGGCGTAGGTGGAGATATGTACCTCGGCAGCGATTATGAGTATTACAACCGCGTCGTGTATGATTATCAGAAGCAAACGATGCGCAAGGAGTGTATTCCGGTGGATGTAGTGAGTGCGTTTTTATTCCGCACCCTACCCTATACGAGCGCTAAAAGCCGCCTCTTGGACCAGATGCTTTATCGCGGCAAAGTGATGTATCTCACGGCGCAGATTTTCGATGCCTTGCCCGAATATGAAGTGATGGGTTGGACGAAAGAGCAATGGGAATGGTGTGTGCGTAATGAGCAGGCTATCTGGCATTTAGTGATGGATAAACGGGATTTATTCAAGACCGAGAGTCTGGTTCTGACGGGGTATCTGAACGATGGTCCGTTTACTTCTGAGATCTCGCAAGACGCACCGGGACGGTTGGGTATTTGGCTCGGATGGCGAATAGCTGAGAGTTATATGGAGCATAATAAAGAGGTCACGCTGCAGGAGTTGATGGCAGAGGGTGACGCACAAAAGATATTGGAAGAGAGTTATTATAAACCATGAACAGAGACGATTTTGCGATATTGAAAGAGCAGGTACACGGTAGGCCGTTGGTGTATCTGGATAATGCCGCTACGAGCCAGAAACCTCGTCAGGTGGTGGAGGCAATAGTGGAGGCATATAGCACGTGGAACAGTAATATCCATCGTGGCGTGCATCATCTGAGTCAGGTAGCGACGGCGCACCATGAGGAGGCACGCAAGGCGGTAGCTTCGTTCATTAATGCCCGTAGCAGCGATGAGATTGTGTTCACCAAAGGTACGACCGATAGCCTCAACGCTCTGGCGTTCAGTTTTGGCGAGGCGTTCATCCATGAGGGCGATGAGATCATCGTGAGTGGGGTGGAGCACCATTCGAATATCGTACCGTGGCAGATGCTCTGTGCGCGGAAGAAAGCCGTCTTGAAGCATGTGCCTTTGCGTGAGGATCTCACGTTTGATATGGAGGCGTTTGAGTCGATGCTGAGCGAGCGGGCGAAGATAGTGAGCGTGGCGCAGGTGAGCAATGTGTTAGGTATTATTCAGCCGGTGGAGCAGATTATCCGTTTGGCGCACGAACGTCGTATTCCGGTGTGTATCGACGGCGCGCAGAGTGTACCGCATATGCCGGTGGATGTACAGGAACTGGATTGCGATTTTCTCGCGTTCTCCGGCCATAAGATGTACGCGCCTACGGGTATAGGCGTATTATATGGAAAACGCGAATGGTTGGAGAAACTGCCACCGCACGAAGGTGGAGGAGAGATGATTGAGCATGTGCGATGGGAGGGGACAAGCTATAATGAACTGCCTTATAAGTTCGAAGCCGGTACCCCTAATTTCGTGGGATCTTATGCATTGCATAAGGCGTTGGATTATATTCAGGCTGTAGGATGGGAGGCTATCGAGGCGCATGAACGTGAACTGACCGAATATTGCGAGCGTCAGTTGTTGGAAATGGGTTGTATCGTCTATGGGGCAGGTCAACCCAAAGCCGGAGTCATCAGTTTCAATGTCCCTTCAGCGCTCCAAACGATCATCCATCCCTTCGATATTGGTACTCTCTTGGACCAGCAAGGCGTGGCGGTGCGTACCGGACATCATTGTGCGGAGCCGCTCATCGACTATTTAGGAGTACCAGGCACAGTGAGGGTGTCGTTCGGTTTGTATAACGAAAAAAACGATGTGGACGCCTTTATCGCGGCACTCAAAAAAGCGAAGCTGATGTTATTTTGATCTCGAGATGCCTCCGATATACCTCCGTTTTGCCTCCGTTATGCTTCCGTTCCGATTTGTTCTCTTTTGGGTCTCGTTAGTCTGGTTTGGATTGACTGTGCTGTATGCCGAACCCCTGAGAGTGGTCAATTATAATGTGGAGAACCTTTTTCATCCGGCGCATGACAGTGTGGCAGGAGTGCCGACGGCGGATGAGGAATGGACGCAGGACGGTGAGCGACATTGGACCTTCACGCGGTATAAACGCAAGACGGAGAATATAGCCCGTGTGCTGACCGTTATGGGCGAATGGGATGGGGTAGATGTGGTTGGATTGCAGGAGGTGGAGAACGCTGCATGTCTCAAGCGTTTATGCTATACGCTGCGGCGCAATGAGTATGATTTTGTGCATTATGAGAGCCCCGATAGACGTGGTATAGATGTGGCGCTCATCTATAAGAAAGCGCGGATAGATACCATTCGGACGCGGGCTATCAGCGTGGCTCTGCAATCTGCCAATCTTGGCAGATATGAGACAACCCGCGATATACTCTATGTCTCTGCGCGAGTGGATAAACGCGACACTATCCATTTCTTTGTCTGCCATCTGCCCAGCCAAAGGGGCGGATACGCAGAGACGCAGTGGAAACGGGAGATAGCAAAAAAGACCCTTCAGCAGGCGGTTGATTCCGTCTTTGCCCTTCATCCGCAGGCGAAAATAGTGGTAATGGGCGATATGAACAGCGCGCCGAAGGATGATTTGACAGGGCTCACCAACCGGATGACGGGAGTACAAAGCGAAAGGGCGAAAGGAACCCATAAATGGCATGGGCAATGGACCTGTCTGGACCAGTTCTATACCTCGCCTGCGATGGATAGTAGCAGCGTGGTGCGCATTTTTGATGCGGAGTGGATCATGGAGCAGGATGACAAATACATGGGACTCAAACCCAAGCGAACGTTTAACGGATATAGGTATCAGGATGGTTTTTCGGACCATTTGCCGATTCTATTGGAATGCCGGAGATAGTATTGCATTACATATGGGAGCATTGTTTGTGGGCAGGTATGGCGCAGCAGACAACCGATGGACGGAAGGTGGAAATCCTGTCCGTTGGATCGCATAACCGCGACGCCGGACCTGATTACAGCCATGCGCGAGTGCTCATAGACGGTAAGGAATGGGTAGGAAATATCGAGATCCATGTCTCCTCCTCCGATTGGGTCAAACATCGTCATCATCTGGACAAGGCTTATGATAATGTGATTCTGCATGTGGTGCGCACAGCGGATAAGCCTGTTTATAACACGCGTGGCGAATTGGTGCCGCAATGCGAGTTGCAGTATCCGGGAGACACCGATTATCTGAGCGGACTCTTTGCGGCGGCGCAGCAGATGGATAGTGCGGTCGCGCGGATCGGATGCGCCGAACAACTCCTGAAGGATCCGGCGTTGCTCTCGGATGGATGGCGCAAGACCTTGCTGCGTAAGCGTTTGGAATGTAAACGGGCTTCGATCATGCGACTTCTGGAGATCACCAAAGGCAGTTGGGAGCATGCCTTGTATATATCGCTGGCGCGTAATTTCGGCTTCCATACCAATAGTCTTCCTTTCGAGCAATTGGCGATCAACACGCCCCTTTCCTATCTCCAGAAACATCGCAACAGCCTCTTCCAATTGACGGCTCTGCTGATGGGTCAAGCCGGATTGATAGATGAGCCGGCGATGCAGAAAGAGTATGATTTTCTGCGGATTAAGTTTGATCTCACGCCGATGGACGGCACTATATGGAAACATGCCCGTCTCCGTCCTCAGAATAGTCCGGAACTGCGGATCAGGCAGTTTGCGCAGTTACTCTATCAGTCGGAGAACTTACTCAGTAAGATTCTCGATACGGATGATTTGAAGGACTTGGAAAAGCTCTTTGCGGTGGACAAGATGGGTAGCAGCAGTGTGGATATTCTGCTCATTAACACCGTCATTCCCTATAAGTACGCTTATGCTTTGCATAAGAATAACCCTTTGGCCGCGGAGCAGGCAATGGGGTTGATGGAGCGGATTGCGCCGGAGAACAACACCATCATCCGGCAATGGCGTGTGTTGGGGCAGGCGGTTCGCAATGCTGCTGATACGCAGGCATTGCTGCATCTCTATCAGAACTACTGCCAGCACCATGAGTGCATCAATTGCGAAGTCGGCTATGCTATCTTCAATGACCGCCAACTGAAATTATTCTGATTCCCTCTGAAGCTTTGTTCTTTTTGCCGGATATTATCCTATTTTTTTCGATTAAATTGCAAAATTGATATTTCAATTTTATGATTTTTATTCTTTTTATTCTATAAAAGTTGTATATTTCAAAAAGATGTTGTAACTTTGCACACTCAAAGTGCAAAGATGACCCTTGTGTCATGGAGAATTTTTTATCTCTGTTGCGCAAGATGAGTCAGATAAATAACCGAATATTAACATCTAAAACAAAAAGATATGATGAGAAAAATCTTTATTAAATTATCAATGTTGCTGCTTGTGCTCGGGATGAGTACGAATGTGGCATGGGGTGCGGGTATGCTGGATCAAAAGCCTTATTACGTAGCCCAGTTGACGGCAAGTACGTCATCTACCGGCGGCGGAAAGGTGTATGTGGCTACTACTGAGGATGAACCGGATCCTGAAGATTACGTGGAATCCAGTATGAAGAGAAAAGGACTGGCTTTATCCATGCAGGGTATGGATAGAATGCGGGTTTCTTTTAAGGCTTGGCAGAAAACGGATGATGGATATTACTTTGCCGGCTGGTCCTATTCGGATGGCGGATTTGATTTGGGTAACGAGAATCCATTGGCAAGTCTTTATGATGTAGGCATGGAAAAATCCGAGTATGAGGAAGAGAACGGAAATCCGAAAACTGATGAGGATGGGAATGTGGTATATACTACTCTGTACCCTGCTGAATATGAGTTGTTTGCTACCTTCGAACCGATTCGTATTGTAGGATATGAGGTGACAGGTCCGAATACGATTAAGGAAGGCACTTCGTGTACCCAGACGATTACCTATGAGCTGAGTGGAGAAGAAATTGATATAGATGATTTTGACGCATTGGAAATCACTTCTTCTACAGGAGGCGGTTCATGGACAAACGCAAGTGGTGATCCGCTGTCTATCTCTGATCTGTCTGTTAGCGGTACAACCGCCACGGTAGAGGTGAAATTCACAGCCCCGAATGCCAACGTGGCAGAATATTCGGCAAACCTTCAGCTGAAGACCAAAGCCAATATTACGATGAACGTGTTGCTTGGTGCTCGTATAATAGCAGAAGGTGTGGAAGCTATTCGTCTAAACAAGTCGAAAGAACAACAGGAAACGGGTGATTTGATCGAATTGCTGGGTCACGCAGAGGCTGGCGATATCGTCAAACTGAATAGCAATTATAATAAAGCTGTTTCTATCAACAAGAATATTACTTTTGATCTTAATGGATACGAGTTTGGCAAAACGCTGACGATTGCCGGTGGAAATGTAACCATCGCATATAGCAAATATGGAGGTTCGGCGAATGCGTTGAATGTCGCAGGAGGTAAAGCAATCCTCAATGGTGGCACATTTGGTTCACTGGTCATTGCAAATGGAGCCGAGGTGGAGCAAAATGGTGCTACTGTTACCGGTACAGCTACCAATAACGGTATCTTGACAACAGTGGATGGTGTCTTCCAGTCCGGTTTGACCTCTGCCGGTACGCTGACCGTCAACGGAGGTACGTTTGAGGGCGAGGTAGCCATTCATATCAACGGTGGTACCGCGCAAATCAAAAAAGGTACCATTGTCGGTGATGAATACGGTGTGCAAACCAATGGTGGAGCCACTACGATTGAGAAACTGGCTGTAATCGAAGGTGGAACCAAGGCGCTGAATGGTGCCGCTGGTACGTTGGTTGTTAATAACGGTAAGTTCACGGATCCTGAGAACCTCAAGGCCGGTTCGGTTACCTTCAATGCCGGTTATTTCCAAACAAATAGTGCCGAGGCAGAAGAAATTTTTGAAAAGCATGTTTGGCGCAATACCTCCGGCGCCGAGTTCCGCGAAGGATATGAGTTCTTTGTGGGCTCCGCGGAAGCAGCCAAAGCTGCCGGTGTGAGTGTCTGCCATATTGGCGGTACATCCTATGCCGCTCTGGAAGATGCACTTGCATATGCGAATAATACAGCTGATAAAGTTATCATCATTATGGATAATGATTACACCATGCCTGCCGGCTATTATACCTTGCCGGAAAATGCGGTGCTAATCATCCCGAAAGATAATGCACAGGGTAATGAAACCAAGACTGTGGATCGTGTGATTTTCTACCAGCATGTATATGAGGCCCCTTCTCAGTTCCGTTGTCTGACCTTGAGCAATGGTGTGAACTTGGATGTGTTTGGTACGATTGAGGTAAGTGGAACGCAGTATAGTTCTTACGAAGCCTTCGCCAGCTCCGTTTATGGTCCATACGGACAATTGCAAATGAACCAAGGTAGTACCATTACTTTGCAGTCCGGTTCTGAACTTCGTGCTTGGGGATATGTAACGGGAGATATCGAGCATATGAATCAAAGCACGCATGTAGTGCCGATGGGCGAGATTGATGCACGTCGTGGTTCTATGGTACGGGAGCAGTTCCAAATGGGTGACTGGAAAGGAGCCCGTTTCTCTGGTATGGGATTGTTAGAAGGAAATCCCGTTTTCCCGCTTAATACCTATTTTATCCAGAATATAGAAGTACCTGTGAAATATCACCCGGGAGCCAGCTTGAGTACCGCAGCGGGCGTAACAGCGAGTGAAGGTGAGTGGGGAAGTTATAAAAATGCGATTGAAGGCTTTTTAGGGGAAGGAAGTGCAAATATCTCCATGAGTGCCAATGATATCCGTATAATTGGTGTTACCGGTGATAACGATGAACCTTCCATGTTTATGATGGACGAGAAGGCAGATGCTGAGAACACATGGGTGCGCAAATGGTATGATGCTTCCAAAGACCAGCAAGTCTATGAAATCAATAGTGGCGCCCATATTGGATGTCTTATTATTCCTTTGGTTAGTTCACCTTTCTTTTCGCAACTTAATCCGAATTTCCCGGAAGATCTGACAATGAATTCAGGCCAGTATTTCTTGCCTATCACCAATAACTTCAAACTGCATCTTCTGAGTGGTACGATGGACTTTACCCAATCGACGGAGTTGCTCCCCGGTGCTGAGGTGGAGATTGATAAAGAGGGAACGGCTCAGATTAGTGCAGACGATCCGGATGATAATATTCAAGGTGGATATTTATTCGTTTATGATAAAAATGAATGGGGAAATTATGCAGGAGGTCAACCTACTCGTTTGGTGAAATATGCTCCGGCTTTCGAAGGCGAACCAACCACCCGTGGTGATCTGCAATCGGCATCAATCAATGTTCATGGAACTTTTGATTGCTATGGAGGTCAAGTATATGTTTCGGAGAGTGGTGCAAATATATTCTCTGCTGTAGAGGATGCCGGTACGTTCCTCTTCTCAGAGGATGCAACGTCCGCAACGGTAACCGTCAGTCAGGTAACTGGAGCTGATGGAACAGGTCAGGTGAATCAAGATTTCGTTTCTGTAAAGCTGAAAAATGCGGATGGAGGATACACGGCATCTTATGTGGATGCAGAGCACTATGCAAAGGATGGTGATGCTTATTGCTATCTGGATATCGATGGAACTGGTGCCAAATGGACATCCTTGGTTCAAAATGGTTGTTTCATGGTGGACGAAGCCAATGATCTTTATTATATCAAACCTCAAGAATATGTAGCAGTGGTAGCTACTGAGGAAAAAGAGGAAGTGATTGGCAACGATGACCATACTTATAGCGATTTGGCAGGTGCCGGACGGTTGTTTATCTTAACCACCAATGAAGATGGTTTCGATTGCCAATGGTGGGAAGTGGAAGCGAAGAATAATTATTACCACTGCATTCACCCCGAGAATGATACCTATTATCAGTGGAATGATAAGGAAAGCAGATGGGAAGAAGTACGTTTCGAGATCACATGGCTTGATTGGGATGGATCACCGATCTTGGATGCTGAAGATAATCCTATCGTATATGAAGTACCTTATGGTACGCAAGCAGAATGGTTGAGTACCAACCCGACGCGTGAGAAAACGGATGATTATACCTATACATTTACGGGCTGGTCTCCTGCGCTCGGCAAAGTGACATCTGATGTCACCTATACGGCTACCTATCAGCAAGATACCATCAAATACACCGTTACCTTTGTACAAGAGGGTGGTGTCGAGATTGAGCGTCATTTGCTGGCACGTAATGAATACCCTGTCTGCAAAAACGTACCGACCCGCACCGGTTATATCCTCGAATGGACTCCTGCTCTGGCTGCTGTAACAGGAAACCAAACCTATACGGCTACTTGGTTGCCCGAACCGCCTACAGAGTATGAAATCAAGTTCATGGACTATGATGGTACAACCGAGTTGCATAAAGGCAATGTGACAGTTGGTGCGGTTCCTGCTGCGCCTGTCTTTGCGGATGGCAAGTGGAATGATGATGTCGATCTAACCGGTAAACCTGAAACAGAAGAATATACGTATGTCTTTGATCATTGGTCACCGGCATTAGAGGAAGTTTCTGCTACTAGTGCCAAAGTCTATACGGCTGTTTACCGTGAAGTAGCACGTGAATATACTATTTACTACTTCAAGGAGGATGGAGTTACGCCTAATGCAACCAAGGCATCAGAGAGCCTGCCTTATGGCGCTACACCAACTCCTCCGACAGTAAGTAAGGAAGATCCGGTAGATGGTCACACCTATACCTTGGTATGGAAGAATCTCGAAGAAACAACTACGATTCAAACCGTGACAACCAATGCCTCCTACAAGCCGACCTATATCGATGCTATCAATAAATACACCGTATCTGTCAGAAGTAATCCTGCCGGTGCTTGCGAGGCATGGGGTAGCGGTATCTATGAGTACAACGCAGCTTCTGATGCAATAGAGGTTGGCTTTGATTATGATGATTCTGAATGGACTTTTGACGGTTGGAGTGATAACTTGGAGAATAAAGACAATCCTTGTCAAATGGCTGTGACCGGCGATATCACACTTGTGGCTAATTTTACATACAAAGGTGAAGAAGAAACGGTTACTATCACATGGATGAATGGCGATGAGGAGTTAGCATCTAATGCGCAACTGAAAGAAACACCTACTACCTATACCGGTGCCACTCCGACCAAACCGGCTTCGGCTGAATCTACTTATACCTTCGATGGTTGGGCAACCAGTAAGGATGGCGCCTTGGCATATAAGAAAGGGCAAACGCCTTGGGCTACTGAGGATGCTACCTATTATGCGCACTTTGCAGCTACTCCGGCTACCTACACCATCTCATGGATGAACGAGGCTGGTACATCTGCTATCGAAGTGGATTACGACCAGCCTTATGGAGAGACTACGGTGTTTAACGGTGCTGCTCCTACCAAACAGGCTACAGCCGCTGCTACCTTTACCTTTGACGGTTGGGCAACAGAAGCGAATGGCGAAAAAGTATATAATATCGGTGCTACTCCGGCAGTTAGCGGTGCCGCTTCCTATTATGCCCATTTCGCGGCTACGCCGAAGACCTACACGGTGACATGGAAGCGTGACGACGGTTCGTTGCTCGGTAGTACGGAAGTGGCGTATGGCGTTATTCCGTCCTATGAAGGAACGCCGACCAAACCGGCTACTCCGCAATACTCCTATACATTCGATGCATGGGATAGAGAGTTCGAACCGGTTACGGGTCTCACCACTTATACGGCATCCTTCACCAGCACGGCTAATACCCATACAGTTACATGGCTGGACGGTGATGGTAATACGCTGGATACAGATGTGTTGGCATATGGTGCTACACCTTCCTATGATGGAGCTACACCTACCAAGTCTCCTTCAGCGCTTTACATTTACACTTTCAATGGAACTTGGTCGCCAAGTATCGTTCCGGTTAACGGAGATGCAACCTATACGGCTCAGTTCGATGAAGCACCGAATCCCGATTCCAACATCGAGATCGGTATCGATGACAGCGAAGATCTGAACGATGAAGTCATTGAGCGCACGAATTTGGTGATTACCTCCAATGGTATCGATGCTTCCGGAGAGTTGTTAGGTGCAGAGAATCTGACCATTACCGGTGAGGCTATCTTCCGTATGGAGAAGAACTTTGCCGCACAAACGTGGTACGCAGTGGCAGTACCTTGGACGGTTGCGCTTGACGGCATCCGTGATAAGAACGGTAATGCTTTTGCTACGAACGACGTCTATGTGCTCGAGTTTGATGCCGAAGCCTACGCTTCTGCTGATCGCGAAACCGGCAGAAATGATTACTGGAAATTCCTTGACTTGAATGGTCATGACATGCAGCCGGGTAAACTCTATATGATCTGGTTCCGCAATGCGCAAACAGCTGTTGAGTTCCATAAGACCAGCGGTAGTTTGTGGAATACGGCTACGGAAGTTGTGATTACTGGTGGTGATGGGTCCCAAGCTAACTGGAACGGTATTGCCAACCCGGCATTGTATCATGCAGATTTGAGTACCGGTGCTACAGATGTATTGAAATACAATGGCAACGATGCATATGTGATTGGTACTACTACCAACATGATAGTTGGCGAACCGGTATTTGTACAAGTTGAGACCCCGAATCCTAACGTGACTGCCGAGGTAGCAACAGGTGGTGCATCTTCGGCTCCGTACCGCCGTGCACCGCAAACCGCTATCGAGACCGACAACCGCTTTGTGGTAGAGCTCTCGCTCGCTGGCAAGCTGAACGACCGTATGATTGTTCAAACGGCTGAGGAGAAACCGGATACATACGTCATCGGTCAGGACCTCGCTAAGATGGGTCTCAGTGCTTTGAATGCACAGATGTGGATCAACCGCTATGAGGCGAAACTCTGTAAGAACACGGTGGCTCTTCAGGGTGAGAGCGTCGAGTATCCGCTCAATATCTCCGCTCCTGTATCCGGAGAATACGTCCTCTCTGCTACGCAGGAACGTGGTGAAGCGGCTCTCTACCTGACCTACAATGGAGAAGCTATCTGGAACATCTCGGAGAGCAATTATGTGCTTGCACTGGAGAATGGTACTGCTACCAACTACGGTCTGCGTGTCCGCAAGGCTCCGCAAGTAACCACCGCTATCGACGAAGCGCTGGTGGACGCACAAGGCGATATCCGCAAGGTGATTATCAATGATAAGGTCTTCATCATCCGTGGCAATCAGGTTTACTCCATCGATGGCCAAATGGTAAAATAACCTTCGAAATAACGTCATTACGTCATTACGAATCACGAAAAAAATTTGCTTTATGAAAAAAAGACAATATATCATCCCTCTCATGGAGGTGGAACACATCAGTTTGGCTCAGTGCTTATTGGATGGTAGTCCGGTGGTAGATCCCCGTCCTACGGATCTGCCCATTGGTCCCGGTGCGCCTAAGCGCCGCACACCGGTGTTCTAAAACGGGTCAGCATCGTGCATTTATACGCGATATACCCCGTATATTCACACAAAAAAAAGCGTCCTCCGGGCGCTTTTTTTGTACCATCTCTTGCATAATTCAAAAAAAAACACTACCTTTGCCCCGAAATTGAACGGTTCGGGATCCCGTGATTCCGTAATTACGTGATCTCGAAAAAAAATATAACTATGTTGCGAAAAATCCATACCATCTTATCATTACTCTTGTTAGCGGCATCTGTTTCTGCCCAAGAGCCCGCCATGTCTGTTGCGGAACGCAATGCCGCCCAAGGCTTCAACGACACCATCGATCGCCTTGCCCCGGATTTTGTGACGGTCAGTCTCGTGGTCTGCGATCCGGATGAGGTGCTCTATTCCACGCTCGGTCATGCCGCGCTGCATTTGCAATGCCCTATTTTCAACCTCGATTATATCTTTTCCTATGAGAGCGAAAATGTGCGGGATAAGATATGGACATTCCTAAAAGGAAATCTGAAGATGGGCATGTTCGGCATCCCGACCGATGAGTTTTTGGATATTTACCGTGAGACAGGTCGTGGCGTCAAAGAATATACCATCCATCTCTCCACGGAGCAAGAGCAGAAGTTATGGGAGGTAATGGATAATTTGGCAGCAAAAGGAGCTAATATCCCCTATGATTATTTCCGTCGCGGTTGCGCCAAATCGGTCGTTCAGGTCATTCATAAAGCCCTTGGAACCAGCGCTATACATTATGCCCCATGGGATGATAAATATACCAAACAGACTCAACGGGAGTTGGTGCGCAATTTCATTGAAGGAGCACCTTGGGAAGAGTTTTTTATGTATTTTCTGATTGGCGTGGAGGGTGACAGAGACTATCCATGCGAGCAGAAACTCATTGTCCCAACCGACTTGGTGGAGGTATGGCAAAAAGCTACATTTGACAACGGCGAGCCCGTGCTGAACAGCGAGCCGCGTATCTTACTGGAATCTACCCGCCATAACGAAGGCATGTGGTTCACCCCGCTTTTGCTGAGTATTTTGCTGCTTCTTTTGGCTTTCGCTCCATGGAAAGCGGTGGACTATTCTTTATTGACCTTATACACGGCGATAGGTGCGGTGATGACATATCTGATCCTTTTCTCAAACCTCCCGTGTACCGATTGGAACTGGCTCATCATTCCGTTTAATATCCTGCCGGCTATCTTATGGTATTGGCGCAAGTATTGGGCTTTGCCTTATGCGGCAATCCTCCTTATTTGGTGTCTCGTTATGTCCGGCGAGTTCTTCTGGGGACACGTCCTCGTCGATTGGCCGCATATCATCCTTACCCTCTCTTTTGCTGTCGTCCTGATAAAACGCTATCTCTATTCGCAATTACGTAATGACGTAATAACGTCATCTCGAAAAAACCTCCGTAATCCCGTAATCCCGTCATTACGAGAAATTAAAAGGTTCGTCATCCCGTAATTACGAATTACGTCATTACGATATTTCCCCTCTGTCACCCCCTAACCCCATGCTCCTCTCCAACTACACATTCTCCCCCTCCATGCGCTACGAATCGCATAGCCTCTATATCTCCCGCGCCGATGGCGAGGATGAATTCATCTTCGGCGGATTCCTCGCTGCGGCTATTTTGGCAGCCCTCCTCGTCGATACCGACGAAGGCGATGTGCGGGGGATTGCGCTCGATACGGACGAACAACGGGCGGACTTCTTCGCTCGCTATGATCGGGAGGTGAGACGCAAAGACTGGGGCTATCTCTCTGCCGAACTCAACCAACTGCGCGATAACTACGTCCAGCTCGTTGACGGAAAGCACTCCCTTGTCGAACTCTGCCCTAATATCCGCCTCCTTAACCTCGCGATAGAACTCTTGGTGGCGTACATGCACCGGCTGGTGTTGGAGCCTTTTGGCGAACATATATGGGTCCCGATGCCTTGGAAAATGCCTTTCGCCCAATGGCTCATCGATGCTGCCCGCGTCGAGACACGTCGCCAACGTTTGCTCCATACCGATTGGACAGATGCTCTGATGGTCATCCAACTGGCGGATATGCCGGACGAGACGGAAAAACCCACCTTCTTTTTCGAAGGTGAGAAAGCCGCCGACATCATGGAGCGGTACCTCCTCTGGCTCTCCGACGAATATGTGGCGATGAAGCAGGAGATGCCCGGTGCGAAAATTACCTCTGCCGACCGCAAATATATCTTCTCGCAGGAAACCGACTGGGCGTTCCTGTCCGATGAGATAGACCAATTGGATGCTTCCGAAACGCAAGACTGGCTCCAATGGCAAAAGGAGTGGACTCTTTTTCTCTCCGACCGTCTCCTGCCTAAAAAGGAGCTCCGTTTCTGGGCGGATGATGTGCCTCCGGAGGTCCAAGAACATCTCCTCTACCATCTCCAGCTCGCCGAGCAGCATCCTGCCCATTTTCGGGATCTCACCGCTGCCGTCTATGCCATGCGCCAACTCGGTTATATCCGCCGCAAATGTTCCGATCCCGACATGCGCCAATGGCTCAGCGAGCATCTCAAAATCGATTATACCGAGCGCAACAACGCCTCGCAATTCCGGCGCGCCATGCGCGAACACGGGCGCTACACACCGGAAGTGCGAGACGAAGTCATTGCGCTTGAGTCTATGGGGTATTTCCGTTTTCAAGCTCACGCAGAAGAATAACCCGCACAAAATTAGGAAACATCGTCACCCGCTTGGGATCCAATATCGGATCCGGCTGACCTTTCAACTGCGCGTTCCATCGTGCGCGTAGCTCCCCATACCGCGGGTGCTCTTTATCCTTGATAATCACGCTCGCACCGCGACACGCCGCCTGCCATTTCTGCGCTTGTGCCTCCTCGGCGCCTCGCCGCGGATGACGCTTGTAATCGCGTTTCTCCTTAAAATAGATCTCTTGAGGACCATATTTGATCAAAGTCCCGTCGTCTGCTCGGTATGCTTTCAATCGTGTTACCACTTCCGAGTCTCGTTTCAATTTGCCGCGCAGCAAATCAATGCCTACGCTTAATTCTGCTTGTGCCATAAATAAGTATAATCGTTAGTTATAATTTAGAAATAAGTTTGAAATTTGTTCGATATATGTTTGATATCATCGGTACAACTACCTGACGTCCACCTAACATCCTCCTGTACGTCGTCCATTAGGTCGGATGTCATCCGACAATAATTTTTGTCCTGTCGCTATGTCGCTTTGTCGCTTTCTGTGTAATCTGCTACATATCAGCCAATTACGGCTATGTTCAAAAGCGACATAGCGACAAAGCGTCACGCTACTTTTCGATATTGACCATGATTGGTCTTTTCTACAAGCCCGTTTTCTATCCAAATGAGGTTCCATCGTTCTACTGTGCGTTTGGATATACCTTGACGCTTTGCTTCTTCGGCTAAATCGCCGTGGTTGTACTCAGCCTTCAGTTGTTCAAAAACGACCTTCCGTTGGTCTATCGGCTTAATCTCCGGCACGCACTCTTGCGCATCTCCATCTATCATCCGGTACGCCGCAGCCATATGCATTAGCATCTTATTCCCGATCATCTCCGCCACCTCATAATCTTGGTCGCTACAATAAATAGTATCGACCAAGCTTGGTCGATTGTTGTCTCCGTCTGTTTCGTCCGTTTTGCCGGATACTATCCGGCTCTTTTCGTCTGTTAGTCCCGAATCTGATTCGGGTTTTAATTCATCTGAATACTGGTCACTGAATACTGACAACTCTTCTCCTGCACGCAGTGCGGAGAGTACCATCGCGATCCGTTCGATCTGTACCGCCATACGCACTACCGCCGAGTGGAAGTTATCCCCCAGAAGCCCGATGAGCGTCCCGTATTCCGTTTCGAGGTGTTCGCCCAGACGCTCTTTCTGTGCATCCGTCAGACTCCATTCCCGCTCGCCGCCGCTCATCAGCCGCTCGTACGTCCGCAGCAACCGCTGACCCACGATCGTCGGTATCGCGCTCTGCCCGCCTTTTGAACACACATACCGTTTGTCAAACGGATTAGTCCCACGGATCACCACCGTCAGCAATCGGCTGAAATATCCGTTCTCTACGCTTGGCACCAACACTTTGTACTGCCCGAAAGTTCCGGTCAGCAGCATACTCAACCGTGGATTCTTGATCTCCGATGCACCTTTGACACGGTTCCGGCTGATCGCCTCATGTTCGGCGGCTTTACGGAGCGCGGTGTTGTAGTTCGCCGCCGCCGTGCGCCAGATGTCCGTGATCACCGAGCCCTCACTCTCGTGCATGTATCCGCATCCGCCTTGTTCCTCTAACGCCTTGTACCACGCCGGCAGCGTGCTGTCGCCCGCAATCAGCATCGGATACTGCTCGTCTATCACGCGCAACATCTCCAACGCTTGATTGGCAATGCCCTTACCGCTTGCCGCCGCTGCCAGGATGAAACATTGCAGGTTCGCGTAGTACTTCTTGCCTGTCGAACCATACGTAAAATACAGATTAGGTACGCACGCGCTCGCAGCGGCTAATGTCGCCATCAGCAAGATGTCCTGCTCTTCCGGCGTCGAAGCCAATGAAAGCATCTGTTGTACACTCTCAGGAAGTTTCTGCATGTTGAGATGTTCAACAATGCGGAGGTCTTCCTGTCCCTCCATCAAGTTAAGGTCTTTAATCATAATGTAATTAGTTGTTAAAAAATTTAGTTAGGTTTATTTCTGATTATTTATTTGTGCCTCTCTGGAGCCGAGAATTTAGTTAACATAGTCATGTCAAATTTATTTGAAAATGAGTCCGTTAACTGAAGACTCGGAGGTACGCAGTACATCCAAATAAATAATCAGTGTTTATCTTTGTTTTTTTCTTTTAATAATATCTTCGAAAATCCAATTCCGACGACAAATATAAGTGCCCTCGCAACCTCTTTCGCTATCTCCCCTTCTCGATATTCCATCCTCTGCAACAGCAATACCCTCTCCATCCTCTTAATTTTCAGCCTCTTGCAAAAAGCTCTTTCCGTGCTGTCTCATTTTTTACAGAGAACAATTTTGAGCCCAAAGAAAAGATTTTTGTTAATTTGTGAATAAAAAACTTGCACATTCCAAATTTTTGTTGTACCTTTGCACCGGATTTGTAAACGACCATTTATATAAATACAGATTTATATTATGAAATTCTACGATCGGGAAACTGAAATGGAAGTGCTGCTTCAGACATATGAGCAGTCGCTGTCAACTGCCACATTCACTGTCCTTATGGGGCGCAGACGTGTGGGGAAAACTTCGCTACTGATGCGGGCTATGGAGGGCAGAGAATATGCCTACTTGTTTGTGTCCAAAGATAGCGAGGCGATGTTATGCAATAAGTTCCAAGCCGTTTTAGAGGAACAACTTCATTTCTCCATCTATGGTACAATTAGCCGTTTTCGGGATCTGTTTGAGGTGATTATGCGTGAGTCTGTTCAGAGGCACATCACCGTTATCATCGATGAATTTCAGAATTTAGCTAAAATCAATCCCGCTATCTTCAGTGAAATACAAGATATCTGGGATAGATACCATATGGACGCACATATTCATCTCATTGCTTCAGGTAGTATCATGGCGATGATGAAGCATATTTTTGAGGATAAGAACGAACCACTATATGGTCGTCCTACTTCCAAATTTACCCTTCGGCCATTTAGCATTGCTGTTTTGAAACAGATCTTCTCCGACCATTATCCTTCTTACACAAACGAAGATTTGCTCTGTCTCTACATGATTACAGGCGGAGTGGCTAAGTACGTGGAATTGCTGATGGATGCCGGATGTTTTACTAAAGAGAAAATGCTCAATTATGTCTGCCGGATGGATTCCTATTTCTTAACGGAAGGACGCGATATCATCAATACGGAGTTCAGCGCGGATTACAACACCTATTACTCCATCTTACAGCTGATAGCTAATGGTTCCAACCGCAGAACGGACATTGACGGAGCGCTACAGAAAGATTGCGGAACCTACCTCTCTAATTTAGAGAAAAATTTCGGTATGATTATCCGTCTAAAGCCGCTGTTGTCATCTGCTCAATCCAAAACATCATCTTACGAGATTGCAGATCCTTTCCTGCGCTTTTGGTTCCGGTTCATTTGTCCCTATCAATCACTGATTGAAAGTGGGCAATTCAAACTATTACGAGCGAACATCAATACCCATTACGAACGTTTTTCAGGCAGGACCTTAGAGCGCTATTTCCAAACCCTGCTCATGGAGTCGGGTGAATATACGATGGTTGGCAATTGGTGGGATAGGAAAGGAGAGAATGAAATCGACATCGTTGCATTAAATGAGTTCACGCACCAAGGGCTAATTGCGGAAGTCAAACGCAACGAGCAGAAAATCAACCTTCAAAAATTAGCGGACAAAGCGAATCGTCTGCCATCCTCTGATTTTGGTCACTACCAATTCCAATTGCGCGGTTTATCCATCAATGATATGTAAAATCCATTCCTAACTTTTTTACACCACTAAGCCCCCAAAATCGCATGTACAGCAATGTATGTGCGATTTTTTTTGTCAAATTTCGCTTAATTCAAAATATTGTGTTTTTGCTACATTAAAATAGCAAAAAGAAGATTTTTGGCATTTTTCTTTCATTTTTCTTTTTTATTTATAAAAAAAGCATTAACTTTGCACGCTCAAAGTGCAAAGCTCGCATATCTGCAAGCACAAATAAACTAAGACAAAAAGATAAAACCCCTCTCGTTGTGATAACGAGCATTTAAGATACAAAAAAGATATGAACGAGATAGCAGTCATACAACGTAAGATTTACGAGATCCGCGGACAGAAAGTGATTTTGGACCGTGATTTGGCGGCGTTGTATCAGGTAGAAACAAAAGTTCTCAATCAAGCAGTGAAACGTAATATCGATCGTTTTCCTGAGGACTTTATGTTTCAACTAACTCCTAAAGAGTTAAAAAATTGGAAGTCACAATTTGTGACCTCCATTCAGTTCTCCTTGGCAGAATTGCAAGCCAAACCGAAAGCGAAGCCCATGAATCCGGTGGGATTTAATTCACCGATATACAACGATAGAAAATAATTTTAACAACATCGGCCAATCTTGACCGATTCCTAAAAAGATAATTTAAAAGATACAAAAAGATATGACAACAAAATTATTTAAATCAATCAATTTAATTCGCTGTGTTAGCGGGGCAAACCTAAACCTCTTCCGCTATACGGCGATGGTATTAGTGCTCCTGCTCGGGGTGAGTGAGGGTGTGTTTGGAACCAGCACTAATGCTTATTTGGGGGTTAAATCTGCCGCTCCTGCGCAGGGTTTGGTGTATTTGAGTACGAGTTCGGCCTC
This sequence comes from uncultured Bacteroidales bacterium, assembly GCA_946406195.1. Classification (GTDB taxonomy): domain Bacteria; phylum Bacteroidota; class Bacteroidia; order Bacteroidales; family Paludibacteraceae; genus Colicola. The sequence goes on from CAMJJT010000003.1 coordinate 95,398, forward strand.
AGGCCCGTCAAGTATTGCTGCGTATCAAGAGTACTATCCCGGAGGATGTGTGGTGGGGCAGACAAATGACGATTCTGAACCTGCTAATTTGTGTTATATTGTGTCAGGTCAAAACCAAAATAAATCCAACTATGGTCCTTTTAATGGATATGCATGGGCAAAACCTGCTCGTGGGTTTGAGTTCGATACGTGGACGAACTATATGACGAAGACCTCAGATAATAAAAAGGATTGTAATGATGCTACTGTTCGGGCGGGATGGAATGGTACTGCGGATAACCTTCAGAACTCTTGTGGCGGAGGACAATGTGTATATAGCAGACCGGTGGCTAATTTTAAGGCGGCTACGGAATATACCGTTACATATCTAACACCTGTTGGCGGTACATATACCGTATCATATTCTTATCTCAAGACTCGTGAAAGAACAACCGCATCTTTCTATGATGTGGGTGGTAATCCTAACTCATATCATGACTATGAGTTTTATTATGACGGGGAAGAGTATTCGATGACCGGAACGTCGGGAAATACGCCCGTCAAGTCCTATGCGGCAGATGAGATTACACTTACCGTTCCGTCAGCTACTACTAACTTCATCGGTTGGTATGAAGGAGACAATAAGATTTCTGAAAGTAAGACATTGAACTATACGCCTCATGCGAACGTATCCGTTTGTCCGATGTTTAAGGAATTGGCTTGGGGTGATGCCTCTGGTGATTTGGCTGTGAATGTGACGGCAAAAGGCGAGTACGGAGGGAAAACGGTTTATGTGGCTATACCTACATTGATTGGCTCTTGGTCTGCTTTGGATTTCACTGTTGCGCCGATGAGTCCATCTAATGAATTTGGTTCGATTGCCATTGGAACAATCTCGTTGGATAAGACGACTAATCCCAACCGTCTGGTGATTCCCTATACCTATACGGCGTCGAACTGGGGTGGAGTGGATGCTACATTTACTATTACCCCGTCTTTCGGCGCAACAAAGCAATTCTCTGTAGCATGTTCTGCAGAAGAGGTGGTAGATTATGAGGCTTGTATTGAGGAAAATGAGGTGCGTACCTATACCGGAACCTTGGCGGAAATGATGACACAGGCAAATAGTATGAACAACCAGCCTGTGCTCAAACTGATGCAGAATAAGACAATCACCGCACCGCTTTCGTTTACCAATTCTTTCACGTTCGACGTGAACGGTAAGGTGCTTACGGCTAACTGCACGTCGGCATTCTCTATTGATGCGGCAGGTAAAGATGTGAAGATCATCGATGGCAGTTTTACGCAGGTCGGTGAGATTCATACGTCCCATGCTTCGGCGGGTGTAGTGAGCGTGGTAACCTTTACGCAAGCAGCCAAGTTGACGATGCAAGGCGGTACGCTGTCCGCAGAGAATACCGGTACCGGTAGCGCGTATGGCGTGAATGTTTGCAACGGAAGTATCTTCTATATGACCAACGGTCAGTTGACCGTAACCGGTGTGTCCGAAGCACATGGTATCCATGTGGCAACAGCAAGCGATTATGCTACGCTGAATGGCGGTAGCCTTACCGTTTCTGCTCCGACGCAAGCGTACGGTTTGTGGTCGGCAGGTCAAAGCAATATTACGGATGCAACGATTGATGTGGAAGCGACAACCGGCGCAAAAGCGTACGGAGTTTATGTCAATGGCGGTACCTCTACCTTGACGACGACGACGATAACAGCGGATGCGAAGACTACGGAGGCATATGGTGCATGCGTCAATGCCGGTCGTTTGAACGTCAATGGCGGTAGTTTTGCAGTAACGGCTATTACGGATAAAGTGGATGGTGTGTATGTAGCAAGTGGTGCGACGGCAATGATACAGATGAATGCTAACGTTACAGCAACGCTTATTACTGGGAATGGCAGTAACAACGTAGAAGTATGCGGTGTTAATAATAAGGGTACCGTAAGTTTGAACAATATCTCGGTTACAGCAACTTCCGCAACGAACCGTGCTGCAGCGGTAAATACAGAGGCGAGTGCAGTGTCAACAACGATTGAAGGGGGTAGTTATACTGCACAATCCACTACGGAATTAGCATACGGTCTGCATCACCAATATGGAACGCTCAATGTGGATGGTGGTACATTTACTGCTACCGCAGCAGGTAATGGCAAAGCGTTTGGTGTACGCGCTGCGGCAGGTGGCTCTATCGCTAATGCGACATTGAAAGGCGAAGTGACAGGCGCTGGTACAAAGGCACATGGTCTTGGAGGTGTTACCAATGGTGTCAATATTTCCGTGACCAATTGTTCCATTACAGCCAAATCTGCTGCCTCTATTGCGTATGGTATCTATAGCCGTGCCAATGTGACCGCAACCGGATGTACCATAACTGCTACAGCAAACGGATCTACTGATGCGTATGGTTTATATGCCGAAGCGGGTACGAATAATCTTATTAATTGCAATGCTACAATTTTTGCTCACTATATTACAGCATATGGTGTAAATCATTTAGATGGAACGGTCTCAATTAATGGAGGTCAGTATGATGTGGAAGTTGAACAATCAACCAATACAGTAGAAGATTCTAAATGTTATGGCATTTACAATGCAGCAAATAAGACGATTAACGTAGCAAACGCAACGTTCAACGTAACAGCATCGAATACTGCATGCTCACGGAATGTATATGGTGCATATGTGAATGGTGTATTAAATAGTGACCATTCTTCATATGTAGTTAAGGGACGTGTTACTATTCGTGGAATATACGGGAATACAGAGTCTTCTTTGAATTTAACGGATAATAACATTTATGCAGAATCAAAAAATGGTGATGATAGTTATGGAGTATATGCTAAAAAGAATTTTTCAATCAATGGAGATGTAGTTCGTTCAAAATCGACTTCTTCGAATACATATGCTATGTATTTTGAAAACACAGCGAGTGGCGAAGTGTTGGATGGCAAATTTGCGGCAACTGGCAATGGAACTACAGATTTTGGTCCTTTGAACAACAAAGCTCTTGTAGCGAACGTGGTTTTGAAGGGAGGTATATATACGACTCCGGTTAATCTTAAGAGGTATATGTATACCGGTTATGGAGTATATACTTTAGACAACACACATCCGGATTACGTAGATGGTTATCGATATATAATAACTACACAGAAGCCGAGCCCGTATGTATGTTATATCAAAAATGGCAATAAATATGAGACATTGGCTGCGGCTCTGCAATACACAAAGGACAATAGTGGTACATATACCATTATCATGACGCAGAACCATACTTTACCGGCAGGTGAATATGAGTTGCCTAAAGACGTAACTCTGCTGATTCCCTGTGACGAGCAGCAAGTTTCTATTGCAGGTGCGATTCCTACTTTCCGCACATCAGCAGGTGTTATTGAGGAGCACTTATGTCTGACTTTGGATTCTGGCGCTTACTTGAATGTGAATGGGAAAATAGAAGTAGGAGGTGAAATGTATTGTCCTCATACTTCCAAAAATAGTTATAATAATAGTCCTTACGGACGTGTTCATATGGAGAAGGGAAGTCTTGTCCAACTCAACGATGGTGCTTTCCTTTACGCCTGGGGTTTTATTACAGGTAAAGGAGAGATAAAGGCAAAGAGTAACTCCGAAGTGCATGAAATGTTCCAGACGGGAGATATGAAGACGCTCACAGCATTGTATAATAACTACAATGATAATGAATATGGTTTCTTTCCTTTGAACCAATATTTTGTGCAAAACATTGAGGTTCCAACGACTTATTATTATAATTCACGCTTGACCACAGCTATGTGTATCTATTATAAGGAAACTTTTATAGAGGATCATGACATTAACTTGGTGGGAACATCCGGCTCTTTGTTTTTAGTTAAAGGAAATGATGAGTCTTCTTGGGTGCGCAAAAGTTATGATGCGACACTTGACTATCAAGTGTATGAAGTAAATAGTCAGGCTCAATTAGGATCGATTTCTTTGTCTCTCAATAATATTCCATTTTTGGGATCTGTAACGTTTAACTCTTCTGGATATATTCTTCCTATTACGAGTAATATGAAAATCCATATTAAAGATGGAGACTTTGCTATCACACAGAGTACACAATTCCTACCAGGCTCATCGATAGAAATAAACAAAACAGCTTCGCTTACAATTAATTCTGGAAAGAATATATATGTATTTGATAAAGATCAATGGCCTTTGACTGCTACTGCTCCTGTTTTCTCACCGAGTTGGAATAACGGCACTAAACCTTCTAGATCTATAGTTGATGCTGCTTTCAATGTACATGGAAATATTAATGTGACAGGGAAACTATACACCTCCAAGTTAATAGCAAGCGGAACAAATAGCACTAAGGGCGCTAACATATTTTCAAACAATCAAGATGCCGGAACGGTTAAATTTAATACCGCTTCAGGAACAAGTGATGCTACTGTCACATTGATGACAAGTGAAACGGCAACAAGAGCCGTGACGATGGAATTGGCGCAACTCAAAAATAAGGATGGGTCTTTCACTTCGACGAGTAATACTGCATCAGATGAGTCATTCATTTATTTGGAAGATCAATGGCAGAAGACCTATACAAACGATTGCTTTGAGGTGATCGGTTCGACTGTATATGCGAAACCGTCCGAGTATGTGGCATTGACAAATACGGCAAAGGATGCTAATGATAAGTGGATTGGTGTGGCAGAAAGCAATCATACCTATGCCGCAGAAGGAGGAAAAATCCTAATATTGATGGATGACTGCCAGTGGTGGGAAGTGGTAGCAACGTCTGATCCTACTGTATTCGAATGTAAGAAGACCGGTTATGAAGGATTCTACTACTATGATGATACGTCAAGCAAGTGGAAACTGAAGACCGTCAATGTGAAGTTCTATTCGGCGGAGACGGGTGACAATGTGCTGAAGACTATTGTTACCGATTACAACGGTATTCCGGATCAGGCAGTGATTGCTTCCAACCCGACGAAAGCAACCACGACGGGATATACTTATACGTTCTACGGCTGGAAGAGTAGTGTGACCGGAGATACTATTCCTTGGACTGGTCAACTGGAAGTAGCTACAGATGATATGTCCTATCGTCCGGTATTCACAGAGACCAAGCGTAACTACACCATCACGCTCAACGATGCCAACAACGGTGCTACGGTTTATCTGGAAGTACCGTATAATGACATGCCGGAATATGAAGCAAAGAAAGATGCTACTGCGCAATATACCTATTCGTTCAATGGATGGAGTCCTGCTCTGGCTGCGGTAACTGGCACGGCAACTTATACCGCGCAATGGACCAGCGTGACAAACCGTTATACCGTTACTTGGATGAATGGCGATGATGTCTTGGAGACGGATAAGAACCAAGAGTATGGTAAACTTACCTCGTATGATGGTGCTACGCCGACTAAGGCAGCTGACAATAACTATGCCTATACGTTCAGCGGATGGCTCAATAGTCTGACAGGTAACATGCGGGTGAACAACGAAACTGTGACCGGTGCAATCACCTATACGGCGCAATTCAGCACCACACCGCGTTATATGATCACCTTCGCGAACTACGATGGTACCCAGCTGCAGAGAGAGCCGGTAACGCAGAATGAGACACCTATTTATAATGGCGTGACACCAGCTCGTGCGCGCGACTTGGACGGATATTATATCTTCACCGGTTGGAAGCGTAATAGCACAGGTATTGACTATGCTCCTAATGCGGAATTGCCTGCAGCTACGCAGAAAGAGACATATACGGCGCAGTATAGTTATACCAACGATCTGTTTACCATTACGCTCAAGAATGTCGATGGTAATGGCGCCACCTGGTCCGGTAAGTTCGGTGAGGGATCTACGCCGTTCTATAACCCGAATAACAATGATATTCCGGTTATTCCGACCAAGACCGGTAATGCGCAGTATAGTTATACGTTCGACGGTTGGTCGCTGACTAGCGGTGGTGCCAAACTGGATCCGGTGCCTGCGGTATCGGGTGAGGCTACCTACTGGGCACTCTTCACGCAGAGTGTGAATAAGTATGATATTACCTTTGCGAACATTGATGGCTTCGGCGCATCACAGACGATTCAAGTTGAATACGGTTCAGTGCCTGTATGTCCGGTAGTGCCGAGGAAAGAAGAGGGCGTAAAGACCTGGGCGTTCGAGAGTTGGGCAGAAGGAGATCCTGTTGCTGTAACAGGAGACGCTACCTATACGGCACAATTCAGCAGCACGTACACAACACGTCAGTTTGATATTACGTTCGACTTGGATAATGGTACACAGGTTGTTGTTCCTGTGACGTACGGCGAGACACCTTCCTGGACGGGAGAGACACCTGTGAAACCGACAGATGCACAATATACCTATACCTTCTCGGGTTGGTATCCTGATTTCGAACCGGTTACGGAGGAAGCAAGTTATCTGGCATTATACACGGAGACGGTTCGTAGTTACACCGTGCGCTTTGTGAACTGGGATGGTACTGAATTAAAGTCATCATCTCTCAATTTCGGTGCGACACCTACGCCTCCGAGTAATCCTACAAGACCGGCCCAAAATGGAAAATTCTACACTTTTAATGGTTGGTCACCGGCCATCTCTTCTGTCGCAGGAGATCAGGTATATACTGCTCAATACACAGAACAAACCGGTGTGGCAACGGTAACCAATGGTACTACAACCATGCCGTATTCAACATGGAGTGCAGCATTCCAAGCAGCGAATCAAGCAAGTGGATGTACAATAAAATTGTATGCAGACGTAACGGCAAATGCCGTATCTTCAGGAAATGTAACCAAAAGTATGACGATTGACTTGAATGGTTATACAATATCCTGCTCAACGAGTTCTACGAGTACCACGCGATTATTCTATATGAATACTAATAATTGCACGCTGACTATCAATGACTCCAAAGGAAGTGGTCACGATGGAATGATATCCTTTACAGGAAGCGGGAATGCAAAATACTTCTTAATAGATGTATATTATAATAGTACCTCTACAGTTGCAATTATTAACGGCGGAATTATCCATATGAATTATACAGGCAACTCTTCCTATTATGGATCTGTAGTCCGTTTGTATAACACATACTCTACTCTTAAGCTTTATGGCGGTGAGTTGATTGCTACTGCTACTAACGGTAAAGGCTATGCTATAGAACATGATAGTGGTGCTAAGTATGGATATGCATATATCTACGGAGGAAAATTGAAAGCGAAAACGGATATTATTTTAAATACCAGTTCATCCTACAAAAATAGAAATACCCTTTACGGTGGCTATTACTCTAAAGACCCTGGTACAAATGTGACCATTGATACTGATTACGAAAAAGTGCAAATTAACAATGCAACCGAGGATGCAGAGTTTAGTAATGGTTATACATATAAAGTCATACCAAAGCGTTATACGTTGACGTGGAATGTAAATGGTGGTAATGCCTTGACAGGAACATATACTTCTGGTTCTGTTTCCTGGGGTACCACGATTGTTAAACCGGCAGACCCGACTCGCACCGGTTATACGTTCAATGGCTGGAACACTACTCCTGCTGCCACCATGCCCAAAGCCAATACGACTTATACTGCACAGTGGTCTCCGAATACGAATACTCCGTATACGGTTAAACACTACAAGCAGAATGTGGATGACGATAACTACACTTTGTTTGAGACGGAGGATAAGACCGGTACAACCGCAGCAAATGTGACTCCGGAAACGAAGAACTACACCGGCTTCACCGCTCCTGCTACGCAGACGGAGGCAATTGCTGCCGACGGTTCGTTGGTAATCGAATACGAATATACGCGCAATAGTTATGAACTATCCTGGGATGCGAATGGAGGAACAATATCCGGTGCATATACCAGCGGAAGTGTCTTATTCGAAGCGCCGATTACTGCTCCAACAGTTACCCGTGCAGGTTATGAGTTCGCAGAATGGAACGCAACGCCTTTAACGACGATGCCGGCAGAGCCCTTAGCTTATACTGCGCAGTGGACCATTGATGCTGATTTGGTGGTAGAAGAAGGAGCGCCGGTAGTGGTGTCGGAAGATGAGCAAGTAACGACTACTACGGTTCATGTGTCCGGCGAGTTACAAATCGAAGAAGGAACAACGTTGGCAACGGACAACCTAATTCTTGAGGCTTCTGCTGAAAACTCTGGAGAGATCACCGGAGGCGGCGACGTGACTGTTACTCCTGTAACCGGAAACGTCTATTTCGACCTGACCCTCAATACATGGGGACGTCACTGGCATTCATTCGGTGTGCCTTGGCAAGTGGATCTGGATGAGCATCAATTAGTGGAGGTTAAAAACAAGAATGGAGAACCATGTAACCGTCCTTTAGTCTTAGATGTTGATTATGATATCGTATGGTACAATGGTCAGACTCGTGCCGATCATCATGGTTACGTACCTGCTTGCTGGGAGTATATCGTGGATTACACCGACGAACGTCATGCGCAGCTCTATCCGGGCAAGGCATACATGATTGGCTTTGCATCAGCAGTAGGTACAGTTCGATTCGTCAAAAAGTCAGGTGCTCCGATATTCTACAACGAGAATGTGGAGGTAATGGAGAATGGCTACAACGGCGATGATGTGCATGGCGGTTGGAACGCGATCGCCAATCCGAAGGTTTACCATACGCTCATGAGCGGTCTGACTGGTGTAAGCTTTGCGCAAGTACACAAGAGTGATACGATTGGCGCGGATACCTATCAGCCTTGTTCGCTGGATGATCATAAGTTTGTTGTCGGCATGGCTGTTTATGTACAAGCGCAGGAGACCCAGCCGGTTACCATTAATAAAGCCGGTTCGCAGCCCGTTATCAGTGCTCCACACAGACGTGTACAAGGAACGCAAGACATCAATACTGTCATGCGTTGCGAGGTGGAGATAGCTCCCGAGGGCGGCAAGATGGCAGATCGTATCTATGTACAGCCGGAGGATGAGAAGGAAGATCGCTATGTAGCCGGTAAAGATGTCAGCAAGATGGGCGTCAGTGGCAAACGCGCACAGATGTGGATTGAGCGTTATGGTCAAAAACTCTGCGTCAACACGATCGCGCCGGTTAACGACAAAGCTAATTATCCCTTAAGTGTTTACGCACCGGCTGATGGTAATTATTCCATCTATCTCAATAACCAACCAAGCGAGGATATTACATTATACCTCACCTATGATGGTAGAGCTATATGGAATCTGTCTTCGGGCGAATATATGGCTACCTTGAATAAGGGTACAGATACGCATTATGGTTTGCGCATCGTTCGGAAAACTCCTGCGGTTGCAACCGGTATAGAGGAAACCACTATCCTTAATGGCGATGCTGTCCGCAAAGTGATTGTGGATGATAAAATATTCGTCATCCGTGGCAACAATGTGTATAGCATCGATGGCCAGATGGTAAAATAACTTTCGAAATAACGTCATTACGAATTACGAAAAATAATTGGCTTTATGGAAAAGAAACAATATATAGTACCTTTTGTTGAGACAACTCAGTTTGGCGCGGACGTAATCATGCGTGCTGTAGGCGGTGATGCTAGTTTGCCTAATGGTGAAATGCACAATGCCCCTGCCCGTCGAACAGATGTGTTCTGATGAACGATTAGCGAGTTAGGGATTAGCGAATTAGAGAAAAGATTACATTTTGTAAGCAGTTGAAATTATTCCATGTTATCAAACGAGGAAATACGTACTTTGCTCAACGATTTGGAAAGCGATCGAGTAGAGCGGACAATTAGCACGACCAATACGGATAAGTTTGGTCAGGCTATTTGTGCGTTCGCTAATGATCTTCCCAACAATCGCAAGCCCGGTTACTTGTTCCTCGGAGTGAGCGATGACGGCACCATTCATCCGATTGATGTGACGGATGAATTGCTAAAAAATGTAGCGGCTATTCGTACGGATGGTAATATCCAGCCGCAGCCAAGCATGGTGGTGGAGAAAATCTCATTCCCGGAAGGAGACATCGTAGCCGTTGAAGTACAGCCGCATGTGTTCCCACCTGTTCGCTATAAAGGCAGAGTATGGGTGCGTGTCGGACCACGTAAAGGAATTGCAAGTGAAGCAGATGAACGCGTGCTGATGGAGAAACGCAATAGCAATGTGCTGACATTTGATGCCACTCCTTATTTCAATGCAACACTGGATGAGTTGGATCTAAATCTGTTCCGTTATCAATACTTGCCCAAAACAATGCCGGAAGAGGAACTGATTAATGATAAGCGCGATATTAAGTATCAGTTGAGTTCGCTTGGCTTCTATGATACCCGTTTTGATTGCCCAACGAATGCCGGAGTACTGCTATTCGCAAAGAACTTGCGTCGGTTATTCCCTGGGGCTTACGTGCAATACGTGCGTTATAAAGGAAAATCACGCGCGGGCGAGATACTGATGGAGCATGAGTTTAAGGAGAACTTATGCGTCTCACTTCAGGAATTGGATACGTTCATCAAGACAACCATCATCAATCGCCGCCCCATTCCGGTAAGTGCGCTGAGAGAGGAAAGTGTGATTGATTATCCGTATTGGGCAACACGTGAGTTACTGATGAATGCTATTTGTCACCGAGATTATTCAAGCAACGGACCGATTCAATTCTACCAATATGATGACCGTATTGAGATTTTGAATCATGGTGGTTTGTATGGACGAGTGACGGTGGAGAATTTCCCGAATGTGAACGATTACCGCAATCTGGTTATTGCTGAGGCGATGAAAGTGCTTGGTTTTGTCAACCGCCAGAGTCGTGGTGTTATTCGTGTGAAGGATGACTTGGAACGTAATGAGAACGGAGAGCCGCAATATAATTTCTCCTATGGCACCGCGGTATTGGTTATAGAGCATAAATCTGCTATTCCTGACCGATTGATAGCCTCAGCTATCGAACAAGGACTCATAGAATCAGAATCCGACATAAAAACTGACATAGATTATTCAAAAACTGACATAAAAACTGACATTGAACCTTCAAAAACTGACATTAGGCGATTTCCAACTCTATTAGTAAAGAATGTATATGATTTAATTCGTCTTAATCCAAAGATTAAATATTCCGAGATGGAAGATAATCTTGGAGTTACTGAGCGTACTATAGCTCGTGCAATTGACACCCTGAAGGAATTAGGCTATTTACCTAAAGATCATTCGAAGATAAAAGGTGTTTGGCAACTAATACAATGAATATGATGAAACTTAGAAATATATTATGCGCCTGCGCGTTCCTTATTGGAGTGTGCGCACCTACGCACGCACAAAAGGATGGATCCACTTGTTATAAAGCGATACCAATAGGCAAAGAGTATTCGGTGGAAATCTCTACCGCTCAAACCGTATGGTATTCTGCGCGTACGTTCGATCTGCCTCTGGCGGTCTATTTTATCCCGCAGCACGAATCCGACCCGGCACCCGAAGTAGAGATGGATTTTAGTTGTACGAGTGGTATATATTCCGATCCTATTATCTGTATGCTTTTCTGCAAAGGCGGTACAGTCACAATGCCTATCCCGCATAGACCGCCGTTGGATACCACTAGGGTTGAGGGACAGCTCGCCTATTATATCTCTATGGGAAAATCCTATCGTGATTTACTGCTTAAAATGGGTATCGATTATAATGTGGATGTCGTAATAAAGGTTACGTATCACTCTGCAGGATCTATGAGCATTGCGCCCGATGATATGTTCTCTTCATGCGTAGAGGTGGATAAGATTGTGCATTTGGGAGATTCCATACCCGTGGAAGCAAATGACAAAGAGAGTTATGTGATTGTACCGTATGTGCAATGGCAATATGATTCCATTCAGTATGAGTGGACAGGAACGACACCATGTCTCTTGTCTGTTGGTAATAATTGCTCCTTTGATCCAACCAGCACGACAGATGATGCCATTATGGATGGTGGACCGAATAGCCCATCTAATCCTATGCAGCCCGGGGATAAGTGGAAAGTGACCAGTGACCTGTTAATGGATTTTGTAAGTGATACAGTGAACTATCCCAATGAAGCTGGTATGTTTTTTGCTAAATTCTATAGTGCTGCATCGGGTGGTATGAAGATAACCAAAATTCCCACTTTGCCTCCTCGTGCCAATGCTATTATTATGCGATATGATCATACCTATGCGCTGAACGCCCACGATACGGTTGTGTATGCCATTCCAAAGTCGTGGGTTAAAGATATGCAGTTTTCTACGCCTTCGAAGCACCTTTTCAAGATGTATATTGCCTCCGATCCGGATTTTTCGTTGCCTCATATGATAGACTCCTTGCGGTTCAACCCCTCTTATGATGGTCATATTTTAGGTCTATTGGGTACCCAGTTGAAAGAGTATTGGAAAAAAGCTGTTGACCAATATCTCTATGTGCGTTTTGAATGCTCTGAGGTAACGACTGTTGTTCCTGCCCAATGGTCGGTTTCACCATGCCAGACAAAGGCGAAACTGATAACCAAAGGTAACGAAATGACAATTGCCAAAGGATCTAACGGAAAGGTCTTTTATCGGTTCTATTATAACCATTGGAAAGGTGGAAATATGACTTTCCAATGGGGAGACAGACGTACCAAGTGCCCTCTTTATATGGGAGACACGTGTTCCTATGAGAACTCTGCGACAGATGCACATGTTCTCTTGAGCGTGGATGTGCCTAGCAATGGCAAATGGATACTCACGAAAGAGAGATTGGATACCTTAGAGAAATATGTGGATAACGATGGATATCTGTACATCCTTTTCTATCCTTTGGCGCAATCGAAAATGATTATTTCTTCGGATGCGCCCGAAGAGGCGGATCCGGTCTATCCGGCGGCAACTGTCACGGTGAGATGTGATATCAACAATAAGCCGTTTGTGGAGGTTAGCGTCACGCAAACAGTCACAGTTGAAGATGAGACGGGTACTATCGTGAAGACATTCACAGATGCGGTACCTGATGCTAAATATTCACTCTCTGATTTGCCGGCAGGAAAATACACTTTGCGTGGCAATAAGGAAACAATTACCGTAAATTTGTAGAAAAATTGACGAAAATGCAAAATAATTTGGTAATTTCATAATTATTTTGTATCTTTGCACCCTATTTTGTGCGCGTATGTGTGTGTATGCTACATATATATGCGCGAATATGACATGAGAAAAAATATAAGACATAGTATTCGTACCCTTGCGACGACGCTTTTATTGCTCGTCGTTTCGGCTATTATATATGCCCAGCAGCCTGCCGGCATTACGGCGGATAAGGCTACCCGGATTACTGCACCGGTGACTCTGTCGGTGCAGAGTGGTGGCAATTTTATTCGTTTGGATGCGACTCATCTTCCGGCAGTTGTTACATACGTGTCCTCTGCTCCGTTTGGTACCATACCGGCGGCATTGGTGATGGGAGATACGATTGATGCGGAGATGGTTTTTGCTAATTGCGGCATGAGCTGGCAATGGACTATAGTGGAGGCGGAAAATGATCAGATTGTAGAGATAAAAGCACATGAGAATGCGCTTATTAACGTGGCGCCTCATACCTGTGATAATACGTTTAGCGATACGACCGCGGTGGCTTGCGACTCGCTGTTATGGAAAGGCGAATGGCGTTATACTTCCGGCGATTATGAGTATGTGACGGAGAATGCCGCTGGGTGCGATTCGATCGTGACGCTCCATCTGACGATCAACCACCCTACAAGCAGCGACGAAACAGAGACAGCGTGCGATTCGCTCTTCTGGAACGGAGAATGGTACAAAGCGTCCGGCGATTATGAATACCACACCACGAATGCGGTCGGCTGCGACAGTACAGCTATGCTGCATCTGACCATTCATCACTCGGTGAGCGTAACCCTGCCGGATACAGTAGGGTGCATCGGGGATTTCGCTGACGGATATTGGTTTATCGACACGCTGATCACAACTCCCGGCACTTATACGCGGCATAAGAAGACTATTTGGGGATGCGATAGTGTGCTGACACAATATGTAGCCATAGCGCAGGAGACATATGGAACGGATGTGGTGACAGCGTACGACAGTTATCAATGGATAGACGGTAAGACCTATACGAAATCCATCAGTGGTCAGGTTGAATATATTGCGAATGCGGCGGGCTGCGATTCGATTGTGACGCTTAATCTGACCATTCGTCATCTGCAAGTGAAAGATACCTTTGTTCGTTCCCTCTGCGAGACGGAACTGCCCTATGAATGGTACGGCAAGTATTACAAGGAGAGCGGCATCTATTGTTCCGATACCATCAAAGGCAAGGCGGAGAAAGGTGTCTATATGGATACGGTGCATTATGTCGATCTGACCATTCTGCCTACCAGTGTTGGCGATACTATGGCAACAGCATGCGAATCGTTCCAATGGTATGGCTCCACTTATACGAAGAGTGCCACCCCAACGCATACCTTCACCAATATCCATGGTTGCGACTCGGTAGTGACGCTGCATCTGACGATTAATCAACCCAGCGCAAGCGAAGAGACAAAGCGTGTGTGCGATTCGTATATATGGAACGGCGAGACTTATTCGCAGAGTGGAGATTATACATTCCGGACGCAGAATATGGCGGGTTGTGATTCCATAGCAACTTTGCACTTGACGGTAGCACATTCATCGAGTAGCGAACTGACAATCGAGCAATGCGAACATTATATTTCGCCTGCCGGCAAAGAATATACGGAGTCAGGTACGTACACTGAGACGATTACGAACATGAGCGGTTGTGACTCAACGATTACCATCTATCTGACGATCCTACATGACTGTCTGCCGCCGACGGAGTATGACACTGTATATTTCTGCACAGGATTCAATAAGGAGCATGAGGAGCGTATTAGCGATGTGCTGGTTCGTCGTTATCTTGCCTACACTTATGAGTCGCCGGCAGAATGGGATTATATGGAGGGCGTAGTGCTGAGTTCGGAACACGACCGGACATTGATGGACTTAGCGCGTGCGGAAGCGAACCTGCGCAACCACTACGTAGGCGAACTGACCCCTGTAGAGCGTATCGTATGGAGTGTACGATATACCGACGCTAAGGCTTATACGCCTATCGAGGCGGGTGATCAACCGCAATGGATTAATGCCGGTAAGTTAGCAGTACAGATTTTGTTCCGCTGCGGCGAGATGTACAATAATGCTTATCCGATGGATGTGGAGATGGTGAACGGCGAGGAAACGAACGGACGAAAGATCATGCGGAATGGTCAGATCATCATTATCCGCAACGGAATGGAATATACTATTTTAGGAACAAAAATACAATAAGTGATGAAAAAGATACTGATTATAATTGCTTTATTCTCCACCGCATATACCTATGCGCAACAGCAGTGCGAGGGTTTTTTGCCGGGTTTCCCGGATCATTACTGCGAGTGCCGCACTACATCGCAGGTGTTTCAATTCCCTTTGGAGATCGAGGTAACGGATACTATGTGGTTCTCTTCCACTGTCAATGATTTGAAGCAAGGTCTATCGGCCTATTGGTTTGCCAATAGTTCCATTACGTTTGAGGTATATGCGTTCTGTAGTTCCAAGACGCCGACCATTACGATGACGGTAGGCGCGAACCAGATGCGCGAGATGGATGTGACCTCTATCAATAAGAAATTGGAAGAAATGGGCGATATGGCGGAACTGATGTCGCAGACCCTCACGCCGCGTATCAAGGTTTATCCGAACAACGGCGGTTCGGGAACCGTCTATTGCTATCCTTACGACCAAGGTCCGCACTCCACGTGCGAGAACGTGCTTCCGGTTATTCCGCGTATGACTTATGTATGCGACCAGACCGATGAGGTGTATGAAATCAAACCATCAAGAATAGCCTCCAACGGCGCTGGTTTCATTCGCTGGAAACAGAAAGACAACCAACCCGGTACGATTCGCTTGACCAGAGATTCGTGTAATGGTCCTGAGATTGCGAACGAGACGCTGATGGATTCGACGCACGTGCTGGTACTGAATGCCGATACGATGTCTGCCCTCAAAAAAGCAGGCAAGAGTGTGTTCGTACACGTGACGCATGAGCCGGGCTTTACGGGACGTATGTTTTATCATAACCGAATCGTATGGACGGAGAGCGCGGTGGATACCACCATTTGTCAAGGAAAAGGCTTGCAGTTAGGCGATACCATCCTGATGGAAGAGACCATCTATCCGAATGATACCAACTGGGTATTACAGGACACTCTCTCCCGTACTACGTTCTATGTGAGCGTGGAAGTGCCGGTTGTTCAATATGATACCTTGCTCTTGAGAGCTTCGCAGTTGCCAAGAACATATCATAACCAGTATATCCCTAAGGACGGTTGGGGCGATTATGAATTTGTTATTCATCATGCTAACCTCTGCGATGATAGGTATATGGTGCATGTGGTGCATAAGGTGGATTCAACTACGCTTGACTTGCGCGACACATTATGCATGGGACGGAGCATCAGTTATAGCGGTAAAGCATATACGACGGACACCGCTTTCCGTGACACGGCATGGATAAATGCCGACACTTGGGCTATCCGCGATATCTCTATCCATTTCACGGAACCGGAGATGGAGTTCGACACAGTTTCGGTTAAACCAAGCGAGATGAAAAATGGTTATTGGGATGCTAATCTCGGAATCATGCTGTATGCTTATGGCGATACGGCAGTAACCATCACCAAGAGGAATACTTGTACCCGTCTCGTGCAAGTGACGGTATTGGAGGCTGAAGAAAATACTGAAGATATCACGCTGGTTCCGAGTGAGAAAGCGGCAGCATGCAAATACCTGCGCGACGGAGTACTGTATATCCGCCGTGAGGGAAAGGAATATGACCTGATGGGTAAACCTAACAAACAATAAAAAAATTATTAATTAACAGCTAATCAACATAAAGAATGAGGAAATTATTCTTACTTACCTTAGCGTCCTTCATGACGATTTTTGCGATGGCGATAGGACGCAATGATGGTAGTACCAAAGCCAATGCTATTGACTTTGATTGGAATGCGGGGTTGGTTCATGATGGCGGAACCAAATGGTATCGTGTAGATTTAGCTCCGTTGTATGAGGAGGAGAACCCTTCTCTGACTTTGTATCTGACCAACCCGAGCAATGTGGTGGGCACATCCGTTGATGTACACATGAAAGCAACTATTGCCGGGCAAATAGAAGATCGTGATTATACTATCTACGCACGGCAGTACAAATCTTTTACAGCCAATGCATCCATGCTTATCCGAATGAAGCAGACGGAGATCTTTTTAACCCTCTCTTCTAACGGAAACATTAAGTTAAGCGCAAAAGTATTCGAGTCCTCGGATTTGGATGAGACCTGTAAGGATGCGCGCGAATTGAAATGGAACACTGCCACTACGCAAGAGCCGATGTATTCGGCATGGTGGAAAGTAAGCCTTTCGCCGGTTAAGAATGCCGATCGGAAGGATGCAAAAATCACCATCACCAATACCGGCACGAAGACGGTTAACCTCAAGGTAGGTCAGTCGCTCGATTGTCCGTCTTCCGGTGTGTCCAAGCGTTCGTACGAGTTGGCAGCAGGCGAATCGGTTATTAATACCGTGCCGCAAAGTATGATCCAAAGTGTACAACCGGATGAACTCTATTTCGGCGTGGAGAATGTGGAATCACAGGTGACGATGAAGGTGGAATTAGTGGACCAACCGGCACAACCTATCATTCCGCAAGCAGCTGATATGCCGGCTGATATGCGCGAGAAGGAACTGCATGTGACCGATACGATGGTTATCCCAGCCGGCAAGACACTCTATCGCATCAGCGTTGCAGAGATGAACTCGATGGCTAAGTACGAACCCGAGTTCACCTATCGCAATCAGGAAGAGCAAACGGCAAATATAGCCATTAAGATGGCTTTTGAGCGTCCGTCTTATAGCACGAGTAACACCGATTATGTGTTAGCCTCAGGCGAGGAGCAGATTGTGGTCTATAAGAAGAATATGTTGGAGGGACTGGATGCGGTGGATTCTATCTATCTGCTTACTATCACCGATCAGCCGATTCATTTTTACGGACGCTTTAAGCATGTGCGTGAGGGTAAGGCATGTAAAACCAATATTGATTTCAATTGGGAGAGCGGACATACCCAAGAAGGACGTACCACGCAATGGTATGCCGTTGAAGTAGCGGAAGCGCGTGATAACTTGCAAGATATTGTGGTTCATATTACTAATCAAGGTAATGCGCGCGCCAATGTGAAAGCTTCGATGGCATTCTCTTGTCCGTATATCGACCTTGAGGAAGTGAGCCGCACGCTCGCAGTAGGAGATACCGTTTCGCGCCGCATCGGATATTCATCCTATTCGATGATGACAGATACGGTATGGATTGGATTGGAGACAGATCAGAACTTGCATTTCTGGGCTGAGGTTCAAGAAGCGAAGTTCAATGACGAAGTGGATACGCTCTGTCTGCATGCTATTCCATTCAACTGGGACGAAGGTGTGCTGCAGCATGCCGGTGATACCGTGTGGTACTTGATCAATATGGAGGAAGCACGTAAGCGCTCGGCTAAGTTCCCGACGATCTTTGTGCAGAATATGAGTAGCACCAAACCGGCTAATATTACGGCTGAGTTGTCTGTGGAGTGTCCCGATGAGATTGAGAACCAGAAAAAATCGCTGACCATAGAGGCTAACGGTTCATTCAGCAAGAAACTATCAGCCAACCTCTTTGAGAATATTGTGCAGGATGAGATTTATGTACGTGTCATCACCACGCAAGATGTGGCGCTACAGGTTATCCTGACTGAGAAACCTGCCGGTAGCGATTGCGAGAACGCTATATCATTCAACTGGACATCCGGCAACAAACAAGAGGCAAATGCCAACTTATGGTATCTCGTTGATTTAAACGATGCGCTGACCAACAAGGAGGATGTCATCTTTACTATTGAAAATAAAGATAATACTGCAAGCGATGTGATATGGCAGTTTGCTTATGTGTGCTCGGAAGAGGAAGTGCCGTCTGTTCAGAAATTTGAAATTCCCGCTCATGGTGTCAAACAGATAGATGAACAGTATGCATCCCTCAAAGAGCTGTCGAATAGCGTGATTTATGTCAATCTGCAAGGAACCACTTCGCTCCACCTGAGTGCAACCCGCGTGGCGGTAGAGGAGATAGACACCATTTATCGCGAGGGACTGACCATCAATCCGATAGTGATGGATAATGGTACGCAGGTTGTTCCGGATAAGGATACCGCTTGGTATGCCACCACTTTTGAGGAAATCGAGTACATCCGTACGCTGAGTGTTACCAATCCGCAAACACTGGAAATCAATCTGTCCAATAGCGGCAGCGAAGAGGTGACGGTAAGTGTGGAACTGGCCTATGCATTCCCGATTACGGAGAAGATGCAGGTACTGACCTATCCTGTGCCTGCCGGTTCGGAGATGACGTACACGATGGATTGGAAGAAATTCAATCAGCGTTTAGCCGATCATGACATGGTTTATATCCGTATCACATTGCCCGGAGAGGCGGTGGGTACGATTAGTTACAACACGCGCTTGGTGACCGCTTTTGATGGCGCATCCCGCGTAGAGGCTATCCCTATTGTGCTGGGCAATCGCTATGAACAGGATGCGATGACCGAGAGATGGTATAAATTGCATATGTCCGACCTCAAGAGGGATAAAAACCTCTATGACAAGATTCTCCGTTTCGCCACTAAGAATATAGGCGATGCTACGGCAACCGTCAATGTTGCAGTTTATGAAGGATTGCTTTCCAATGATGATTTGCTGTATGGCGCTTTATCGGATGAGCATAGTCGTAAGTTTGCAAAAGGGAAAGGTATAAATCGTACGTTCCCTGCTCAGTTTGTGTATGGGCTGGGAGACGCGGAGTTGTATATATGGCTGCGTACCACCGAGAAATTCTATTTCGAGACAGCGTTCGTAGGTACCTATCCCTCAATAGATAATCCGCAAGATATTGATACGACGCAGTTCCAAGCGAAATTGCTTGTGCCTAATGTGGACTATATGTTACCGGCAGATACAACGATGTGGTTTATGATCTGCGCACCGTACATCCAAAATAATTACAGGTATGTAGATGCCAGCTCGCTGGAGTATGAGTTAGCGAAAGATACGGTAGCTACTATTGAGATAACCGGTACGTTCCAAGATACGATGACCTATAAGATGCCGGTTCGCCGTCGTACGATTAACAAGAACGGTAATCAACAGAAAGACAGCCGCTATCTAAGGGATATTATGGATAGTGCCATTAAACGTATTGACAAGAATTTAGGCATGCCGACTATCCCGGTGAATGAGCTGGATAGCATGTTGAGGCGCTTCCTGACGAGTGATTCGGTGACATTCTATATCCGGATGCATACAGACCAAGCCTTGCGGATTAGGATTAATACGCCTCAGGTTTCCGGATCAAAATGTGACGAAGCGGTGGAGTTTGATATGGAGCATGGAAACGTCAACCCTGCAGACCAGAAGACATGGTATCATGTTCATTTGGCGGAGAAGGTGCGAATCAACGGTAAGGATACGCTTTTGACGTTTATTCCCGATTCATGTGATATGCGTCTACATGTCCAAAACTGGAGCAAGGATACGACGGAGGCAATGGCGGATATTTATTTCGATTGCAACGACCCCAAGACCAAAGGAGGAACCTATAAGATTGCTCCGGGAGAGGATGCATCAATAGATGTGGATCGTGACTTCTTAGCGCAACTCGGTTGGGCAGATATGATTATCGATTATCATTCCAACCAAGTGACCCATATATGGGCGGAACTTATTAAGAATGCACCGCGTACTACATTGTATGACACCATCCGTGCATACGTATGCTATGGCGAGTTGTATCACGACACGATCACCGGTGAAGATAAGGGACCTATCTTCCGTACGATGTCATGGAATGATACCGTTCCTTTCCAAGATGGTGTTTCCATCAAGGATTCGTTGACTACCTTTATCGTTCGTCCGTTATTGAATCCCCAACCGCTCACTACGGATTCGATACAAAAACTCGGTATTGCACCGCTCTTAGTACAGGGAATGCAGCTCTTTGTGGATTCCTCCAATGCCGGATTGATGGATTTCTACAGGACACATGTCAATGGCATAGATACGATCATGCATGTGGATACCGTCTATTGGGCTAAGCCGGTGTATAACGCAAAAGGTATCTTGGATGATAACAAAGAAGATCCATTGGACCTGACGAAATTCTATACCAAGGAGGATCTGGTGGAAAAACTGCTGTTGGTTATCAAAGATACAGCCAACTGCGGCATCGCTTCCCGTTATGAGGTCGCTTTCCCGATAGAGGCATATGCAGTTGGAACCAAGCAAGATACTCTCTGTCCGCCTCTCTCTAAAGAGACGGATACCCTCACTTATCTAATCACGGATGAGATGTATGGTCGCCCGCGTTATGTGGACACTATTGTTACCCATGCAGTGAAGGTAACTCCTGAAATCTATGCGATGGATCAGGTAGTTGTTAAACCGATTGTTGAGAATGGGCAAGCAATTAATGTGACCAATAGCATTAACTGGCTTATGGTGCAGTTTGAACGTGATGCTGAAGAACTGACCATGGCGGTGACCGATGTGAGATGGCAGGTGGCTGTTGACGAAGCATGGCAGGAACTGCCCTATATAGTTGGGGAGCAAGATACCTCGGTTGTAATGCGTTATGTAGCTACAACGGAATGTGATGATGAGTTGTATAGCGATTCATTATTTATCACGCTGACACCTCCGGAACCCTGTCATCCTTTTGAGGATGAATTGACGGTAGCGGCTTGTAACGAGTATTATTGGGAACTCACGCAAGAGACCTATTATGCAGACGGTGACTATGTCTATACCACTCAGAAGATAGATGGTTGTGACAGTACCATAACGCTGCATCTTACAATCAATCACCCCTTCGAATTGCATCTGCCGCTCGTAGCTAAGTATGGCAACCGATTGCTGATGATTCATCGTAAGGAGATAAACAATACTCTTGCTGATATGAATATGAATCTTGATTTAGAGAAAGATACGGCATTCGTTAAGTGGTATTATCGTATCACGCAAGACATTGAAGCAGAGTATATCGGTTCCGGTTATTACTATACCAAGAAGGATGGTGCTGTGCTGGATGCCGGTTTCTATCATGCCGAGATCAACTTGCCTGCTACGGAAGGCGAAGATTGCGGTTTCAAAGGTATGACAGATGAGTATGAAGTGACCGGTGGTCATTTGGCTCCGGCGCTGGCGCCTACCCTCGCTATGCCGGGTGAGGATATCCGCGTGCTCCATCTGAATCCTGAGCAGCAGACCATGATCCGCGTCTACACAACCGAGGGTATAAGACAAGGTTCCTATACCGTACACGGACAGGAGTCCTTTACAATCAAAGCAGCAGCTGAACATGGTTTCTATCTTGTAGAACTAATCAGCGAGAGTGATAAATCCACATTACGTTATATCGTTAAATAAGAGGAGGAAGTACAGTGAAGACGATTAAATTTATATTAACAGCTATTATCCTGATAGGAACTGCTAAGGTGTCAATGCTTTCGGCACAGCAGTTGGCGAAAGGCGACTCCGTGATGATCAAGCGTGAATGTACGGAGTATCTGACTGGTGAGAAACCTTCCGCATGGGTCTATAATAAAGTGCATACCATAGGTCAGATAGGTACAAAACGTTTTCCGGAAGGAATACTGATCTTCCCTATTAACTCATGGGTATGCAAGGAATGTATCATGCCGGTACAGACCAAAGAAACAATGGCAGAAGAATCTGCGCCTATTCCGGAAGTCGTTGAGGAACCTATAGTTGAAGAACCTGTTAAAGAAGAACTTATTAAAGAGGAGCCGGTAGTGGTAGAACCTGTACCTGTTGTTGCAGAAGAGCCGAAAGCAGTTGAACCGGAGGAGGAGCCTGCACCTGTCTTGGTTGCGCAGGTTAAGGGTGACTCTATCAAGTCAAAGCAGAATTTCCATCATGGCTATGATCGCTTTACGATTGGTTTGCGCGGAGGTGCATCCTCTCTGCTCCATAACCTCGAGAGAGGTAAATGGAATTGCGGAGGTGATGTCATGCTTGATTTGCAATATGCCCATTATTGGACCAAAGATGGTCGTCCTGTGGATCTGGGTCTGATCACCGGCTTCAGTATCGGTTATGCGCAAAGCAGTATAAAGACGGACGTAGATACTGCCTATACAGCTATTACTTCCGATGGAAATATTGATTATGCAATCAAGGCGAACGAGATAAAAGAGCATGACGGACAACTGCAACTCGAGATACCACTGCTCTTCTCGCTGATTCATGAGAGCGGATTCTTCTTCAATATCGGTCCCAGATTCATGCTTCCGGTTTATACTCCCTATAAGCAACAAGTGGGCAGAGATACGCATATCGAGGCCTATTTCCAAGAGACCGAAGTCAAAGTGACTGACGAGGTGATTACCGGTTTGCTGTCGGAGAAAGACTACACGCAAAGAGGTAGTGATTACAAGAATCAATTCACTATCAATGTGATGCTCAGTGCGGAGATTGGGTACGAGTGGATATTGAAGAGCGGAAACTCGCTCGGTTTGGGTGCGTACGCAGATTATAGTGTGTACAATAGTTTTACCAATAAAGCGAATGTCAAGTCGCTCATTAACGTGGTTGCGCCGGAAGGAAATGATCTCGCGATAGTCAATGTTTCTCCGGCTACCAAATCCTATGCCAAAGGACTGGGTTTCTTCGATGTAGGAGTGAAACTGGCTTACCATTTCAATTTCCCGAAGAAACGTCAATATAAAGACGCACGTTTATTCTGATACGCATATGACGATCCTTTGTATAGAAACGAGTACATCTGTTTGTTCGGCGGCTATCTGTCAGGATGGCAAGCCGCTCAAACAATGTATAAGTTTGGAGGGAGGCAATCATGCCAAGTTGCTGCCTGAATACATAGATGAACTATTGGTGTATGCGCGGAAACACAATATCTCTATAGATGCTGTCGCATTAAGCGAAGGACCGGGTAGTTATACCGGTTTGCGTATAGGAACCTCTACCGCCAAAGGATTATGTTACGGATTGGATATACCGCTCATTCCTATCCCTACTTTGGAGGTGTTAAAAGAAGCATCCGGGCTTAAAGAAGGCTGTCTCGTTCCGATGATTGACGCCCGCCGGATGGAGGTATATACTACCGGCGAGGATGGTAAAGCCCGTGCTGTGGTGGTGGAGAGTGAGCAGAGTCTTACTGCCGATAAAGAAACCGATTTCTATTACTTCGGTGATGGAGCGGCTAAATGTCAAAGTGTGCTCACCCGACCTAATTGGCATTATCTGCCTGATATAGTGCCGCAGGCGCAGTATATGGGTGTGTTGGCGGAACAAATCACGAATGGGCAATCCGTGGATATCGCATATTATGAACCGTACTATTTGAAGGAGTTTATCGCTGCACAGAGTCATGTGAAAGGACTAAAATAATGGGTCAACTATCAAGTTTCAAATATCAACTATCTGTTGTTGTCGCTCTGTTGGCGATAACGTTATCCTCTTGTTCGACCCAAAAGAACACGTGGTCGACTCGTTCGTTCCATCAGACGAAAGTCAAATATAATATCCTCTACAACGGCAATATTGCTTATGAAGAGGGATTAAAAGCCATCCGGGATGCCAATACGGATGACTATAGCCAAGTCCTCTATCTCTACCCTGTATCTAACCATAAGGCAGCTGAAGCAGGAACCTCTCAGATGGATAGGACCATTGATAAATGCCGCAAATGTATCAAGTTACATTCGATTAAAGCGAAACCCAAGCGCAATCCCAAGAAAGCGAATGACCCGAAATATAAAATATGGTTGCAATCCGAGGAGTTCAATGCCAATATGCGTCTGGCATGGATCCGATTAGGGGAGGCAGAGTTTCATAAAGGAGATTTCTTAGGGGCAGTCAGCACTTTCAAGTATATCATCAATCATTATCAGAATGATGCAGATATGATTGCGCAGAGCCAGTTATGGATTGCGCGTGCCTATGCCGAAATGGGTTGGCAATATGAGGCGGAAGATATGCTGCAACGAGTGCAGATAGATGCTCTTAGCAAAAAGCATGCGAAACTATACTCCGCCGTTAAAGCCGATGTATTGCTCAAAGGCAAACAGTATCATGCCGCTATACCTTTTGTAAAACTTGCTATTCCCTCTGAGAAACGGAAGATATACCGTCCTCGGTTCTCATATGTTCTGGGTCAGTTATACGAGATGGAGGGAAAACGAGATGAAGCAATCAGTGCATACAAAGCGGTTGTTCGGATGGCACCGCCGATTGAAATGGACTTTAATGCCCGTATCCGTATGGCGGAACTGGGTGGAAAGAACTCCATTAAGAAACTGCGTACGATGACCAAACAGTCCAAGTACAAAGATAAACTGGATCAAATATACGGAGCCATGGGAAATATATACTTGGCTAACCGTGATACAACGAAAGCGTTGGATATGTATGAGAAGGCTATCGCTGAGGCTACGCAGGCCGGATCGTCGAAAGCCGATGTGCTCGTGCGCGCAGGCGATTTATATTATGATATGCGCGCGTACGCGAAAGCTCAACCATGTTATCGAGAAGCCATCAATATCCTTACTGCGGATAATCCGACTTATATCCGCATCAGGAAACGCTCGGAGGTGCTGGATGAACTTATCCTCGCATATACCCAAATGCAACTCCAAGATTCGCTCCAGCGTCTGAGTGGAATGACAGAGCAGGAGCAGCGCGCTATAGTTGATAAAATTATTGCCGATCTCATTGCCGCCGAAAAAGCGGATTCTACCAAACAGGCGGATGATGCACGGGTGCTGGCACGCGATGGCATGAAGCCGCGTAGTGTCAATACGGCAAATATGTTAGGAGCAGGATCCTTCCAGAAAGGGGAGTGGTATTTCTACAATCAGCAACTGATCAAACAGGGACAGCAGGAATGGCGTCGTCGTTGGGGTAGCCGTGCGCTGGAGGATAACTGGCGCAGGCAGAATAAGCAAGTGACGGTTGCTTTTGATGAAGAGACATTCTCCGAAGAAACGGATTCGACCCTCTTAGCCTCCGATTCTATCAAGCAGCCAACGCAGGTATATGAAACCGATATTCATAAACCGGAGTATTATCTCCAGCAGATTCCCCGTACGCCGCAGCAAATGGAAGTGAGCGATAGTCTCTTGCGCCAAGCAATGGTGGACCTCTATTATATCTATCGGGATAAAGTGGAGGATGAACAGCTGGCGGAGGAGATCTTGCGCGAGTTGGAAGCACGTTTTGTGGGGCATCCCTCATTGGCAGCTATCTATGAAGAACAGCAGTTACGCGCGTTGCGCAACGATCCTGAGTATATTGCCCGTATGCAGCGTATGTTGGCAGAACAGGATTCGCTCTATGCAGCAACTTATGCGGCTTATACGCATGGACGGTTCAAAGAGGTGAAGACCAATAAGCAATATGCGGAAACTAATTTCCCGCAGAGTGCGCTCATGCCTCGTTTCTGCTTCCTCAATGCGGTGTCTGTGGCGCGAACGGAAGGACAAGATGCTTTCGTCAGAGAATTGCAACAACTCGTGGAAGCATATGGCAATACGGAGTTAGGGGCAATGGCGAAAGATATGCTTGCGATGATGGGACAGGGTATGGAGAGCAAGAAAGGCGGAGCTACCACTTCCTTGGCTGACAAGCGTGGCCAGACTACCCAAGAACAACCTGAACAAGAGGAGCAAACCCAGCAATGGAGCGAAGATCGCAAGCAGCCAAGCGTAGTGTTGCTGCGTATGAAACAGGCTGATGAACAAGCGCTCAATGAACTGCTGTACGAAGTGGCGTTGTTTAACTTCTCGCAGTTCCTTATCCGCGATTTCGAATTGCAGAAAATGCCGATATTGGGCGAAGGTTGTGCTCTGCGTGTAAGCGGATTTGCCGATATGGACGAGGCCGATTGGTGGATAGGACTCGTGCGTAAAGATGAACATATGCAGGCGGTACTCATAGGAATTGACGTACTCCCCGTTGCAGAAGTGAATCTTCCCTTAGTAAAATAAAAGGACGGTCAAAGACCATCCTTTTTGTCGGGAAGACGTGATTCGAAAATTGCGAATTTTCGTAATAATCGACAGAACGAAGTGGCGGAGAAAATTGCGAGGAGACGCAATAATCGTTTGAACGAAGTGAGATAAGAACACGCGGGTTGGAATCCGTCATCCAAAAAAGGACGGTCAAAGACCATCCTTTTTGTCGGGAAGACGTGATTCGAACACGCGACCTCCGGTCCCCCAGACCGTTGCGCTACCGGGCTGCGCCACTTCCCGAACGAAAGCGGGTGCAAAATTACTGCTTTTTTTTGATATATGCAAGAAAAATGAAGAAAAAATTTTATATTGAGACATACGGATGTCAAATGAACGTCGCTGATAGCGAGGTGGTGGCTGCTATTATGCAGACAACTGAGACCGAAATGACCGACCGATGGGAGGATGCGGATATCATTATTCTGAACACCTGTTCCATCCGTGATAATGCCGAGCAGAAAGTGGGATCCCGCCTTCGTGAACTCAAAGCTCATCTGAAAAGGCTGAAGACCAACGACCAGCGACCAAAGACCATTATCGGTGTTATTGGCTGCATGGCAGAACGTATGGGGCAGGAACTGATTGATACCTTTGGTGTTGATTTCGTTGCCGGACCGGATGCCTATTTGGATATACCGAACCTCCTTGCGCTGTGCGAGCAAGGGCACAAAGCGATGAATGTGGAGCTCAGTACCGCCGAGACTTATCGCCATATTGTTCCTGTGCGTATAGGACGATCCATCAGCGGCTTCGTTTCCATCATGCGCGGATGCAATAATTTCTGTTCCTATTGTGTGGTTCCTTACACGCGGGGACGCGAACGCAGTCGTGATGTGGAATCGATCCTTGGCGAAGTACGTGATCTGCAGGCACGTGGCTATAAAGAAGTAACCCTTCTCGGTCAAAATGTCAACTCCTATCGCTATTCCCCGGGTGAAAATGGTCAACCGATTGACTTTGCCGACCTCTTGGAGATCGTAGCAGAAGCAGTGCCGGATATGCGTATCCGTTTCACAACCAGCCATCCCAAGGATATGTCCGATAAGACGCTCGAAGCCATCAGCCGTCATGCTAATCTCTGTAAGTTTATCCATTTGGCGGTGCAGTCTGGTTCGAACCATATCCTCAAACTAATGAACCGTAAATACACGCGGGAATGGTATCTGGAGCGAATTGCAGCTATTCGTCGTATCTTACCGGAAGCAGCCATCAGTACGGATATCTTCTGTGGTTTCCATGATGAGACGCTTGAAGATCATGCGCAGACCCTTAGTCTCATGCGTGAGGTGGGATTCGATAGCGCCTTCATGTTCAAATATTCGGAGCGACCGGGAACATATGCGCAGAAGCATCTGCCGGATAATATCCCTGAAGCAGAGAAAGTGAGACGACTTAATGAAATCATTGCCCTCCAGACACAACTCTCCCTTGAGTCGAACCAACGAGAGGTTGGGAAGGTAGTCGAAGTGCTTGTGGAGGGATTCTCAAAACGAAGTCATGATGATATGTACGGACGTACAGAACAATACAAAACAGTGGTGTTCCCGCGTACTGACCAGAAGATAGGTGATCTCGTTAAAATTCGTGTTTTAGAGGCCTCTGCTGCTACATTAAAAGGCGAATTGGTGTAAAAAACAACAAAATATGCATTTTTTTATCAAAAAATTTGGTCATATGAAATAAATGTAGTACTTTTGTATCGAAAACAAATAAATTTTCATAGTTAAGGTTTAGGTTTAATGGCGAAAGGAGGCTGTGAAGTTTCCTTTCGTTTTTAAACAAAAAGAGGCAAAGGCCTTATTTTTTTATGACTGAAGACAATAAAAATACCCTTCCGGATTTATCGGATATGGAGCAAGTACGCAAGGCAATCATTGCGTCGGAAATATTGAATAGAAAATACTAATATATTATGGCAGTAACCTACATGACCGAAGAAGGTCTACAGAAATTGAAAGAAGAGCTCCAACAATTGGAGACTGTAGAGCGCCCGCGTGTGATTGCCGCTATTGCGGAAGCACGTGAAAAAGGCGACTTGAGTGAAAATGCGGAGTATGATGCCGCTAAAGAAGAACAAGGTGTTCTGGAGAGCAAGATTGCACACATCAAAGCAAAATTGATGGAGGCACGCGTGCTGGATACCAAGGATATTAAAACGGACGAAGTGCAGATCTTGACAAAAGTGCGCGTACGCGTTATAAAAACCGGTAAAGAGAAAACTTATCAACTCGTTACCGAGGGAGAGGCAAACTCGCTGGAAGGCAAGATCTCCGTTACGACGCCTATTGCTAAAGGATTAATGGGTAAGAGAGTGGGGGATATTGCGCAAGTGCAAGTGCCTGCCGGACTCATGGAGTACGAAATCCTTGAGATCAGCCTCTAAACTATTGCGTAGATAATTAATGGTAATGCTATGACAATCTTTACTAAAATCATCAAAGGCGAGATCCCGAGTTACAAAGTAGCGGAGGATGAGAAAAACTATGCCTTCTTGGATATCAATCCGTTGGTGAAGGGACATACACTCGTTATCCCCAAACTGCCGGAACCGGAGAGTGATTATTTGTTTGACCTCACCGATGAGCAGTATGAGAGCCTCATGCGTTTTGCCAAACGCGTTGCCAAGGGGCTTAAAACCGCTACGGGTTGTAAGCGCGTTGGGGTGGCTGTCTTAGGTATGGAGGTGAACCATGTGCATATCCATTTAGTTCCGATGAATTCGGAGAAAGATATGCTTTTTACTAACCCGAAACTCAGCCTTCCGGCAGAGGAGATGGCTTTTATCGCCAACTCCATTGCTGAGGCTATCGAGAAAAATTAAAGACTGATTCGGCTCATTGCAGCCGCTGTGAGTGCTGCCAAACGCGCATTATTGAGAACCAGTTGGATATTTGCCGCTAAGCTGTCACCACCCGTTAAGTCTTTTACTTTAGCTAATAAGAAAGGTGTGCATTGTTTTCCATGCACGCCTTTTTTGTCGGCTTCTGCCAGAGCCTGCTCTATGGCTGCGTTAATCACATCTGCCGGCATGGAAAACTGCTCAGGGATGGGGTTGGTAACCAGCATACCCCCTTTTAAGCCACAGTCCAGTTTCGCCTTGAAAGCAGCAGCCAACTCTTCCGGAGTATCCATCCGATAATCTACTCCAAAGCCGCTGTGACGCGTATAGAAAGCCGGTAACTCCTCAGTCCCGTAGCCGATAACCGGTACCCCTTTTGTCTCCAGATACTCAAGCGTTAATCCAAGGTCCAAAATAGACTTGGCCCCGGCGCAGATAACCATCACCGGTGTCTGTGCTAATTCCTCCAAGTCGGCGGATATATCGAAGGTCTGTTGTGCGCCGCGGTGCACACCTCCGATACCGCCGGTGGCAAAGACATGAATACCAGCCATGGCGGCAATCATCATAGTTGTCGTAACGGTAGTGGCTCCATCTTCTCCACGCGCAATCAATACCGGCAGATCACGCCGCGAAGCCTTGATAACGGCCTGTCCTTTCTTCCCTAAATACTCGATTTCATCGGGGGTACAACCTGCTTTCAACTTACCTCCGATGATAGCGATAGTAGCCGGAGTAGCGCCATTATCGCGAATCGTTTGTTCTACGCGTAAAGCTGTCTCTACGTTTTGTGGATACGGCATGCCGTGACTGATGATAGTGGATTCTAATGCAACAACCGGCTTGCCCTCTTTTAGTGCTTTCGCCACTTCCGGCGAGATAGATAAATACTTGTTCATCTTTTCATCAATTAGTCATTATAGCAATATATTCGCGATATCCGGATTAACGGCTTTAGGACTCATCAGAGTGGCACGTGCTGCCATCAGACCGTATTGCGCCGTTTGCGGAAAATTGATACCTTTGGCATGTGCGTACACTACGCCGGCGAGAAAAGCGTCGCCTGCCCCTGTCGTGTTGATTATCTCCCCGGGAAGTGCAGGGAAGAGCCATTCTTCTGCGGCATTGCGGCAATAGACTCCCTCCGCTCCCATCGTGATATAGACATGTGCTACTCCCATGTTTAATAACGCTTGTGCTGCTTCGGCATGAGTAATGGTGTTGGTTACCGCCAGCGCCTCTTTGAGATTGAACTTGACCGTGTGTAAATATGGTAACTTGCACTTTTTCAGGGCATTGACAACGCGGTGCGCTTTGGTTGTACTCACTCCGTCTATGAAAAGCGGTGCAGTTACATTCTCCATCAACCATCGGATAGCATCTTCCGGGATATTGGTGTCAGCTACCACATACTCCGCCATATTGATTTCTCCGCTGCGTTTGGCTAACCATTCCGGAGTGATTGTCCGAATAGCGTCCGTGTCTGCTACTGCGGCAATCATCTCGCCTCCGTGGTTATTCAAACAGAGATAGATACCGCTCCTCAAAGACGGATTGCGTTCGGATAAATGGATATCTATACCTTGCTGCTTGCAGTAGTCATGCAGCAATCCGCCGAATAAATCTCCGCCGAAAATGGTCAGTAGCTGTGTACGGGCTCCTAATAATGAAAGGTTATGCGCTATATTTCGCGCAACACCTCCGTAGCCGATATCGATATGCCCCGGGTTGGAGTCCGCTGCGATGAACGCATCGTTCAAGGTGGCTAATAAATCCACATTCGCGCCGCCGATAATTGAAATAAGTGTATCCATGGTACAAATTCGTTATTGCTTGCGTGGGGTTTTCTTCTCCTCTTTCTCGCATATATCCATCAGACTGCAATCCATGCAGGCGTTTCCTGTGCAGTCTTCGGAATCAGGAGAAGTCTGTTCTCCTATGTTTTTCCTCTTCTTAATGCGTTCGTTAATCTCAATGAGCGTCAAGATCACGGCAGCCATTACTATGAATATAATGAGTGCTTTCATTCTGTCCATTCTTCATTGTCCACTCGATCTTCTTCGATCACCAGATTATCAATAATGAACTGTTGACGTTCGGATGTGTTTTTACCCATATAGTACGCCAACAACTCATTTACCGCGTCTTCTTTGCGCAGTGTCACTTGGTCCAGACGAATGCCCGAACCGATAAAACCCTTGAATTCATCGGGAGAGATCTCTCCCAAACCTTTGAATCGGGTAATCTCCGGATTCTTAATTTTTGCCAACGCCTTCTGGCGCTCCTCTTCCGAATAGCAGTAGATAATCTGATTCTTGTCCTTCACGCGGAAAAGTGGGGTCTGAAGGATATAAACATGCCCTTTTTTAACCAAATCCGGGAAGAATTGAAGAAAGAATGTCAGCATCAGAAGTCGGATGTGCATACCATCTACATCGGCATCGGTGGCAATAATCACTTTGTTGTATCGCAGTTCATCTAATCCGTCTTCTATATTCAGCGCAGACTGCAAGCAGTTGAATTCTTCGTTCTCATAAACGACCGATTTGCTCAATCCGTAACTGTTGAGAGGTTTACCGCGTAGTGAGAAAACAGCCTGTGTGCGCACGTCGCGGCTTTTGGTGATCGAACCCGAAGCGGAAAGACCCTCCGTGATAAAGATACAACTCTCCAAACGCAGATCGTCATCCGCATCTTTGGCGCTCTTCACGGGCTTCGAGTCGTTCAGGTGGATTTGGCAATCGCGCAACTTGGGGTTATTGACCAGATTCTTCTTCGCCCTCTCGCGTGCCGCCTTGGTCACGCCTGCTATCGCCTTGCGCTCTTTCTCGCTGTCCTGAATCTTTTGCAGCATCACATCCACTGTCTGTGGATTCTTGTGCAAATAGTTGTCGAGTTGCTGCTTCACGAAGTCATTGACGAACTTATTCACGCTCACGCCGCCCGTTGGACTCATATCTTTCGAGCCCAACTTCACTTTCGTCTGGCTCTCGAAGACAGGCTCTTCTACATTGATCGCGATTGCCCCTACAACGCCGTTTCGGATATCGGCCAACTCTTGGTTCTTGTTAAAGAACTCCTTGATGGTTCTTCCTATCGCTTCGCGATAAGCCGCTTGGTGTGTTCCGCCTTGGATCGTGTGCTGACCGTTAACGAACGAGTAGTATTCATCGCCGTTTTGGTCGGTATGGGTCAGCGCAATCTCAATGTCTTCGCCTTTGATGTGAATAATCGGATAGAGCGGATTAACTGTCATGTTTTCCGTCAAAAGGTCCAGCAGACCGTTCTTCGAAACGAATTTCTTGCCATTATAGACCAGCGTCAAACCGGTGTTTAGATAAGCGTAATTGCGCAGCAACTCCTCAATATAATCATCGCGGAAATGGTAGTTTTCAAACAGTCCCTTGCTGTTATCCGGCACAAATTCAATGATAGTTCCGCGTTTTTCTGAACCTGTATAATCTTGAATATCAGTGTCATGGGTCAACTTTCCCTGTGCAAATTCCGCTCTGCGCATCTTGCCGTCGCGGTAGGATTCTACGGCAAAGAAACTGGACAGCGCATTTACTGCTTTTGTACCCACGCCGTTCAGACCTACGGATTTCTTGAAAGCCTTGCTGTCGTATTTGCCGCCGGTATTCAGAACGCTCACCACTTCCACTAATTTTCCTAATGGTATTCCGCGCCCGTAATCGCGCACGCGTACACGACCGTCCTCTACATCCACTTCGATCACTTTTCCTTCGCCCATACGGAACTCGTCAATAGAGTTGTCAATACTCTCTTTGATGAGCACGTAGATTCCGTCGTCTGAATGACTGCCGTCGCCTAATTTGCCGATGTACATACCCGGACGACGACGGATATGTTCCATGTCATCCAAGTGGATAATGTTCTCTTCGCCGTATTCCACAGCTGCCAAATTTATTTCGTTTTCTTCTGCCATATGTCTTATTGAATGAGTCGGCCAAAACTGTCATAGATGCGACCGTTGTATTCGATATATAACTGACCGTTGATAATCATTTTTTTGTTTTCCTTGGTCATCGTGCTGTTTTCTATTCCTGTGGTTGATTTGCCTAAATTCAAACCCACCACGCACGCGTCGTGATCCGAATATTTGTAATAATATCCGCCGCCTGTATTGATATGATATACCTGTGCTCCGGTAATCTGGTCCGCCATAGTGCTGTTTGCCATAGCGTGGTCAATCAGTCCTTTTTGCCCCTCGTAAATATACGAATACGCTTGCGGATCGTAACGCAATAACTGCTCTTCATAACCGGCTTCCATGAGGTTCAAAATAGGCTGCTCATCGCTATATGCATTCAGGTCTCCCATGATCAGAATATCCGGATCTGAGATTATGTTTTTGAGTGCGCTGATTAAGTTGCTTGCGTTTTCTAAACGAGTCGCTTCTCCTTGATCGTAACTGCTGTCTTTTGCCTTGAAATGGTTAATGGAAAGCACAAATCGTTCACCCGTTGAATTTTCTTTGAATGTTTGGATGCGCATTCGGGCTTTGTATGGAAATTTACTGTAGGGCGAAGTGCTGCTGCCTTGCGGCGTCACTTTGTCCTTGCGGTAGATATATCCTGCTTTTAGGTTTTGGTATTTACCGCTTTGAGCGATGGATCGCATATTATCGGTGATATATGTATACACATTTTCTCCGTACAACTGATTCATCTCTTCCGTGATATAACCGAGAATCTCATCGTCCTCTTGTACCTCGCAAATCGTAACTATATCCGCTTTCAACGCAATAAAAGCATTCGCGATTTTATTCGTCTTGGCTTCAAAATCGCTCTGCGTAGCGCACGAGCTATTCGATGCCTCTAAGTTGGAAAGGTAGTTTTGTACGTTCTGTCCCACTACTCGAATCCGTGCATCGCCTACGTCAGGCATACTAACCGGATTGGTCCATGCCCATACTTGGGCGCACGACACTAAAATGGCTATCAAAAATCCATTAATTCGTTTCATAATAATCCTCTTTCTTTCGCCAACTGAAGCAGATATGCTTTCGCCGGCTCGTATTCATTGGGTATGATTCCGTCTAATATGGCATCCTTGATGGATGCTTTCAATTCTCCTACTGTCGAACATGGTTCAAGATGCAAAATCTCCATGATCTCATCGCCCTTAACCGGTGGTTGGAAATTACGGATTCGGTCGCGTTCTTCCAACTCTACCATCTTCTCTCTAACAAGCTGATAGTTCCGATGAAATCGGGCTTTTTTCTCTTCATTGCGGCTTGTGATGTCGGCGTCGCAAAGTAACATCAAATCATCTATGTCGTCGCCGGCTTCGAAGAGCAATCGTCTTACTGCGCTGTCTGTCACCGTGTCTTCAATCAGATGAATCGGCCGCATATGCAAATCCACCATCTTCTTCACGTATTCCATCTTTTCGTTCAGCGGTAGTTTCATCTTCGCGAATATCTTCGGTACCATTTTAGCGCCGAGATAATTATGGTTCCGGAAGGTCCATCCGGCTTGCGCATCCCATGCCTTGCTCTTCGGTTTGCCTATGTCGTGCAGTAACGCCGCCCAACGAAGCCAAAGAACTTTATCCTTTCGTTCATTCGTTAAATCGTTCATTCGTTCACTCGTTAACTCCGCTATATTGTCCAGCACTTTCAATGTGTGCAAAAACACATCTTTATGTCCGCGCCCTTCCTTCACATCAATTCCCTTCAAGGCGGCCAACTCCGGGAAAATAAGCGGAAGTAGTCCGGTTTTATCGAGCAAATACCAGCCTTCAGATGGTCTGCGGCTAAGCATAATTTTATTCAACTCCTCTGCAATACGCTCTTTGGTGATAATTCCGATTCGTTCCTTGTTACGCACGATCGCATCAAAAGTCTCGCTGTTCAAATTGAATCCCAACTGTGTCGCAAAACGGATAGCGCGCATCATTCGCAGCGGATCGTCGCTGAAAGTGATATCCGGATCCAGTGGCGTGCGGATCAGACACCGCGTTAAATCGCCGATTCCATCGAAAGGATCCAGCAACTCACCATACCGCGATTGATTCAAACAAATAGCCATCGCGTTGATCGTAAAATCCCGTCGGTTCTGATCTTCCTCCAATGTGCCATCCTCTACCACCGGATTGCGGCTGTCTCGGGTATAACTCTCACGCCGTGCGCCTACAAACTCCAATTCCAAATCGCCTCGCTTTACCTGCGCGGTCCCGTACGTCTTGAAAATGGACAGATGGGCTTTCTTGCCTATTTTTTTGGCTACCGCCTCTGCCAACCGGATACCGGAACCCACTACTACGATGTCTATGTCATCGGAAGGGCGGTGTAAAATCAAATCTCGCACCCATCCGCCTATAACATAGCATTCCAAACCCAACTGGTCAGCTGTCTCGCCAACCATCTTAAGCACCGGATTTTCTATTTTTGGATCGTTTATAACCATTCTCAAACCTTTGCGCCTTCGCGAAAAAGTTTTTTCTCATACCCTTGGTATTCGATTAAAAACCTTTGCGCCTGCAAAGGTACTACTTTTTTGCGACATATGCAAATCTTTGCTCAAAAAAAGCGTCAAACACCACTTTTTACCCATCCTTATGCGTCAATCACCGGTCTATCACAATTCAATCACGAGAGAATCCTAGACTTTACTCCTTATCTTACCCTTATCTCATCTTAAACACAACGCATCGTTCGTTAGGCTTACACAACCCTGTTCCAATAAAATTGAAAAGATTTTTGCATTTTTCTTGCGTATTTCAAAAAATAGTTGTACCTTTGCACTCGCAATTTGAGACAAATAATTTACCTGCATATATGTTTTCAGAGCGAGACACAAAAGGGCCGTCTTTGAGACGTGGTTCCATTGAAGTAGTATGTGGATCGATGTTCAGTGGCAAGACTGAAGAGCTGATTCGCCGAATGAAACGCGCTAAGTTTGCTAAGCTACGCGTGGAGATTTATAAACCTGCCATCGATGTGCGTTACAGCGAGGAAGATGTGGTGAGCCATGACCGCAATGTCATCCAGTCCACACCCGTTGATAGCAGTCAGAATATCCTCCTGATGGTGGATGATATTGACGTGGTGGGAATTGACGAAGCGCAGTTCTTTGATATGGGAATTGTAGATGTCTGCAAGCAGTTGGCGGATCGTGGTATACGTGTCATCTGTGCGGGACTGGACATGGATTTCCGCGGTGTGCCGTTTGGTCCGATGCCGGCTCTCATGGCTATCGCAGACGATGTGTACAAAACGCATGCTATCTGCGTTCAATGTGGTGATTTAGCTTATGTCAGCCATCGTTTAGTCGATTCCGACAAACGCGTTTTGTTGGGTGAGACAGACAGTTACGAACCTCTCTGCCGCGAGTGCTATAACAAGGCAATACTGAGTGAGACTTGTTGATGTCATATTACCTTTAGCCATCCGGGATTGCTATACCTATAGTGTCCCGGATGGTTTGACTTTACCCGTAGCTGGTACACGCGTGCTCGTGCCTCTAATGAAAAAAGAGGTGCGAGGCGTAGTCATGCGTACGCATACAGAACCCATAGAGGAATCCTTTGCGCAGAAGATACGTCCGATTACGGCGGTACTGGATGCAGCGCCTGCGATCTTGCCTGAGCAGTTGGCGTTGTGGCAGTGGATGAGCAGTTATTACATGTGTGCCTTGGGAGATGTGATGGCGGCGGCTCTGCCCGTAGGATTAGATAAGCGCCTGACGAATCCTCCTAAACGCCGCAGAGTGGTATCCCTTCCATATGAGGGTCAGATTGAACCGATGCATGATTTATCTCCGGCGCAGTCGAAAAGTGCCGAATCCATCGGGAATTTTTGGAGTAATGGAAAGAATATTGTTCTGCTTCATGGCGTCACTTCCAGCGGTAAGACAGACATATATATACATCTGATAGAGACGCAACTCAAAGCCGGGAAGAATGTATTGTATCTTGTGCCGGAGATTGCATTAACCACACAGCTGACTTCGCGCCTTCAACTCATCTTTGGTGACCGTCTGATAGTTTATCATAGTAGGTTTACCGACGCAGAGCGTGAACAACGATACAATCAGATCTCTAACTATAAATCGCAAACATCCGATAACTATGTAGTGCTTGGGGCGCGAAGTGCAATCTTTCTTCCTGTCTCCAATCTCGGTTTGGTCATTGTGGACGAAGAGCATGATCCCAGTTATAAGCAGGCAGAACCGAATCCCCGTTACCATGCACGGGCTGCGGCTATCGTGCTGGCGAAAGAGCATGGCGCGAAAGTACTCTTGGGAACAGCCACTCCTTCCATTGAATCGTATTATTTGGCGCAGAGAGGAGTATATGGCTTAGTGACGCTTACCGAGCGTTTTGGCGGGGTGGAACTGCCGGATATTAAACTTATCGATCTTCGCCGTCAGTACGATAGAAAAGAGATGTACGGGCATTTCAGCGACCCCTTGGTAGATAGGATTCGTCAATGTTTGGCGGATAAAAAGCAAGTTATTCTCTTTCAAAATCGCCGGGGTTATGCGCCGCAAATCCAGTGTATGGCGTGTGGACAACCGCCTCGTTGCGTGCAATGCGATGTGCCGATGACCTTGCATAAGCGCGAGAATGAACTGCGGTGTCATTATTGTGGGTATCATGCTCCCGTTCCGGCTGTCTGTCCGCAATGTGGAGGAGAACTGAAAGCCGTGGGAATAGGTACCGAGCGTATCGAAGATGAGATACAAACCTTATTTCCCGATGCGCGCGTATTACGTATGGATCTGGATACGACGCGAAACAAGAATGCTTACGAAGAAATTATCAATGCCTTCGCCCGCCATGAATGTGACATTCTTGTGGGTACGCAGATGATTACCAAAGGCTTACATTTCGACGATGTACGTCTGGTGGCGGTGTTAAATGCGGATCCGCTCTTTAACCAGCCGGACTTTAGAGCGTATGAACGGGCGTATCAGATGCTAGAACAGGTAGCCGGAAGAGCCGGACGAAAAGGAACGAAAGGCGAGGTGTGGATCCAGACCTTCGATACGCAGAATAAGGTCCTTGCTATGGTGCAAAATC
Organism: uncultured Bacteroidales bacterium; assembly: GCA_946406195.1. Taxonomy (GTDB): domain Bacteria; phylum Bacteroidota; class Bacteroidia; order Bacteroidales; family Paludibacteraceae; genus Colicola. The sequence goes on from CAMJJT010000003.1 coordinate 134,415, forward strand.
ATGACTACGAAACATTGTATAACCACCAGATAGAGGAACGTAAAATGTTTAATTATCCTCCATTTAATCGGATAATTCGTTTGCAAATGAAGGATCATAATGCGCTCCGTGTCCATAACGTAACGGTGCAACTGCAGGCGTATCTGCAGCGTATCTTCGGGGAGCGAGTTTCCGGAGTGATCATCCCGTCTGTAGAACGCATCCAAGCCTATACCCTTCGCGAATTGACTTTGCGTATCGAGAGTTCGGCGAATATAGAGGAAGCGAAAAGAAGATTGAAGGAAGCAATTGACCATATATGGTCGTTTTCATCGAATAAAAATGTGAAATTAATAATAGATATTGATCCTATATGATAGAGAAGTCAAAACGCCGTGTAGCGTATATTAATGAGATGATTGAATCGCACCATGCCGCTGAATTGGTAGCGATGGGAGAGAACTACCATGCAATGCAATTGACCCGTATTGCTCGTAAGATTTGTAAGCGTCCGGAAGTGCGCGTGGTCCTTATAGCCGGACCTTCGTCCAGTGGAAAAACCAGTACGAGCCATCGCCTTTGTTTGGAGTTGTTGGAACAAGGCAAACAGCCGGTGGCTTTATCCCTGGATAACTGGTATGTGGATGGAACGCTTACACCGCGCAAAGAAGATGGAACGAAGGATTACGAGTCTATCTATTCCTTGGATATTAAACAGTTGGAAGAGGACCTGAAGGCGCTTATTGCCGGACGGGAAATCGCTCTGCCAACATTTAATTTTGCTGAGGAGAAGCGTGAATATTTAGGAGATACTTTGCGCTTGGAACCCGACACCATTATGGTTATTGAGGGAATCCATGCCTTGAATCCTATTTTGACAGAACATATAGATGCAACGTGTAAGTTTAAGATCTATGCAGCTCCTATGAGTCCGGTGTCGTTGGATGGCGTTAAATGGATTCCGACATATGTGCATCGCCTCCTAAGACGTATCAGTAGAGATTTTCGTACACGTGGGAAAAGTCCGCAAATGACCATCGCTGCTTGGCCCTTTGTGCGAGAAGGAGAAAAGAAATGGATCGAACCATTCAAGAAAGAGGCAAATGCGCGCTTCGATACAACTATGTTGTATGAACTGCCTGCTATTCGATATTCCGTCGAATCCGCATTACAAACGGTTCCTGCCGCTTCGGAAGAATATAAGATTGCAGAACGATTACTCTTCTACCTCAGTTTCTTTGAAGGCTTGGAGGCTTCTTATATACCTAAAACCTCCATTTTGCGCGAATTCATCGGAGGAAGTCAGTTCAATGTGGGCTGAAAAATCCCCATTTTTAGGTATTGCATAGTTCCCTAAAAAGCAGTAATTTTGCACCCGATTTTGAAAAAAAGCGTATGAAAAAGATTCTTTTAGTGTTGGTAATAACCCTTTTCCCGCTCTATGGACTACACGCAGAGCGTACGAACGGAACACCTAATAAACGGGCGTATAAGGAAAAAGTGGTTCTGGCTTGCGACCTGCATTGCCAAGGTTGCTGCGATAAGATCATGAAGAATATCGCATGGGAAAAAGGAGTGAAGGATATCGTCTGCGATTTGAAGACTAAAACCGTTACGGTCACTTTTGATAATCGTAAAACGGATGTGGAGACCTTGCTTACGGCCTTTGAGCGTATAGACAAACCGGCTAAAGTAATGCAGGCGGATGAGGAAGTAAAGAAGTGAAAAGGTTATTATTTGCAATAGTATTTTTCTCCTGTGTACCTCTGTTTGCGCAGGAAGCGAGTGATTTTAACTTGGAAGAAGTCACGGTAGTTCAACGCAAGAAAGGGAAAGTCAAAAGTCGTACGGAAGCGTTTGATACCGAGAAAATTAACTCCGAAGAACTTTGCCGTGCAGCGTGCTGTAACCTCAGCGAAGCGTTTGAAACGAATGCTTCAGTCGATGTCGCTTATTCCGATGCCGCAACGGGAGCCAAGCAGATTCGCTTGCTCGGCTTGAGTGGCACGTATGTGCAATTATTACAGGAGAACACGCCCGGAGTGCGTGGTCTGGCGCAGAATTTCGGTCTGGAGTATATACCCGGTCCGTGGATGAGTAGTATTCAAGTCAGTAAGGGTACTTCCTCTGTTATTAACGGCTATGAAGCTACGTCCGGTCAAATCAATGTGGAGTTACTCAAACCCAATATCCAAAATCCGCTCAGTCTCAATCTAATGGTGAATAGCGAATCAATGACCGAAGCGAATATCATGGGAGGTTGGGAACTTCAAGATCATCTTTATACCGGTATTTTAGCGCATTACGGCGGTAGTTTTATGACCATGGATGGTAACCATGATTCATTTGCGGACATGCCTAAGATCCAAAATGCAAACCTTGCCAATCGTTGGTTCTATAAACAAGGACACTACACTTTCCAAGCCTTCGTCCGTGGTTTGTATGACCGTCGTCGTGGAGGGCAGATGGCAGATACGATTGCTAATCCTTATCGAATAAATCTGAATACTTGGCGCGTGGACGGGTATTTCAAGAATGGGTATGTATTTGATGAAGAGAGTGGTTCTTCTGTAGCAGTTATTACAGCCCTCAGTTATCATGATCAAGATAATCTCTATGGTATGCGCCAATGGAAAGCTAACCAACTCAACCTCTATGTGAATGCGATCTGCCAACTCAATTTTGAGGGCAGTGGAGAGGTTGATAATGACCATCGTCTGAGCACAGGTCTTTCTGTGAACTACGACCGATTTGGTGAATATCTTCATTTGCCCTTTAATCAACATCTGGAAGATAACTTCCTATTGGATAGAAATGAGGTGGTGCCCGGTATTTTTGCGGAATATAGTCTCAAGTACGACGAGTTTCTTTCTCTTGTGGCAGGTGTGCGAGCGGATTACTCCACGCGCTATGGATTCTTTGTCACGCCGCGAATGAATATCCGTTATACACCTTTTGAGTGGTGGACCCTTCGTGGAAGTGTAGGAATGGGATACCGTAGTCCGAATGCGATTGCTGACAATGCGTTTATCTTGCCGTCCAGTAGAAAACTACACCTCGCGGATGAGGTAAAACAAGAACGTGCGGTGAACACTGGACTTTCCACTTCGTTCTATATTCCGATGGGAAGTAAGGAACTGCAGTTGTCTATGGAGTATTACTACACGCATTTCCTCAACTCGCTTATCGTGGATATGGATCAGGATAAACATGCCGTCTATCTCTATAATCAGACAGATCAACCCGGTGCGAAATCGTTTGCGCATAGCGCACAGATTGAAGCTTCTATCGAGGTCTTGCGCGGTTGGACATGGACAGCTGCTTTTCGCTATACGGATGTGGAGCAGACTACGATCTGTGCCGATGGAATCGCGCGTTTACGCCCGAAAGCATTGACGAATAGGTATAAAGGAGTAATCACAACCAGTTACCAAACGCCATTGAAGAAATGGCAGTTTGACGTAACGGCACAGTTTAACGGGGTGAGCCGTATGCCCGATGGTTTTGATCGTCCGTTCACTTGGTATCCACAACTCATGGCGCAGGTCACGAAGTATTGGAGAACCTGTAGCCTCTATGTGGGCGCAGAGAATATGACGAATTTCATGCAAGAGCATCCTATCGTAGATGGTTTTAACCCCTATGGAACCGATTTTGACGCCTCAATGGTGTGTGGACCTACAATGGGTTGGAAAATATATCTTGGCTTCCGATATGATTTAGAGAAGAAAGACCAAGATTGATGTGGAAAAATTGACATAATTGCAGAAATTCCGATTAAAGAATAGCATACGCTTGCGTATGTTATTTTTTTTTAGTAACTTTGCAGCGCAAAGTATGGGCAATTAATCATTTCATTTAATAAAATCAAAATTCTATGGCAAAAAAAGCACTTAACAAGTGGACCGCACCGAAGAGTGTCGCTCCCGAGAAAATTATCCAGTTTGGTGAAGGTAACTTCCTCCGCGCTTTTGTGGACTGGATTGTATGGAACATGAACGCAAAGACGAACTTCAATGGTTCGGTTGCTGTCGTTCAGCCGATCGACAAAGGTATGGTAGAGTGGCTCAATGGTCAGGACTGCTTGTATCACGTAAACCTGCAGGGTCGTTTGGACGGTAAGGCAGTGAACAGCTTGGAGCGTATCGATGTAATCAGCCGCGCGCTCAACCCATACACTCAGAACTGGGCATTCATGGCGCTCGCAGAGCAACCTGAGATCCGTTTCGTCATCTCGAACACTACCGAGGCGGGTATTACTTTCGATGATTCGTGTAAGTTCACCGATGCTCCTGCTTCTTCTTATCCGGGCAAGCTCGTTCAACTTCTCTTCCGTCGTTATAAGACCTTCAACGGTGATCCGACCAAGGGTCTGATTTTCATGCCGTGCGAGCTGATCTTCCTCAACGGTCACCATCTCAAAGATTGTATCCGCAAGTACATCGAGCTCTGGAAAAATGATTTCGGCGCAGACTACGCAGGCTTCAAAGAGTGGTTCGAGAAATACAACTATGTTTGCGCCACCCTCGTGGATCGTATCGTTCCGGGCTTCCCGCGCAAAGATATCGCTGAGATCCAAGAGAAAGTAGGCTACAACGACAACCTCGTTGTACAAGCTGAGATTTTCCACCTCTGGGTAATTGAAAAACCGGAGAACATGTCTATCGCTGAGCTCGAGGCTGAGTTCCCGGCTAACAAGGCAGGTTTGAACGTGCTGATCGCAGAGAGCGAGAAACCGTACCACGAGCGTAAGGTAACCCTCCTCAACGGCCCGCACACCGTACTGAGTCCTGTTACTTACCTCTCCGGCGTAAACATCGTTCGCGATGCTTGCAACCACGAGGTATTAGGCAAATATATCCACAAAGTGATGTTCGATGAGCTCCTCGAGACCCTCAACCTCCCGAAGGAAGAGTTGAAGGCTTACGGTGAGTCCGTACTGGAGCGTTTCAACAACCCGTACGTAGATCACGCGGTAACTTCGATCATGCTCAACTCCTTCCCGAAATTCGAGACGCGCGACCTGCCGGGCTTGAAGGTTTATCTGGAGCGCAAGGGCGAGCTGCCGAAAGGCTTGGTTCTCGGTCTTGCCGCTATCATCGAGTATTACAAGGGAGGTGTTCGCGAGGATGGTGCTCCTATCCAACCGAACGACGCACAGGAGATCATGGATCTCTTGAAAGAACTCTGGGCTACCGGCGACACACGAAAGGTGGCTGAAGGTGTGCTGGGCGCAACGGATATCATCTGGAAAGAGAGCAAAGAGGACCTCAATAAGATTCCGGGTTTGACCGACCTCGTAGAGCTCTACCTCAACTCGATTGAGACCATCGGCATGCTTCCGACCGTACAGGCGATGCTTGCTGTGGACAAGGTAGATGACGTGATTGCAAAAATCAAAAGCTTATTCTAATATGACAAATATTCTGAAAATCAATCCGGCGGATAATGTGGTGGTAGCAATACAACCGCAGTCCGCCGGTGCGGTTATTGAGGTGGACGGCAAGAAGATCACAGTCCTCGAGGACGTACCTGCCGGACATAAGATAGCCATCGCCGACCTCGCAGAGGGCGAGAACGTAATCAAGTATGGTTTTCCGATCGGGCATGCACGCGAGGCTAAGAAAGCCGGCTCGTGGATGAATGAGAATAACATCAAAACGAATCTCGCTGGTCTTCTGGAATATGAGTATCATCCCAAGGACGTGGTGCTGAATATCCCCGATGAGAAACGCACCTTCATGGGCTATCGTCGTAAAGATGGTCAGGTAGGTATCCGCAATGAAGTGTGGATCATCCCGACCGTAGGCTGCGTCAATGGTATCATCCAGAAGTGTGCTGAGCGCCTTCGTCAGGAGACAGGTGCGGACAATATTTTCGCCTTTACCCATAACTACGGCTGCTCGCAGTTGGGCGACGACCACGAGAACACGAAGAAAATCCTGCGCGATATGATCCACCATCCCAATGCGGGTGCAATCTTGGTCGTTTCGCTCGGGTGTGAGAATAACCAACCGGATGTGTTCAAAGCGTTCTGCGGTGAGATTGACGAAGAGCGAATAAAGTTTGTTACCACCCAGAAGATCCAAGGTGACGAAGTGGAATACTGCATGCCTATCCTGCGTGAGTTATATGCTTTGACGCTGAAAGACGAGCGTGTGGCAGTACCTCTGAGTGAACTACGTGTGGGTCTCAAATGCGGTGGTAGTGACGGTTTCAGTGGAATCACGGCGAACCCGCTTCTTGGTTGTCTGAGCGATTGGTTGGTAGCGCAAGGCGGTACGACCGTGCTGACTGAAGTACCTGAGATGTTCGGCGCGGAGACGATTCTTATGGACCGTTGTGCCAACCGTGGTCTCTTCGACCAGACCGTCTCTCTCATTAATGACTTTAAGGACTACTTCCTCTCTCACGGTGAGCCGGTGGGTGAGAACCCGTCCCCGGGTAACAAAGCCGGAGGAATATCGACCCTTGAGGATAAAGCCCTCGGTTGTACCCAGAAATGCGGCAAGTCGCTTGTTCGCGGCGTAATGCCTTACGGCGAGCGTCTGCAAGTGAAGGGGCTCAACCTTCTCTCTGCTCCGGGGAACGACCTCGTGGCTTCCACAGCACTTGCTTCCTGCGGATGTCATATGGTATTGTTCACCACCGGTCGCGGTACGCCGTTTGGTACGTATGTGCCGACAATGAAGATTTCTACCAATTCGAATTTGTATAACAATAAACCGAACTGGATTGATTTCAATGCCGGAGTTATTGCGGAAGGAGAACCGATGGACGAGGTAGCAAAGCGTTTTGCAGACTTCGTTATTGAGGTGGCTAACGGAACGAAGACCAACAACGAGAAGAATGGTTATCACGAGATAGCTATCTTCAAAAACGGTGTTACTCTCTAACCTATATTCAATCCTATACCCCCGTACATGTCCAATGTGCGGGGGCTATAGTGACGGATTATGCGAAGACTGTTTCAGCTCTTTGCCTCGAACGGAGCAGGCTGAACTTCGTGGTAATAGTACTGAGCAGACCTTGGTGGGAGATGTGTATGACCTTGTCTCTTCTCAGAAAGCGATGCATTTGGAACGCGGAGCAGCTTTCCTTTTTTATGAGAAAGATCATCCTGTCCAGCAGGCTATTCATGCAATGAAGTATGCCGATCAACCGATGATCGGTTATCATTTTGGACGCTTGGCAGCTATGGAGATGCAATACGCGGATTTCTTCGATGGAATCGATGTAATTGTTCCTATTCCATTGCATCCTAAACGACTGCGTGAAAGGGGATATAATCAGTCGGAATATATTGCTCGAGGTATCAGCGAGGTAACTGGTTTGCCGATAGATACAATCCATGTTACACGAGAGAGGAATACACCTAAGCAGGCACTGCAACGGGGAGAAGAACGCAAGCATAATGTGAGTAATGCCTTTGCTGTGAATCATCCTGAGCAGTTTTATCATAAGCATATACTGGTAGTGGATGATTTGTTAACTACCGGAGAGACCATGCGGAGTTGCTTGAAAGCGATGAAGCGTTTTAGGGGCGCAAAATTTAGTATCTTTGCCTTATGTAAAGCACGATAGAAAATATGGTAAATAAATTTGATTTTTTGATTATTGGTGGTGGCGTAGCCGGAATGAGTTTTGCGCTCAAAGTGGCGCAATCCGGTAAATACCGCATCGCATTATGTTGTAAAACAACTTTGGAGGAAGCGAATACCGCCAAAGCACAGGGAGGCATTGCCTCTGTTACTAATCTGTTGGTCGATGATTTCAATAAACATATCCACGACACGATGGTAGCGGGCGATTGGTTGAGTAATCCGGCGGCTGTAGAGCAAGTAGTGCGAAACGCCCCAAAAGGAATTGAGGAATTGGTTAACTGGGGTGTTAATTTTGATAAAAAGGAAGATGGAGCATTCGACCTCCATCGCGAAGGTGGACACTCGGAGTTCCGAATCCTCCACCACGCCGATGATACGGGTGCTGAGATTCAGCGCGGACTCATGGAAGCGGTGCGGCGAAACCCGTATATCGAAGTGCTGGAAAATCATTTTGCGGTAGAGATAATCACTCAGCACCATTTGGGCGTACGCGTGACGCGCCGCACGCCGGATATAGAGTGTTACGGTGCATATATCCTCAATCCGGAGACACAGAAGATAGATACCTATCTGAGCCGAATAACGTTAATGGCAACGGGTGGTACAGGAGCGGTGTATGCTACCACTACCAACCCGGAGATAGCTACAGGAGACGGTATAGCTATGGTTTATCGCGCGAAAGGACAAGTAGAGGGGATGGAATTTGTGCAGTTCCACCCTACATCGCTGTATAATCCTGCGGAAACGCATCCTGCCTACCTTATCACCGAAGCTATGCGCGGTTACGGAGGTATATTGAGGCTTCCGAATGGCGAGGAGTTCATGCAGAAATACGACCCGCGTCTGTCTCTCGCGCCTCGCGATATAGTGGCTCGCGCGATAGATAACGAGATGAAGATCCACGCGATTGATCATGTGTGTCTCGATGTGACGCACAAAGACCCCGAGGAGACCAAACACCATTTCCCGAATATCTACGCCAAGTGCCTCTCTATAGGCATTGATATCACGAAGGAGTATATTCCCGTAGCGCCCTGTGCGCACTACATGTGCGGAGGTATCAAGGTGGATCTGGACGGTCAATCATCTATTCATCGTCTTTATGCAGTGGGAGAATGTTCATGTACTGGTCTGCACGGCGGTAACCGTTTGGCGTCTAACTCCCTCATTGAGGCTGTCGTTTATGCGGATGCAGCAGCTAAACATAGTGTGTCGGTGATAGAAAACTACGATTTCAACGAACAAATCCCGGAATGGAATGACGAAGGAACGTTGACTAATGAAGAGCGTGTATTGATAGCCCAAGACGTGAAAGAAGTGGGGCAGATTATGTCCACTTATGTGGGAATTGTCCGTTCGAACTTACGTCTGCGCAGGGCATGGGAACGTCTTGACTTACTATACGAAGAAACAGAGGATCTCTTCAAACGGGTTAAAGCAACCAAGGAAATATGCGAGTTGCGTAACATGATCAATGTAGGATATCTCATTACCCGACAGGCTATAGAACGAAAAGAAAGTCGCGGACTCCATTACTCGATTGATTATCCGAAAAAAGAATCTGACCATCCGCAGGAAGTATGGTAGCCCTTTCTTTACATAGTATCGTACCGGTACGAACCGAACCTCGTGAAGTCGCAGAACAGAGTACTCAGATGCTCTTCGGCGAATTATGCACTGTATTGGAACAAAAACCTCGATGGAATCGGGTCAAATTGCTATCTGATGGTCAGGAAGGGTGGGTAGACGCAAAGATGATAACGCTCATGTCGGACGATGAATATCGAACCTATTCTAAGGATCTATCATCTGCAGCAAGGGTTGTTTTCCCTATGGCTTATGCCGTGAGTGAGAATAACGGACAAACCATCCCATTGACTGCCGGTACGCAACTCGTTCGTTATAAAGATGGACGTTTTGAGGTGTTGGGAGTGGGATTCCGTATAGAACCGAGTATGGTGCGTGTGCAACCTTTTGCGATGAACCAAGAGAATCTAATGCAAGCGGTTCGTTTCTTCCTGAATATCCCGTACTTATGGGGAGGGAAGAATGCGATGGGGATGGATTGTTCGGGTTTCACGCAGACCATTATGGGACTTTTCGGAAAGAACCTCTTGCGCAACGCCTCTGAGCAGGCGAAGCAGGGCGATGCGGTTGCCTCACTCAAAGAAACACAAGCGGGAGATCTCGTTTTCTTCGATCATGAGGATGGTCGGATAAGTCATGTGGGTATTGTTATTGATCCGGAACGAGTGATTCATTGTTCAGGTCGGGTGAAAGTGGAAAAACTTGATGAAACCGGTATTTTCTCTGCTGAACAGGGCGAATATTCACACCATCTGGTAGCTATTCGGCGGTATTAGTATGCATTTTCTGGACGCACTAAATAGTACGCAACGCGAGGCGGTTGTATATACTGAGGGCCCCTCCCTTATCGTTGCAGGCGCAGGGTCTGGCAAGACCCGTGTGCTGACGTATCGGATAGCGTATCTATTACAGCAAGGGGTACCGGCAAATAATATCTTAGCGCTCACGTTCACTAACAAAGCCGCGCGCGAGATGAAGGAACGTATCCAAAAATTGGTGGGTACGGATGCACGGTACTTATGGATGGGTACTTTCCATAGTATTTGCGCCAAACTGCTGCGCAGGGATGCGGAGCTCTTGGGGTACACACGGGATTTTACTATCTATGATACCACGGACAGCAAATCACTCCTCAAAGCGATTTGTAAAGAGCGCGGACTGGATGAGAAGATATACAAACCGACTGCCGTTTTGGGACGCATTTCTATGGCGAAGAATAATCTTATCAGTCCGGCGCAGTATGGGATGAATCGTGAGTTATTGCAGGCTGATAGAGAAGCAAGGATGTATGAGATAACATCGGTCTATGAACTGTACCAAGCGCGTTTGCGGGCGGCTAATGCCATGGATTTTGATGATTTGTTGTTGAATACGCTTCGCTTGATGGATCAGCATGAGGATGTGCGAGAGCAACTGCAACTCATGTTCCGATATATATTAGTGGACGAGTACCAGGATACTAACTATGTGCAGTACCTTTTGGTCAGCAGATTGGCGGAACCTCAACAGAACATCTGCGTGGTGGGGGACGATGCCCAGAGTATCTATTCCTTCCGTGGCGCGGATATCCGGAATATATTGAATTTCCAACTCCAGTATCCGAATGCCAAGTTATTCAAACTGGAGCGGAATTATCGTTCTACACAGAATATCGTGAATGCAGCTAACTCGCTCATTCATAAGAATCTCCATCAAATAGAAAAGACTGTTTTTTCTGAGAAGGAGCAAGGTCAACCTTTGCGTTTGCAGGCTTATATGGACGATCGCGCCGAAGCACTCGGTGTGGCTACTATCATTAGCAAAGCGCGCGGACAATACGGTTATGACGATATAGCCGTGCTCTATCGAACGAACGCGCAAAGTCGTGCTTTTGAGAATGAGTTGCGCAAACTGAATATCCCTTATCGCATCTACGGCGGTACGTCTTTCTATCAGCGTAAGGAGATAAAGGACTGTTTGGGTTATTTCCGTTTGGCGGTTAATCCGCGTGATAATGAGGCACTGCTGCGTATAGTAGGTTTTCCGGGACGAGGTATTGGTGATACAACCATGAAAAAGGTGGCAACCAACGCAATTGATAATGGTTGCGCTTATTTGGAGGTAATGCGGGCTCCGGAGAATACCGGCTTGGAAGTAGCTACGGCTACTAAGAATAGATTGCGCGCGTTTGCAACTTTGATGGATTCGTTGCGCCATTTGAGTGAAGAGACAGACGCTTATACGTTTGCGGAGCAGACCCTTCGGACGACAGGCGTCTTGACTGCTTTAGCGGTAGATATGTCACCGGAGGGAATAGACCGTGCGCAGAACGTTCAGGAATTACTCAACGCCATCCGTGAGTTTGTGGCGCAGCGCCAAGAAGAAGGGATTGATTTTACGCCGATTACCGATTTCTTGAGCGAAGTGAGTCTGCTAACCGACCAAGATGAAAACTTGGCAGACACGACGGAAAGAGTGACGCTCATGACCGTTCATTCTGCGAAAGGACTGGAGTTTCCGATTGTCTTCATAGCCGGTATGGAGGAGAATCTCTTCCCTTCGCAGTTTTGTACTAAACCCAATGAGATTGAAGAGGAGCGCCGACTGCTTTATGTGGCGATCACCCGTGCGATGGAACGGTGCTATCTGACTTATGCTCGCCAGCGATTTCGGAACGGACAGTTGATGTTTAACTCTCCGAGCAGGTTCTTGAAAGATATAGACCGGACGTATTTTGAGGCACGGACGGCGGCTCCGAGTGTTCCGACAAATCAGAGTATTCCTAGTATTCCGAGATTTTCGATCAATCCGACTACCCCGAAGACCCCTGTCGTGGGTGCAACAACGGCGATGCAATCCGATTGGAAGACAGGCGACCGCGTGGCTCATCGCGTGTTCGGACAGGGAACGGTCAAACGCGTTTATCGCGATGAAGTGACCGAGAATGATAAGATTGAGATAGCTTTTGACCAGCAGGGAACGAAGACCTTGCTGCTGACTCATGCCAAGTTAGAGAGAATAGACTAACAAGCCTGCTAATCCGGCAAACAGAATGAGTAGAATAGGGTGACTGAGCGTTTCAGTCACTTTATTTTTATAGAGTTGCGGCAGTATAGTGAAGATACATACAGCAGCGAAGATGATCCAACTCGTCGAGTCGATGAACGTAGTCGGTTTGATAAGCAGGAGTGCGGCGGAAGCGATGAGACCGATTACTGTGAAACGTAGCATTTTGAGGGTCTGCTCGAAATAAGGATTTCCTTGATATTTCGTTTGTAGCCGGAAATAAACCTTACAAATAGTAAGCATGATTATTAGACTCGGCAGCACGATGGCGAATGTACTCAGTACGCTGCCCCAAAAACCTCCTACTGTATAGCCTACGTACGTCGCGCAGTTGATACCAATAGGACCGGGCGTCACTTGACTGACAGCAACGATATCTACAAACTCCTGCTCGTTCATCCATCCGTGATTCTCTACTTCCATCTGTATCAATGAAAGTATTGCTAATCCGCCGCCAAAACCGAACAAGCCTATTTTGAAGAATGATATGAAGAGAGCCAGATAGAGCATAAAGTAATCACAAAGGTTGCAAGAATCACCCAAACGGGGTTCACATGTCCAAGCCAGATCAACAGAGCTGCGGCTAAGGAAACCAACAGAAAAACAGCGTTCTGTCCTTTTTCTTTTGTTTGTTGTCCTTTTGCTTTCATCGCAGACTTCGCCAGTTTGAAGAGCGGCGCCGCGATGAGGGCGACTACAGCAGGCCGGATTCCTTTGAAAGCGGCTTCCACTGCCGGAATCTCTTTCCAATCTTGAAAAATCATCGCGATAGCCAGTATAATGAGGAAAGAGGGAAGTACAGCACCTAAAACGGCGCCGCAAACACCACGCCATCCGCCCACACGCCATCCTATAAAAATAGCAGAGTTGACTGCAATCAACCCGGGCGCAGCCTGGGCAAGGGCGATCATATTCAGATACTCGTCCTCATCAATCCACCCCTTACGATCCACTACTTCGCGTTGAATAAGGGGTAACATCGCATAACCTCCACCAAGGGTGAAGGTCCCGATTTTTAAGTATGTCCAGAAAAGAGGAAAGAACATGTCCCATCGACCAACTTTGGTAGATTATTTATCCGCAAGTTGTTGCTTGACGAACTTCGCGAGCATGTTTATCGCCGCATTGTTATGTCCGCCTTGCGGCACGATCACGTCTGCGAAGCGTTTGCAGGGCTCAATAAACTGCTCATGCATGGGCTTGAGCACACGTTGGTAACGCTCAATGACTTGTTCCGCTGTACGTCCGCGCTCTAAGACGTCGCGTTTCATGACGCGAATGAGACGGTCATCTGCATCGGCATCCACGAATATCTTGAGGTCCATCTGTTTGCGCATATTAGGTTCGCGCAGCGCCATTATGCCTTCTACTACAATCACTTCCCGCGGCTCGATATGAATGGTCTCTTCCGAGCGCGTGCAAGTAATATAGGAGTAAATAGGTTGCTCGATGGGTTTGCCCTCTTTGAGGGTAGCGATGTGCTTGGTTAATAATGCCCAATCGAAAGCGTCAGGGTGGTCAAAGTTGATGTTCTGGCGTTCCTCGACAGGCACATTGCTGCTGTCTTTGTAATACGAATCTTGGGGAATAACCACTACTTCGCCCTTCGGAAGGCGCTCAATGAGTTTTTTGACTACCGTTGTTTTGCCCGAGCCGGTACCGCCCGCAATGCCGATGATAAACATAAAGACATTTACAATTTAGTCATTTACGATTTTTTCATTTATTCGGGGTGCAAAGGTACAATTTTTTTTTGATATATGCAAATATAACGCTTAAAATGTGAGAAAATAAAAAATAATTGCAAAAAAATTTGTGTATTTCAATAATTTGTAGTAATTTTGTAGCCGATTTTGATTTGAAGCGCTTTTGCGCAAAGGAGAGATGCTCGAGTGGTTGAAGAGGCACGCCTGGAAAGCGTGTAAACTCCAAAAGGGTTTCCGGGGTTCGAATCCCCGTCTCTCCGCAAGACTTTGACAAGGTTTGAACGTCCAAGCTTGCTTGAGCGGGCAAACATGGTCAAAGGATTGCACAGGATGCCCGTGGCAGACTGTGGGGATTACGGAGAAATCCCCGTCTCTCCGCAAAACAAAAAGAACACACATATTAACCGAAATACAATAAACACAATAAATCAATTAACAAATTTTTATCTCATGAAAAAAGTATTTGCAACCCTTACAGTGCTGGCGATGCTGACTTTTGGCAGCGCAGTAGTAATGGCACAAGAAGAAGCAGCTGCTGTTGAAGAGGCTGCTGTTGAACAAGTAGACGAGGCTGCTCCTGCAGCTGAGGAAGTAGCAGAGGCTCCGGCTGAGGAGGCTGGTGGCGTTGTAGCGCTTCACAAAACCCTCAAGACGAAGTTCATCGAAGGTGGTGCTGGCTTCATGGCGCTGACCCTCGTTACTTTGGTATTCGGTTTGGCTCTCTGTATCGAGCGTATTATCTATCTGTCGCTTAGCAAAACCAACACGAAAGAGCTGCTCGCCAATATTGAGGCTGCTCTCAAGCAAGGTGGTATTGAGAAAGCGTTGGAGGTTTGCCGTAACACCCGTGGTCCTGTTGCTTCGATCTTCTATCAGGGTCTGAGCCGCTACGATGAGGGTATCGACGTTGTGGAGAAGACTGTTGCTTCCTATGGTGGCGTACAGCTCGGTCTCTTGGAGAAGAACCTCTCTTGGATTTCGCTCTTCATCTCGATTGCTCCGTCTCTCGGATTCTTGGGTACCATTATCGGTATGATCGCTGCATTCGATAAGATTCAGCAGGTGGGTGATATCTCGGCTACCGTTGTTGCCGGTGGTATCAAGGTCGCTTTGTTGACCACCCTTCTCGGTTTGATTATCGCAATCGTTCTTCAGTTGTTCTATAACTACATCCTCAGCCTTATCGAGGGTCTGGTTAACGAAATGGAGGACAGCTCAATTAGTTTGCTCGATATCGTAGTAGAGTACGACGCTGCCCAGAAGAAGAAATAATTCTTAATCGTTCGAGTCTTTGGACGAGATAAGAAAAAAAATAATAAGGTACGCGCACACGCGTGAACTATTTTACAAATTCTGAGCATTATGAAAAATTATAAATTATTACCTAAAATTACCCTTTGGTCGTTGCTGGCTTTGGGCATCGTGTTTATCGCGTTGTTCTTCCTCGGCGGCTCGAACGGTAGTCTGGAGGTAGCCGGTGATTTCTTGGATATCCCGCGTTTCACCGATGCCTTCCTTGTATGGGTCTACATTCTGGTAGCGCTGGTAGTGCTGATTACTCTCTGCGTTGTTTGTGTAGATTTTGCTAACAACTGGAAGACCGACCGTCGCAAAGCATATATGACCCTTGGTGTCGTAGGTGGTTTTGTTGCGCTCGCGCTCATCTGCTGGTTTGCAGGTAGCCCCGAGAAGATCAACATTATCGGCTACGAAGGAACAGATAACGAGGGCGCATGGGCTCAATTGGCTGATGCTGTTATCTATGCTTGTTATTTCCTCATTCTCGCTACTATCGGTACGATGATCTGGGGATGGGCTTACACTAAAAAACTGTCGAAGTAAAACACATTTATCATGGCAAAGAAAATCCCACAGATTAACGCCAGCTCAATGGCCGACATCTCGTTCTTGTTGCTGATTTTCTTCCTGGTGACTACCTCTATGGATGTGAACCAGGGACTGGCTCGCCGTCTGCCTGCGCCTATTCCGCCCGACCAGAAAGTGGAGGATAAGGATATCAACAAGCGCAACCTCTTGGTAGTCAAGATCAACTCGGCTAACCAGTTGATGGTGCAAGGTCAGTTGATGGATGTGAAGCAACTTCGCGAACGTGCCAAAGAGTTCATTAAGAACGAACAGAATGTGGACTATTATCCGAAGCTCGTGGAGGAGGATTTCGGCGCTCCATTCGGTGTGGTTAAATACACCAAGGATCACGTCATCTCCGTTCAAAACGACGTGGATACGCAGTACCAAGCATATCTGGAGGTGCAAAATGAACTGGTAGCGGCATATAATGAATTGCGTGAAGAATGCGCGCAGAAGTATTTCCACAAAGCTTATAACGAACTCGACGAGGATCAACAGAAACAGATCCAAAAGATCTATCCTCAGAAGATTTCAGAGGCTGAACCTAAAAATTACGGTAACTAATATGGCTAAGATACGTAGAAATGAGAAACGTGAGATGCCGGCGCTCAATACGTCGTCTCTCCCTGATATTATCTTCATGCTGCTGTTCTTCTTCATGTCTGTTACGTCCATGAAAGAGGTTAGCTATAAAGTGCAGTTCAAGAACCCACAGGCTACTGAGCTCACGAAGCTGGAGAAGAAATCCTTGGTGCGTTATATCTACGTCGGTACGCCGACGGCGGAGTTCCGCAAGCAGTATGGTGCTGAGACGCGTATCCAGCTCGATGACGCTTTCGCAGAGACGAAAGAGATTGGCGAATATATCGTTAACGAGCGTTCGTCCATGAAGGAGTCTGAGCAAGGATTGATGACTGTTTCGATCAAGGCGGACAAAGATACCAAGATGGGTATCATCGCTGATATCAAGCAGGAGTTACGTCGCGCTTATGCACTGAAGATCAGTTACGCTGCTACGCAGCGCACAAGTTATTAATCATAAACGTCTAACGTTTACTCAAAATTAAAGCCACCTTTTCGGGTGGCTTTAATTGTGTTTTGAATCTCGTGATTTCGATTATTGTAATCGCTTACCGGTTATTTTCATTTCTCCTAATTGGAGAAATTTCTTGCCTTGCGGTTTGCCGTTGGAGTCGTACCACGGCAGAACGCGGATATGTAGCGTCTGTCCGGCAGGAACGAGAATAGGATAGTTCAGAGAGACGGTTATCTGTTGGTTTTTAGGCAGAGCGGTGTTCTCGTAAATAGTGGTCACATTGCGGAACTCATCGCCGAAACCGTAGTTGATATGAATATTCATTCCCGGTCCGCCTAACGCTTTAACGGGCAGCGAGATAGACTCGATGACGAGACCTTTCTTCTTCTCCGCTGTAATCGAATATTGGATATAACGGTTGGCTACCTCATCAATCTCTCCGGCAGGCCACATCCCGTCTTCAGGGGTATAGTTGCCTTTGACGAGTTTCATGTTCTTCGTCTTGGCGTTCTTAATGGTCGTTTTATAGGGCGTACCTTGCGCATTGAAGGCTTCCTTCCGACCTTTCTCTTCGATTGTGCGAATGTAAGCGACGCTGACGTCCAGAGGCGGCAATGCTACCAAGTGGTGCAACTCACTCAGGTTCGGATTGTTCTTGATCAGCAGGTATGCCAGATGGGCATTCAGGAATCCTCCGCCCTGTCCGGTATGGGTCTTGTCGCCGCAGTTGAAATACTCCTTCATACAGGTCTCCTGTCCGGCTGACTCGTACATCTCGCGGCTCTTCTGCGTCATGTCGAGGAACGGCACACCCATCTCTTCTGCTACTTCGCGCATACAACGGACATAATCTTTGTCTCCTTCATTCTTTAACTCGTTCATTCGTTCACTCGTTAAATTATGCCTTCCTTCGTTGTTGATCTTTCCGTCCTTGAAGTACGCGCGGCAGATGGGAGACATAAGGATCGGCTTGACGCCCATCTCGCGGGCTTCGTTAACGAACTTACGGAGGTATTGTTTATACGTCGTGTTCGGCTCAGTACCGCGCATATCCGTGAGGGTATCTTTGCCTTCCGCGCGCAGTTTGGCGTTCTGAACATACACATCTTCACCTTTGCATTTCTCGTCGTTGTGCGCAAATTGAATAATGAGGTAATCGCCGTCTTTCATCTGCCGTTTGACGGAAGGCCAGAGGTTGTCCGTTTCATAGAAAGTGCGGGTCGAAGCACCGGACTTACCGCGGTTATTGACCTCGATGGAGTCCATGTTAAAGAACACCTGAAGGTACATTCCCCATCCGCGTTTGGGCGTCGCGGCAGGTTTGTAATCCGACATCGTGCTGTCCCCTATCGTGTGTACGCGCCGCGGAGCGGCATTGACCGTACAAAGGAACAACGAACCCAGAACCAAGGAAATAATTTTTCTCATAGTAATTATATATTGATGATTGACCATTATTTTAAATCGCTTATCGAAAGACGATGCAAAGGTACAACTTTTTTCCGATATATGCAAGAAAATAAGAAAAAGCGTTCCCCTTTTCCCAAAGAGAAACGCCGAACGAAAAAACTTTTTCTAATTACTTCATATTAAGATGAAGTTTATTTATCATCCAATGATGATTAGTCAATTTGGTCATAGGTTGCGGTCGGGGTACCACTGGAAGCAGCGGCAAAACCGATAACCGGGTCTTGCATCAAACCCATTGAAGCCCATGTTGCCATCTCCGTATTCGGAGCAATATAAGTCTTTTTCATAATTCAATTACATTTAGAAGTGTTAGTGAATCTAGTTTTAATTGTCATTCTAGTTGTTATAGTAGTTCTAGATGTCACAGAATTACTTTACAATTTGACCTTGGAGGTTATATACATCCTCTCCGCGGCGGATGAATACCTGACCGTTCTCAACGAACTTTTCAGCCTGTACTTCTTCAGCTACGTCCTCGATGCCTTGCTCTTGGTTGAAGCGAAGTGAGATACGACGAGGTGCGTTGTTGCTATGAGCCAACTGCAAGAAAGCTTTGTTAGGCTTCATGGTCTCACCCTCATAGAGGTAGAGCATGTTACCATTTAAAACGAAGATATCTTTGTTAGCGTGTGGATACTCCCATGCTGTAGAAGCAATGAGTTCGTTTCCTGCGAAATCTGCAGAACATGTACCTGCATTGAAGTGATAAGTTGTGTTAGCTTCGCCGTAAACGATAACGCCTTCACCAGCCTTTACATAGTCAACCTGCGTTAAAGTTAATGTCTCGCCGCCAACAGCGCCTTTATAGAGTTTCACATTCTCAACTGCTTGCAGATCCGAAGAGAACGAGAAAGTAGCCAAACCTTCTTCGTTGGTCGTTACCTCAGCTGCATATACCGGAGCCGGAACATAATTGATCACGAAACGGTCAGTAACAGCTACTTGACCAACCTGAGAAGGTTCAACAGAGAAGTTGTACGATTCTCCCTCTGCAATAACAGTCTCAGTTGCCTCTACGAGGTCATATAATTTCAGTTCACGACCAGAAACATTGCTGAACTGAAGGGTATAGCTTGCGTCCACCATGTTGGTTGTAAAACCGATCTGCAGTCCATCCAGATTCTGAGCTGCTACTTCCTCGCAGTTCTTATCGCCTACGAGACCGTAAACCAACACACTGAAGGGGTTGGAGAGGCTCATCATACTTTCTACATCATAACCGCTCTCGTAAGCATTGGTGCGGTTAGCATCTTCTTTTAGACGCAAGGTGTAGTTTGCGTAGGTGGTGTTACTACCTACCAATTTGATATTAGCGGTAGTAGTGACGTCTGCTACAGCCGAAAGGCTCATGACAGCAGCCATCATGGAAATGAATAGTTTTTTCATAATCTATTATTTCTTTTGTTAGTATTTATACTTTAATTAGAATACTTTCTTAGGAGCCAACCCCTTATTCGGATCAGGATCTGTAGGATTTTGTTGCTGTCCCTCTCCAGACTCAAGCAAGATAGCTCCCATCATTCGTAATTCGATGCAATCTGTATTGGGTGTTATATACGTTTTCATAAGAAGAGTAATTTGGTAGCGCAGCGCCTTTCGGCGTGCGCCCCAAATTGCTTAAAGTTAATTATTTTACGATCTTAACACCGTTTACAACGTATACACCAGCAGGAACTGCCTCAAAGTCCTCACCAAGGTATTGACCGGTGAGCGTGTAGATACCCTTAGCGTTTGCTTTTACTTCAGTGTTCTCGATAGCGGTCGGCATCTTAGCAGCAGCAACGATCTCGAAACGACCTTCTACAGTGCTGTTCGGCTGAGCAGCGAACTCGTAGGTTGCGCCTTCCTCGATAGCAATTACTTTATTGGTCGCGTTATCACGGAGAGCATACTCTTCGCCATTTACCTTCTTGAAGGAAATAGTGTAAGCGATTTCGTCATTCGTATTCAGGGTAAGCGTCTTGCCCTCCAAGTTGTCAGTTGCTACAGCAGTGTAGTTCTCGCCGTTAACGGTAGCGAAGAGGTTGAGTGTACCCTCGTTCATATATTTGGATGCATCATAACCATTCTCGTACTCATCGGTGAACTTGCCATCCTCGGTGAACATTACGAAGTCGCTCTTACCATTCTGAGCTGTAACCACAATACGCATGCGGGTCGTCTCATCAGCCTCTGCACGACGCGGAGCAGGAGCTGCTACGTTGTTGTAACGCGGGTTGCCCCAAACTGCACTTGCATAATTGAGCTCGGTAGATGCGTTCTCTGCACCATTCTGCTTCAAGATGAAGGTCTGCATCGGAGCAATCTCTTTCTGCCAATCTTCGTATGCCCCAGGATTATCACGCAGGCCTTTCAAAGGTACACCAAAGTACGCTTGGTTCTCGCTGTTCCATACCCAAACAGAACCATCAATCTTGTTGTCACCGGTCAGCTGGTCAACCAAAGCAAGAATGCTGATATAACCGGTGTAGCTGTTACCGAAGAAGTTATAACCGTTACGTTGGAACTCAAGAGCGTTGTTGGTGTTACCTGCCAATTGACCCGTGAAGGTGTACTCTACATCGCCGAGGTGCTCATAGTCTGCAGAGAGAGTGTAACCTTGGAACGGAACCATCTGGGTCAGTGCACCATATTGCTCCCAATCGTTAGTCGTGTAGTTCCAGCCATATACATAAGTGCTCTTGTTAGGATATTTGCCCCAAGTAGCGCACTCTTGAATCGGCAGTGCAAAACGATGCCAGAAATAGTGTTTGTCACCGGCAATAGTTTCCCAACCAATCTGTTTAGCTTTCATCTTAACGGTCAGGTTCGGAGTCTGGTTAACAGTGATAGCCGGATCCATAATCAAGGATGCTGCACCATTCTCATCAGCATTGATGACGATGTTCTCCGGTTTCTCGGTAACAATACCACCTTCACCAATTTGGAGAGTAGAACCGGACTGAACAACAACCTGCGATTCGCCCTGTACGTCCAAACCATTGTTTACAATAAGAGTTTGGTCTACCGGAGTCTCATTTTCTACTTTACCAACCTTCAGCACAGTTGCATCACCGTCTCCATTGTCGCGCACTTGAACATAAGCAGCTTTAGTTTCATTGTTTACCAACTCAATCGGTTGATCATCAGTGGTTTCCACAACGAAAGAAGTAGTCGGGTTCTCACCAGCCTCAGAAGTCTCATACTGGCCATTGATGTCATAAGAAACATCACTCTTAGTAACACGGTAAAGGGTTTTGTCACCGTCTTTAACCGTAACAATAGCATATCCAGCCGGAATAATCGGAGATTGTGTTTGAACAGAATATTTATCACCATCCATAATCGGGTTGCCGTCTCCATCTCTATTCACAGCAGTTACATGGCGATAGTACATAGGATTAACATCGTAAGTACCACCGGTCATAGTTACGCTAAACGGAACGATACCATAGCCCTGAGGACCATATCCATGTACATCGTAGTAATACCAAGTATTATTATCGAAAGTCTTAACAGCCTTCACATCAACATTGCCATAATAAGCACCATCCATAATGATACGGGTGTTATCTCCGGCAAGAGTCAACGAAATAGGTTGAACTCTGCGACCTGCCGGCATATAACCTCCCGAAGCAAGAAGAACCGCTTGTGCTTGGTCTCCTAATGCGCTGGATTCCATCGTGCAGTTTGTAGCAGTAATCGTGATACCATCATCTTGGCAAACAAATCCACCGAATGAGTTAGTCTCTCCGCTATTGTAGTTAGAGCAATGGAAAGCTGTATTTTCAACGTTTACAACTGAGCCTCTAGAACCTGCTGAAGAGCTAGGCTCTCTAAAATAAAGACCTGCCCAAGCATAGAAGGTACAATGGTCAATAGTAGCATTGTACGGGTTGAAACTGATAATAGCATAACTGCCGGATTTGGTAATCTCACCGGCTTGGTTGCGTTGAGTAACATCAATCAACGAATTCGTCATGTTAAGCGTCATTGCAGTTGCTTGATTACCACCAATCGTTATACCTTGGCAGTTACCGGAACCGGTAGCATATACCTTTACATTATTCAACGTCAAAGAAGTCATTTTACCACGGCACTCGATAGGACGACCTGCAGCACCGGCATTGCGAATGGTAAGGTCTTTTAGGGTAACAGCTACAAAGTTTGCTCCACCTTGGTTAATAGCGATAGTAGTATTATTACCACCACGCGATCCATAACCACTGATTGTATGGTTCTGACCATCAATAGTTACCGATTTGGTAATGTTAATAAGGCCACTACCATTAGTCGGATAACCGAAATCAGCTGTCAGCTGAATCTCGTCACAGTCGGCATCAGTGAGTGCGTCTTGCAACTCTTGATACGTGCCTGCCGTACGAACGGTAGCAAATGCCATGACGCAACTAAAGCACGCCATTAGCGGAATTAAGAAAAATTTTCTCATTTTGTTTTTAGTTTTAAGTTAATACTTGAGGGTTACCCCTCGTTAATTATAAATTGGTTTTGTTGTTTTTAATTTATTTTATACTTCCAAATTATCCCAAAGTGATGCATAGGTACGGAGGAATTATACAAAAGATACAAAAAGATACAAAAAAAACTTTACCTTCGTACCTATGCATGTTCACTAAAGGAAAACAAAAGAAAAAGCGGAGCTTCAAAGATTGAAGTCCGCTAAAAAAAATGAAAGCGGGACTGCAATCTTGCCGTTCCACTTACAGAGGCTCTGGTATTGCCTTTCGTTACAAACAGCAACACCGTAGCCCACGCCGTACGTATAATATAATTAAGGTACGCGCCCTCGCGCGCACATGTATAAATATACATACCATAGGCATCTTAGTGTCGCATTGTTTTGTAACTCTTTTGTGAAATTTACCAGATTTCTGTAAGTCAAAACAAAGCGCGTTTAAGACGCTATTTCTTAATGTCCTGTACCCTCCGCACTTTAAAGGACACTTCCCCGACGTGGACCCCAAAATTCACTCTTCCACGTAGTGCGTGAAAAAATACGCCGCAAAATTACAACAAAAATATGATATACGCAAATTTTTTTATCACTTTTTTGAGGAATTCTTCGATTTTTTTACGGAAAAGCAAGAAAAAATAGAGAAAAAGCGCCAGTTTGAGCGCTTTTTCTCTATTTTTGTCGTTGGTCGTTTATAATGGGTTTTGAGCCCCACTATTACATCAATACATGGTTAAATTCTTTCGGTACAGGCGACTCGAAACGGACGGTTTTTTCCGTCACCGGATGAATGAAAGCCAGCACTTTAGCGTGCAGACAAAGCCGGTCGATGGGCGAAGACTCGTTGCCGTGACCGTACTTTCGGTCGCCTACAACCGGACATCCTTTGGAAGCAAGATGTACACGGATCTGGTTTGTCCGCCCGGTCTCGAGGTGCAGCTCTACGAGGGAATAAACCCCTCCCGTCTCCCCAAAGGGGAGAGGCCCCATCCCTTGTGGGGAGGATTGGGGTGGGGTTGTTCTGAGCACCTTATAATTGGTAATCGCCAAATCCCCTCCGTCATCCACAGGCGAGGAATAAACCATCGCATTGCGTTTATCCTCGGTGAACCATGACTTGATTTGTCCTTCGCGGGGCTCCAAACATCCCTCCGTCAGTGCAATATACGTTCGCTCCGTGACCAGATCACGCCAGTACTCCCGCATATAATGTTGCAGTTCCTCAGAGCGCGCAAAAACGAGTAATCCGCTTGTCTCTCGATCCAGTCGGTGTACCACGTATATGCCTGCGCGCGCGTTCTGTTTTTTTACGTACGCGCGCAGGATAGAGTAGGCAGTCGTCTCAGACGAACCGGGTGTAGCAGCTACGGTCAGCAGCCCGGGTTGCTTATTAACGACGATTAGATCATCGTCCTCATACACGATCTTAAGCTTCGGATGGTTCAACTGGCTGTTCCCGCGACCCGAACTGACGGTCACTACATCGCCTTTCTTCAGCATGAAATCATGCCTTGTCTGAACGGCATTTCCTACTTTGACGCGTCGCTGACCAAGGAGTTGTTTGACGGACGATTTCGCCATTCCTCCCATCTTCGCGAGCAGAAAATCCATCAACTCCGCAGGTTCTGCGACCTTTAATACGGTGTCTTGTTTTCTTTTTATCATTTTTAACGTTTTAACATTTTAACTATTTAACGAAAATCTTAGCCCAGTTAAGATTTTCCTTAGAAGTGGCTTTAACCCAAGCAATACCGGCCATCGAATTGATCACAAGGAAGAACGTGAAGAGAACGATGGAAAATACATTTCCGAGGATGATAAACAGCCCGATTCCGGCGATGCTATAAATAAGCCAATAGATCCACGAGTCCGTCTTGCGGTAAATCAGCCAGTAGTTCGCGAGGAACGACGACGAGATCAGCAATCCGTTCAGCAAGAGCGCAAGCCCTTCCCTCCACCCTTCGGGCAAGGACAGCGAACCATGGGCTGCGTATAGATTGATGATAAGATCGCCGGCGGTAATGAACCCTAACAGCGCTACCGACAGAAAGAGACGCGGCGTGTCGAGGAACTTAGGCTCAAAACTGGCTCCTCCTTCGTCTTTCTTGCGACTCCATTTATAGATGGACATCAATTGGAATGGGATGAAAACGAAGAAAAAGAGGAAGGCGCTGTCGTATTGGTCTTGCAATAAGAACTGAATACCGAGTAGCACCGACATGATCAGTCCGGCGAAGAAACCGGTGTAGTTGTGCGGATCGCGCACGGTGAGTATATATGCGACGCCGATGATAGAGGCAGGGATGCCTACTACCCAAGCGGGATCGTGCCATTTGAGTAATTTAACTTCCGGAAAAATCATTTCCGCCAACCACAGAAGCCCTAACAAGGCTCCAAACAATACGATTGAGATAAGCGTGTTGCGTCCGAGGGCACGCCAAAGATGTGTGTTGTTCATAGTGTTATCGTTATACCGTTATACCGTAATTACGTAATACCGTCTTTGATTTAAAAAAAATCAAGGGGCAAGCATAAGCTCGCCCCTCGATAGACTCTCGCATTACTTGCGAGTGCGATTGCCGTAGCGAGACATAAATTTGTCCACACGACCTGCGGTGTCCACCAGTTTGGACTTACCGGTGTAGAACGGGTGACTCGTGTTCGAGATCTCAAGCTTGATCAGCGGATACTGAACGCCGTCGATTTCGATCGTGTCCTTGGTAGCAGCTGTAGAGCGGCTGAAGAACTGAGTACCGTCAGACATATCTTTGAAAACTACTACGCGGTAGTTATCGGGATGAATTCCTTTTTTCATAATTTAAATGAATTTAAATTTGTTTGACATTGTTTGAGCTTCGCTGGTTTGACATTGTTTGAGGTTGTTTGAGCTTCGCTGGTTTGACATTGTTAACCATTTCAAACTATTTCAAACCACTTCAAACTTTTCTTTTACTCAGCTACAACGTTCAGCTTAATCTCAGCTTTCACCTCACGATGGAGACGAGCCTGTGCCGTGTACTCGCCCAACTCTTTGATCGGCTCTGCGATGGTGATCACTTTCTTGTCGATCGTAATCTCCTGTGCTTTGAGAGCGTCTGCGATGTTCTGGGTGGTTACGGTTCCGAAGATCTTACCGTCCTCATTTGCTTTTACTTTAACCTCGATTACGGTCTCTGCCAGCTTAGCCTCCAGTGCCTGAGCGTCTGCGAGGATCTTTGCTGCCTTGTGAGCCTGTTGTTTGAGGTTCTCTGCCAGTTGCTTGCGGTTGGACTCGTTTGCAATGATTGCTATCTTCTGCGGCAGCAGATAGTTGCGTCCGTAGCCGTCACGTACTTTTACGATGTCGTTCTTGAAACCCAGATTAGCTAGGTCTTGAATCAGAATTACTTCCATAATCTTTTAATCTTTAAACATTAAACATTAAACATTAAACATTAAACGATTACTTCATCATATCAGTTACGTAAGGCAGCAATGCCAAGTGGCGTGCTTTCTTAACTGCCTGAGCTACTTTGCGTTGGAATTTCAACGAAGTACCCGTGATACGACGAGGCAGAATCTTGCCTTGCTCGTTCAGGAACTTCTTCAGGAACTCAGGATCCTTGTAATCGATGTACTTGATTCCGCTCTTCTTGAAACGGCAGTACTTTTTCTTCT